>NZ_JQZX01000015.1:0-162589 GCF_000765975.1 Porphyromonas canoris
TCCCCACAGCTTTTCGCAGCTTATCACGTCCTTCGTCGCCTCTTAGAGCCAAGGCATCCACCGTCTGCCCTTCTTTTGCTTATATTTTTTTTGCTCTCGCATATCATACCGCTAACGGTACAATACGGCTATTGTAGTTTTATATCATCCCATACTTGAGTACAGGAAAATCCTACTATATTCTTCTCTTCCGATATGTCTATGATCTCGTATTCCTCACAGGAGATCTGCTCTCCCGTTTCGTGGGTGCAAAGTTAGAAAGAGTTTTTCATTCTACCAAACTTTACTAACAAAAGATACAGAATTGATTCTTTCAGCGTGGGAGTATCAAGCACCCTTATATCATCAGCATTGTGGTTGCATCGGTTGAAACGATTACAACTGGGGGGGGATCTTCTTTCGATGAATCCTGCGACACCTCATATCGACCTCATTACTACCGATGGTTATCTTTATCTGAATGCTGAGTTCAAAAGTTTGAATCTTATGGCATCCCTTTTCATAATAGCTTCCCCAAAAGTTACCATACTGTTCGTCTCTCCAGCTCCTTTCCTGCTGTCAAAGTGGCACATCAAGCTGTTATTAAAGCCCTAACACACGGCATTCCAAGACTCGAACTCTTTCTTCACACGCTATGTCGATCTCTTAGAGGAAGAAGCTCGCTATCTCTTCCGGGGCTGACTTTCCATACATTCATCTCTTAGCATTTCCTAAAATCGGTATAATATCCGCCCATTACGTTCGTCAAAGAAGAATTCATCTTCTTATCATAGATCAATGTACACCTTTGGGCAGTACCGTATCTTTGCATCACAATAACAAGAAAGGGAAAAATTATGATGAAATTTGACGTTCTACTTGTAGGAGAAGATTTTAAAGCCCATATTAGTCTTTTGGAGCGTATCACAGAGGTCAGGTATACTGTTGCTTCAACCGCCGAAGAAGCTGTGGAAAAGATGCAGGGCATCCTCTTTGACATCGTTGTCATAGATCCAGATATCAATAATTCTGATCGTGCACTCATCCGAAAAATGCTCGAGATCCAACAGCCCGAAGCTCTTCTCTTGGATGTGGATACGATAGAGCCGGATGCTCTCGGCTCCCTACTCAGCAACCATATCAAAAGCCTCAAATCTCAACTGAAAGCAACTTATGTCGTCAAAGACGATGTCTTTTCGTTTTAAGAACAGCCTCTTTCTATGACTCCAATGATGTTGTGGGAAAGGACTTCGGGGATAGACCATGTGTAAGCTCGTAGAGCAAAATATCACTTTCCTCTCTATAATCAGTTCAAACACAAAAAAAGATTTTATTATGAATGAAGTATCTACAAAAAGACCGATTAAGATTGTTGCATTTTCCGGCAGCACTTCAAGCACTTCAATCAACCGACATCTCGTTGCATCTGTATTGAATCAGATGTTCGGACACGAAGTCCGGTTTCTCGATCTCAACGATTATGAGATGCCGATCTTCTCCGAAGACAGAGAAAAAGCCGGCTATCCTTATCAAATAAAAGCATTTCTCGAAGCCATGGATGAAGCTGATGCCATAGTATGCTCATTGGCTGAACACAACGGCTCATATAGCGCTGCTTTCAAGAATATATTCGACTGGTCTTCTCGCGTTCGTCGTGAGGTATTTGCACAGAAACCCATGCTCCTCATGAGTACCTCACCCGGTCGACTTGGCGGAGCAAATGTCCTTGCTGCTGCCAAAAGTACATTTCCTCTCTACGGAGCAGATGTCGTTGCTACTTTTTCGCTTCCGAGTTTCGGGCACAACTTCGACGTCGAGAGTCTCAGCATCACGGACCATACCCTAAAGGCTCAATGCTCCGAAGCTGTCAGTACACTTCTGGCACGTTTGGAAAAATAATAAAGTAAAATAAAAAAGAGGGTGTGTCAAAACTTTCATTTTGACACACCCTCTTTTCATGTACACTAATACATCCGATGGAGCAGAGCGGAAGTTTTGTATCGGACACCGTAGTTTACTTACTTCTCATTGGATTTTCTCCAACAAAGCCTGAGAAGAACTTTCCGAAAAAGAATTCTAAATACGAGTAATAGGAATCGTTGTTATCATCCGAATTTAAGAAGAAGCCAGACATCTCTCCATATCGTTACAATAAGTTTATTGGGGGGGGGGGACCTCACGACACAAACGTTCAAAACAACACAAGATAGAGTTCAAAACTGATAACTTTGGCTCTCATTCATTATATAGAGGAGTAAGCTATTCCATTAAACGACCAAAGACTAAAAAAAACAGCCCACTTGGAGTATATCCTCCGAGTGAACTGTCAGAAATTGGCAAAAGTGTGTGTACAGGAAAATTATCGTTTAGTGTCAAGGTGTCCGAAGCGACCGTTGTTAAAGTCCTCGAAAGCCTGTAAAAGCTCAGCCTTGGAATTCATCACAAATGGCCCATAGGCTGCTATCGGTTCTCGAAGAGGTTCGCCGCTCATCAAGAGAACCACCGTATCGGGGCGAGTAGCCTTGATGGCGAAATCCTCTCCATTGTGAGCGAACTTGATAAAGGTATCTGTGTCTATATCTCGATCTCCTATGCGGATAGCTCCACGGATCACAAGAAGTGCCGTATTATGAGAAGCCGGGAAGGAAAAGTCCGCCCGACCACCTTCTCTAAGTTTGGCATTCATAAGATATATAGGGGAGTGGGTAGTTGCAGGTCCTACTGTCCCTTGATATTCGCCGGCGATCACTTCGACCATCCCGGCATCATCGGGAAGGATATGCTTACCCATAGATGCGTTGGTTATGGACTGATACTTGGGAGGAGACATTTTGTCTTTGGCAGGAAGGTTTGTCCAAAGCTGCACCATCTGAAACGGTCCACCCTTTTTCGCCCATTCCGTACCGTGAAACTCTCGATGCAAGACTCCCTTGGCAGCTGTCATCCACTGTACATCTCCACGCCCTATGAGCCCACCGTGTCCCGCACTATCAGCGTGTTCAACTTCACCTTCATAGGCAATGGTTACCGTCTCAAATCCTCTATGCGGATGGACATCCACTCCCCCGGGTAGATCTGTTGGAGCAACCTCACGAAGGGCATTATAGTCAAGGAGGATGAAAGGATCCATCTCCTGCATGGAGAGTCCTTTGACAGAAGGGATAAAGTTGTGGACAAAGAAGCCGTCGCCTACCCAGTGTGAAGATTGCGGCGTTGTCACAAGTGCAATATCTTTCGTTCTCATAATTTTAGTCCTTTCTTTGCTATTGTTACTATCAACTTTATTTTACATCGCAAAGTTAGTCCCTGTTGATCTCTCCGACATTGACCTATGTTAAGAAGCGATGGAGACCCTTATCTCCCTTTTGCGATTGCTCTTCGGACACGGCTCAGGCTCTCCGGAGTGATCCCCAGATATGATGCAATCATTGTCTGAGGCACCCTCATAGGGATTTCGGGGAAATCCTTGATGAACCGCAAGTAACGCTCCTCCGCTGAAGCACTCTGAAGAAGCGTGATACGTCGATGAAGCATCTGTATATGCTCGTATAGCAACTGTCTGTCAAGCTCTGCGAAAGCAGGATCCTCACGGACGAGCTTTTGGAGTTGATTTTCATTGATCAAGAGCAGTCGGGTCGGCTCTATGGCTTGGATAAAGTGATTAGACGGCTGGTTGAAAAACACACTGTCTACATTCATCAAAAACCATCCCTCGACAGCAAAAAACAGCAAGTGTTCCTTTCCTTTGGGGTCTATCGAATACTCTCGTATCGCTCCTCTTTCGATAAAAAATCGATGGACACAAGTCTCCCCGGCATTCAGGATAAAGTCTCCTCGATCGTACTCTTTCACCATACTGTGCTTGAAGAGCATACTCCTCTGCTCATCGGTTAGTGGGACATTAGAGCGAAGAAAGTCATCAAAGAAATATTCTCTCATACTACATTCTTTTTTAAAAGGCAGACCATTATATATTCAAAGATATACATATTTGAAGAAAACACCCTGAAAAGATGCTCCGAAACAAGATTTAATGCACTTATTATCAGCCCCCAAAAAAGGATATGCATTTTGTCAAAAAGTTCTCTGCTTTCTCCTAATGGTTCTTGTCCATGTATACTGATAATGTATCCCTACTTTCAGTCGGATTCGCTTCGGCAGAAAAAGTCATTTTTATATATTCCATACCGATACCTCTTCCCGGTTTTTTCTCTCTCTATTTTGATCGGAGAGGTCATTTCCGGAGCACGGCCAAATTGTTAAATCGAGGCTGTTTTATTAACACAAATTCCGATACAGGTTCACCCAAAACACTAAACGAGCATATCGTTCCGGCTTAACGTATTTAATTTTTCAATGAACACGTTTACCGATTTCATTTAATACGTTTATCGGATTCAATTAAAGTGTTTAGCCAAAACAAACAAGGCGCTAAATATCAACATTTTATCTATTTTTACTCCAAAAAGCATACGAAAAGCCAATTTTATTTATTAGATTTTATTCACACAAACGCCTATTAAAATTCACACCTATTAACGCGAAAACAACCCATGAAATGCTCTGAAAAAATTTTCTCTCAGAATTTCGCCTGATTTTTAATCCGCTTATATACAGCAAGTTGAGATTATCATCCTTTTTCTTACTCAAAGAAAAAAGTTTCCGGTGGGCTTTTAAGGGGCAATTTTGGGAAGATCGTTTTTGTATAAAAATACTGCTCTAAACGGCACTTTACCTATTTTCTCTGCTTTCTTTTGAGGAAGAAAATAGGTAATTTTGCAGCTCAAAAAAAGAATGAACATGCAAACAAATCATCGAAATCTGCTTCGAGTTGTATCCTATCCACTATTTTACGCCATCACTTTTACGGCATGCCTTTTCTTGTTTCCGGACAGAAAAAGCCACTATATCTGCATGGGAGTTCTTTTAGCCGTGATGCTTATGGCCGCTCTCATTGAGCACTTTCTAAAGAAGAAGGTTGAAAAAGAGGAGAAGAAGAGGGTGAGCAAAGAGATACAGAAGCTGAAAAAGAGTCATTTGCTGTATAGGATACCTTTCTTTTACTCTGTTCTGCTGAGCTTTTACATCATTTCAACGTGGAGCAGAGACACAGCATCCTCTTATGTTATAGTTTCTCTTGTAATAGCCATAGCTGTTCCCGTCTTCGAGAGAATATGGAACAGAATAAAGAGAGCATAAGATTTTTCCGTCCGCTTGAAGTATAATTCCGGCAAAAGTTTCCCGAACAAAGAAAGAGGGAAGGCACACTCCCCCCACCTTAAAGCAGCCCCTCAGCAGGGGTTTCCCAAGCAGTAGAGATAGAAGGAGGTCCCGCCCAATCTCTTAAAGCACACCTTTAAAGAAGTTTACCGGAAAGATAACGCAGAAAAAAAGACAGATCGCCCGGCTCTTAAAGCAGATCACCGAGAAGCGTTTCCCGGATGGGGAAATATGAAGAATCATCTTACCTTATTATCTAAAAACATGCCTCAATAAAAGTTTTCCGAAAAGAGTATAAAAAAATAACGCAGGCCGTGCTCTCGCACAGCCTACGTTCAACTATTGTCGTATGTTCCACAAAAGATTTAGATATGAGGTAAGAAAGATTGATTAGGTTCTACTTTCTAATGCAAATTTCGTCCATTTTACCTCTTGAAGCAATTTAGTATATATGTCGTACGTCATATTTTTAACCGCTATATCCTTAATCTTTTAAAGTCTCAATACCTGAAATCGCCCAAATTTTACTTATCAGTGCCGTTTATGGCCTCTAATACTGCAACTTCTATCGCTTCTCGCAGATCCGGGTCATTCTTGAGTGTCTCTTTCGTTGCATCTCTTCCCTGTCCGATGTTGGTACCTTCGTACTTGAACCAGGAACCTGCTTTCGCAATGATGTTATGCTCTACACCGAGGTCGATGAGTTCGCCCACACGGTCTATTCCTTCGCCAAAGATGACATCGAACTCCGCTTTGCGGAATGGAGGAGCCACTTTGTTCTTGGCAACCTTCACCTTTAGAGGATAGCCATAGACCTCTTCTCCATCTTTGTATGGCGTGCCTTTGCGTATCTCCAAACGCACGGAAGCATAGTACTTCAACGCATTACCTCCGGTTGTGGTCTCGCTTGGTCCGTAAACCACGCCGATCTTATCTCGGAGCTGATTGATGAAAATACAGCAGGTACGGCTCTTAGAGATTGCTCCCGTAAGTTTTCTCAGCGCCTGAGACATAAGTCTGGCATGAAGCCCCATCTTGGCATCACCCATTGCTCCGTCTATTTCGGCTTTAGGGGTAAGTGCCGCTACGGAGTCGATGACAACAATGTCTACCGCAGAAGAGCGGATGAGCTGCTCCGCTATCTGGAGTGCCTGCTCGCCGTTATCGGGTTGAGAGATCCAGAGGTTATTGATGTCAACGCCCAGCTTTTCGGCATAAAATCTGTCGAAAGCGTGTTCGGCGTCAATGATGGCTGCCAGTCCGCCCTGCTTTTGAGCCTCTGCAATGGCATAGATGGCAAGGGTCGTTTTACCGGAAGACTCCGGCCCGTAGATTTCCACTATACGTCCACGAGGATAACCACCGATACCAAGTGCCAAGTCGAGAGTAAGAGAACCGGATGGGATAGCCTCGACATCGTCCACGACATCCTCTGCCATGTTCATAATAGCTCCCTTACCGAAGTCTTTCTGTATCTTTTCCATGGCAGCGAGCAGGGCTTTTCTCTTGTTGGCTTCAAGAGTTGCTTTCTCGTCCGATTTCTGTCCTGCTTCTACCGTTGGGTCATTTATATCGCTTTTTTTTGCCATATTTTTTAGAAGTTTTGAGTGTTAATTGTTCTTGAGTATCTCCAATATCTGGTCTGCATGATCCTTTGTGCGTACCTCTTTACCGGATATGATGTGTGTTACTCTGCCTTCTGCATCTATGATGAAAGAGGTGCGTTGGGTACCCATGTACTTTCTGCCATACATGCTTTTCTCGACCCAAACACCGAATGTCTCTTGTAGAACATGTTCGGTATCTGCTATGAGGGTGAAAGGGAGATCGTACTTTTCGATGAAGGATTTATGGCTCTTGGCAGAGTCTTTGCTGATCCCGATAACCCGGATACCTACTCTCTTCAGCTCTTCTATGCCGTCTCTCAAACTGCATGCCTGTGCCGTGCAGCCGGAAGTATTGTCTTTAGGGTAGAAATAGAGAAGAGAAGGCTGCCCCAACAGGTCGGCAGCCTTGATCTCTTTTCCGTCTTGATCCAATCCGAGAGACTCGGGTATTTTATCTCCGACAGCTATCATAGTTCCAAGTCAATATCAAATTGTTCGTGCCATGGCAAGCCTTGCTTGTTGAGCTCTTCCATGAACGGATCCGGATCAAACTCTTCTACGTTATATACACCCGGTTTACGCCAGATGCCTTTGAAGAACATCATTGCACCTATTGTCGCAGGTACTCCGGTGGTATAGCTCACTCCTTGTGCTCCGGTTTCCTTATATGCTGCTTCGTGGCTACAGTTGTTGTACACGTAGTAAGTGCGTTCCTTACCATCCTTTATACCTCTTATGCGACAGCCGATAGAGGTCTGTCCGGTGTAGTTTTCACCCAACTCTTTCGGGTCAGGAAGCACTGCCTTAAGGAATTGAATCGGAACGATTTCACGACCTTCGTACATGATGGGTTCGATGCTCGCCATTCCGATGTTTTGGATAACGCGAAGGTGTGTGAGATATTCCTGCCCGAAAGTCATCCAGAAACGTGCTCGCTTAATGGTCGGGAAGTTTTTAGTAAGAGACTCCAGCTCTTCATGGTAAAGAAGATAAGACTCTCTCGGACCCACTTCAGGGTAAGTAATAGGCTGATGAATCTCTTGCGGTTCGGTCTCTACCCACTGACCATTCTCCCAATATTTGCCTTTCTGAGTGATTTCGCGAATGTTGATCTCCGGGTTGAAATTGGTTGCAAAGGGGCGTTTGTGATCTCCGGCATTGCAGTCTACGATATCGAGGTAATGGATTTCATCGAAATGGTGCTTGGCTGCATACGCTGTGAATACGCCGGTAACACCCGGATCGAAACCACAACCAAGTATTGCGGTAAGCCCTGCTTGCTCAAATCTCTCTTTGTATGCCCATTGCCAGTGATACTCGAACTTCGCTTCGTCTATCGGTTCATAGTTTGCAGTGTCGAGATAGTTCACGCCACACTCAAGACATGCATCCATAATGGTGAGATCCTGATAAGGAAGAGCAACATTGATGACAAGCTCCGGCTGGAATTCCTTAAACAGCTTTACCAACTCCTCTACGCTATCCGCATCTACCTGAGCCGTTTTGATCTTTGCTTCTTTAATGTTTGCAGCGATGGCATCACACTTCGATTTTGTGCGACTTGCCAGCATAATGTCCGTAAAGACATCGCTGTTCATTGCTACTTTCTTGGCGACAACGGTACCGACACCGCCTGCACCTATAATGAGAACACGTCCTTTCATTCGTTCTATTTCTTTTAATGTTTTTGATGGATGATATAGATACCAAAGATACGCATTATTTTTTTGAAAACTGAATGCGCTCGGTGGCAACCCCTGCTACGTA
Source organism: Porphyromonas canoris (assembly GCF_000765975.1). Classification (NCBI taxonomy): domain Bacteria; kingdom Pseudomonadati; phylum Bacteroidota; class Bacteroidia; order Bacteroidales; family Porphyromonadaceae; genus Porphyromonas; species Porphyromonas canoris. The sequence continues at coordinate 8,574 of NZ_JQZX01000015.1, forward strand.
TCCTTTTCCCCCTTTGACATTGCTGGGCAATATGATAGGTGTAGTGAGTCCTTCGATAAAATCCTCCGACTCCAACGTATTTATAGCCCTAAGGTAAAAGTAAAATCCTTCAGTAATGGAGGATAAAAGCACATAATATTCTGCTCCGGGTCTGATCTGTGCCACTCTCACTCCGGACTTTAGAGTGTATGTTCCGTTCAGCCATTTATCGTAAAACACACCCATGTTATTGTTTGGAGAGCTAAAGTAAGAGTCTTCATCACTTGTGGTTGTGGTGCTCTTCCCATCATTCATGACCGGTTCTTGCGAATGGTTCAGACTTAAAATCCTTCGATAAGGCTTGTCTTCAAAGACTCCCTCTTCGGCAAAACGCAGCTGATAGAAGTTTTTCTCGTCTTTAGGATCCGTCATTGTGGTGTACAGCGTACCATGTTGCTTGCCTACTACCGGCTCTTCCCAACTTATCTTATCTATGCCGACGCTTTTCGGGATGGCGGTTTCCGCCACAGTCTGATGCTTTCCATCCTTTGTTGCTACCTCCAATCTGATACGATCTCCCGGCTTAAACTTTTCTGTACTTAGGAAACAAGGGCGATACACCTGCTTATGAAACAAACGATAAACCGTGTGTGGCACCGGATCTTTCACCCGTACATCGTTAATGAACAGCTTTACATCTGCTTCTTTTTCCGGGATTGGATTCAAAAGTCCCGTACGAGATACATATATATAGTGGTTGCTCAAAGAAGTATCGAATATGGCATTTACTATCAGCTCTTCCTTATAACCGGAAATATCCATAGGGACTTCATCCACGCATCTGCTGAATAGCACTACTGAAAGAAGGATTAGAGCCGCGACTTTGAGCTTATTGAGATGATAATATATACTTTTCATGACGAATTAGAATTTATACGTATAAGATATGGATGGAAGAATTGGCAGAATGGAGACTCTCTTTAACATCGGAACCGCAGTCTTTTCTCTCTCTATTCTTCCTGCTCCTGTTTGGAGCAATAAAAAGGTTGGGTTGCGTCTGTTATAGACATTGTACACAGAGAAATTCCACTGACTTTTGCCTCTCTTATGCTTAACGTAGTAGTTGAGCGAAAGGTTCAACAGGTGAGTCGAAGGCATTTGATAGTTGTTTCTTGATGTTACAAGAGGTGTTTGGGTAATACGATTTCCTCCGTTGTCCAAGTGATTTATATAATAATCGCCGTAATGTCCGGTGGATTGATTCGCTATATATTCCGTCATACCGATACCTACCGTAGCTCTTCCACCGGATCTATACTCCCATGTAGCCGTTAAGTCCAGAGCTTTCGAGAAAGCATACGTTGCAACGATATTGAAATTGTGTCTGCGGTCAAACTGCACCGGGAACCAGGCTCCCTGGTTTATTCCATTGGGACTGAATCTTCTTTCACTCTTGGCATAAGTGTAGCTTGCCCAGCCTGTAAGATTTCCTTCTGTTTTTTGTGCCATTACTTCGACACCATAAGAGCGTCCCTCGCCTTGCTCTACCTTCTCTTGCCATCCCGAAGAGAAGCCCATAAACATTGCGCCATCCTTGTACTCTATTGCATTATCAATGGTCTTGTAATACCCTTCGGTAGACAATCTCCATCCGTTTATCGCATCAGAGTAGAGACCCAAAGCATATTGATCTGCACTCATCGGGCTTATCCGTTCCGTGGCAGGCACCCAAAGATCCGTAGGCATGCTGAGACCGAAAGAGCTTAGCAGGTGAATGTTCTGGCTCATCTTCGTATAAGAGAGCTTGACATCGAAGATATCTGTAGGGGTTATCCTCACGGAAGCGCGAGGTTCTAAGGAGTGATAGAGCTTTCCGTTCACTCCAAACATAGAGTAACGCACGCCCACATTACCGTCCAACCATGACAGCAGTCTCATCTCATCCTCTGCATAGAGAGATACATCGTGCGCTCGTATCGGCTTTGCACTCTGATTAAGAGCTTTCAAAACATCGGCATCTTCCGGGTCTTGTTGCTTTACGGGGTCAAACGACAACGCCTCCGGTTTGAAAGTATGATAGATATACTCCCCTCCAAACTTAATGGTGTGGTTATGCACGGGGTAATACTCCATATCCATACGGGCAGAAAGGTCCTCTATACCCGAAGTAAACTGCAGATGATATCCGTTGGTCAGCTCAGATTTCCCATCTGTTATCACATACTCATTCTCTTTATTTGACGTCCTGAGTTTGTATCTGGAGTAGGCTATTGTGGTATTGGAGAAGAGTCGGGAAGAGAATATATGATTCCATCTAAGCGAAGAGACGATATTTCCCCAAGACATTTCACTGTCTGACTTCGACTGATACCTGTTCATGCTATGCTCGAAGTGGGTGTAGAGATTATCGTCTCCACCATACAGACTTAGGAATAACCGGTCTCTGTCTCCGAATCTATGGTTCAGCTTCAACGTGAAGTCCTGGAAGTAGTATCCGCCTTTCTCGTCTTGAGTCATGAATGGACGTGCCAAAAGATCCGCGTAAGTCCGGCGGTAGGAAGCATGAATAGAGGTTTTATCTTTGACGATAGGCCCTTCAAAATGCAGCTTGGAGGAGATCAGTCCGATGCTTGCCGTACCGTGATACTCTCTCATATTCCCATCATTTGTTCTGATGTCCACAACGCTCGAAAGCCTTCCCCCGAATCTCGATGGGAAACTACCCTTGTAGAGATCCACTCTCTTGATCGCTTCCGGAGTGAATACGGAGAAAAATCCAAGCAGGTGATTCACATTGTAGAGCGGGACTCCATCGAGCAAGAAAAGGTTTTCGTCCTGACCGCCACCACGTACAAAGATGCCGGCACTACCGTCTATCCCGGCTTGTACACCCGGTAGAAGCTGTATAGTTTTCAGGGGATCCGCCTCTCCGAGAAGCGCAGGAGCTCTGCGGATAATCTCAAGAGGCACTTCCATACTGCCCATTCGTGAGCCGGTCAGTTCGGAGTCGTTTTTTCTTCCGACCACCACAACCTCATCCAGCTCTTGTGGTGCGAGATAGACGTTGATGACGGTATCTTTTCCCGTCAGTCGGATCGTCTGAGGCTGACAGCCGGCAGAATAAACCTCTACTTCTTGAGAACTGCAAGGGAGTTCCAGGCTGAAAAAACCATACGAATTGGTCAATGTTCCGGTCTTTAGCTGTGGTTCTTTTATTCTTGCCCTGATGATGATCTCTTGCGAGCCCTTTTCATAAACATAACCGCTTATCCTCTGTTTGCAGTTTTTACTCTGTGCCGCGATGGGTTCAAAGCAACACAGAGATAGAAGAAACAGACTTAGAGAAAAGAGTATGCCTCTCTTACCGAAAGCCGTTCCGAGAAAGTGTCGATGCTTCATGCCAACATGGAGATTTAAGATCCGAAGATCTGTGAATAATATTTTACTTCAATGTTAATAGATTCAGACTTTTGCAAAAGGTTAACTTTTGACTCCGATCGCCAAAGATATGAAATAAATCTATTAAAGAAGAGTGTATTACGGCTTGCTTTTGCTCTCAAACTTCTCTCTTTAAGCATTGTTGTGTCCCGAATGATATTCTTGTGTGTATGAACTATAATTTTTATTTTCGCACCCGATATTATTCTTGTCTTTTTCTACAACACACATGATTGAAGAAGACAAGACTTTAACAATATATAAAGAACTGTTCCTCAAAAAGATAAAGAAAAATAATATGACATTTATGCACAAAACAAGACTACTTTTACTCCTGATACTGGGCACACTTGTTGTTACAGCCTGCCGGAAAGATCCCCTTCGCCCGAACGAGAAGAAGGATCCGGAAGTAGAGCAACCGGAAAAACCGAAAGAGAATGACCCTCCGGCGCAGACAGATCTCTTCCCAAAACCGGATGGTTCACGCATTCTTACGGGTTCTCCGGCGGAGAGAGTTTTTGCTCTGCTCTCAAATATGACATTCGATGAGCCTCTTCCTCTCGGAGAGACCCGGATTACAGAGGCTCAGCTGAACGAGATAAAGGCTTTTGCCGATAAGCTCGTGGCAGAAAAGCAACCTAAAAACCAAAGAGAAATGCACGATCTTCTGTTCGGTTGGATTCGGAAAAACGTCAAGTATGGCAACACTTTCGACCCCTCCATACCGGATTACAACAGCGCCTACACCACTTTCAAGCACAAAGTGGCTATCTGTCAGGGATACTCCAATCTCCTAAAAGTGTTCTGTCATACGCAGAAGATTTATGCCCCGATAGTAAACGGCCTGGCTCGCTTCAACACTCTCGGAAATCCATTGGGGCATGCGTGGAACTATGTCTTGCTTGATGGCAAATGGTTTGTATCAGATGCAACCAATGGCATTTTCTACGATGCGAACGATCCCAAAAGGTTCGACTTTCTTTTACCGGAACGCTTGGACTTTCCTCTCTTCCGGGATGAGAAGTTCGTGTGTACCTATGAAAAAAGGGAGCTTACTATAAGTAGCGTTCAAGATTCATTTACGGGAGAAAAACTTGTTGTGCCTTATGGCGTGGGAGGATTTCAGATAGGAAGTTTCAATCCGACCCATCTGCCGAAATCTGTAAAAGAGATCTACCTTGGTCGCAACATCAAAATGCTCGGCACCTCAGACCAACTCAATCTCAAGGAGTCCGGCAAAAATGTAGAGAAGATACTCGTAGATCCGGAAAACCCTCACCTTGAGGAGTATAAAGGCACTATTTATATCAAAGGAGACAAGTCCAATCTGCCTTTTTTCATTCCGGATCGTCTGAAAGTGGTTAAGATGAAACCCATGAAGAGTGTCGGTAAAAACGTTATCTTCGGACACGAAGGAATGGAAGAGCTATACTTTGAAGAGGGAACGGAAACTATCGAAGACTATGCGGTGGAAGCGTGTCCCAATCTCCGTAAGGTCTACCTTCCCAAGTCTGTCAAGAGTGTTGCGGACCGGGCTTTCTTCCGATGCCATTCCGAACTAAAAGTCGTACGTCTGTAGACCGGTTGGGTTTGGCAAAATTGTTTTAGAAAAAAGGCAGAAGACCGATGTGTTTTTAGAGGAGCACATCGGTCTTTTTATATAAAAACGGAGAGCTGGAAATCGAGAGCAAGAGAGAAGATTTTTGGCGTAGAGAGGGTAAATTCGCCAAGTCGTTTTAGAGTAAAACGCTAAGAATAAAATCGATACGATAAAATCTCATTCTCGAAGAAAAATTTTTCTCAGTGCATTTCATGGGCTGTTTTCGCGTTAATAGATGCAAATTTTAACACCTCTATATGTAAATATTTCCCAATAAAGAAATTTACCTTTTAATGCACGTTTTGGAGCAAAAAAGCATAAAAACCTGGCAAATAGCGCTTTAATGATTTCGGCTAAACACGTTAATCGAATCCGGTAAACGTGTTTAATGAAATCGGTAAACGTGTTCACTGAAAAATTAAACACGTTAAGCCGAAAGAATATGCTCGTTTAGCGTTTTGGCTTAACAGAAATCAAAATTTGTGTTAATAAAACGGGCTGATTTAACAAATCCGGCACCCCTCCGAAAACGCCCCCTCCGATCAAAATAGAGAGCCGAAAAAAAGTGAGCATTTTTGGGGATGGAATATATAAAATCAAGAAAGAGGAAAGACGGAAACGGGCAGACAAAAATCACTCTCGCCATTTCAAAACTGCCTTATAAGAGTATAGCCCAAAAAGAAAAGCAGGATGCCTCCGACCACACTCACGGCAAGATAGCCGAGCAAAGGGAGCAGACTCTCCCACTTCAGCAGCATAAAACCATCCATGGCAAAGGTCGAAAATGTGGTGAAACCGCCACACACTCCCACCGTAAGGAAGAGGCGAAGATTCTCATCGCCTATATTCCCTCGCTCCATCGTGCCGTAGAGCAGTCCCATCAGGAGACATCCTATAAGATTGACAGCCAGCGTTCCCCAAGGGAAAGCTCCGGCGATGCCATCCTGCACATATCGGGAAAGAAGAAAGCGCATCACTCCCCCGATGAAGCTGCCACAGCCGATATAAAGAATGGTTCTAAGCATCGCATCCACCGTACCGGATAAATCCGTCATCACCCATAGGTGTGAATGCTTATGCCTTGTGCCGATGGGAGGAAGTTGACTCCATACCAGCAGATCTGCAAACACAAGAAAGAGAAAAGCAGCAGCCAGAGAGCCGTAGCCAGTTTACGAGGTCTGCTAAGCCGGTAATGGATATAGAGCAGATAGGCAAGCATCGTTATGGCAGCCCATGTCTCTTTCGGATCCCAACTCCAATAGTGTCCCCATGCAAGCTTTGCCCAAAAAGCTCCTAACAGAAGACCGATCATCAGAAAGGCAAGCCCGGTGTAAGCCAACCCGTCCGATACGGACATCAGTCGGAGTGCGTGATCCGCTTCTCCTTTTTTCTTCTCTATCCATAAGGCATAGAGAGCAACCAGAAGTCCCGCCCCCAGCATGCCGTAAGAGAACATATAGGAGATGACATGTGGTACAAAGAACGGACTTTCCAGTGCCGGCATCATACTCTTGTTGTGGATCTCCGGACGAACCAGATTGATCACAATAAAAACAGAAGCAAGAATGGTGGAAAATCCCAATATCCACTTGTAGTGCCATCGCAGGTAAACGATAATGCCGGCAAGCAGTGCAAAGAACGAATACCACAGACGCGTCTCCCCCATGGTACGCATAGGCGGACGTTCGAGGGAGTGCCACATAAGCCCGATATAGGTTCCGAACAGAATGAGAGCCAGTATGGAAAGAGCAAGCGCTCCGTTTCTTTTCTCCTTAAAAGCCATCCATGCACCGCATGCAGCCAGCAACACGGTCGGGAGAGCGTAGTATATCATATCGTTCCAAGTAGTCATAGCTCGTTCTCTTTAGTTGAAGGTACATAAGTGGGTTGGGGCAGAATGAAGAGACATACCGCTCCCAGCAGCATCAATAGCAGTCCGACATAGACAAAAGGCATCCACGGATCTTTTACAAGCTCGAATACGGAAACATTGCTCCACCTTCCCATCTCTTGATCATAGCTTAGCTGATAGATGTGCCAGCCTTCAAACTTTATGGGATGATTCACTGAAATCTCGCCTTTGACATATCCGCCTCCGGGGCTGTAAATAGAGACTTTGGAGCGGAACTGCTTTGGCTCCGGATCCGGCATAACGATACTCAAGCTGTCCGGCAGGGATAGCCCTCTGAACGGAATGAGATAACTGCCGGACGTAACCCATCCGTTCACCTCCTCACCCGTGCTGCTGTTCGTTGCGCGTACTTTAACGCCATGCACCGCTCCCGTACTGCCAAACTCCACAAAGTGAATACTGTCTTTCGAGACCACGGGTGAGCTGTAAGGGAGATACTCCAACGCTTCCACCTTCCACGCTCCCGTTCTTCCGGAAGATGGTGTCTCCTCCACCGACAGATGCCATGGATGACCTGAAGGAAGCGTCTCGCCGGTTCTGCTGTCTATGATCATCAGCTTGGGAGGATACTCTTCCAGCTCGAAGGCTTCCAGCTCGATCGCCAGAGGAAGCTCGTAAAGCTCGGAAGAGAAATCTTTTGTTCCTCTCCATTCGGGCATATTGGTAGAAGTATCCACCTGCATTCGGTATCTTTTCAGATCATGAGCACCCAACACTCCGGCAAGGAGTGCTATGTAGAGTCCTAAGTGATTCAGCAGGAAAGAGACGTATCTGCCCCATGTCATATTCCTTTTCCGCCCTCTAAGGATAAATGCAAAGGTAGCACCTCCAAGCAGTATCAGCAGAAGCAGATAGCTTACCAGGAAGTACCACGTAGAGAGTATATGGCTGAAGCCGAGAGTGTGTACCAGCATCTTCAAATCCTCTCCGGAGGCTGCCGAAAGCTCTATCTGCTTCGTCAGACCCATGATGACAGAGACTGCCATGAGGGTTGCAATGGCGGCAATAGACATTTTATATCCGGTCAGAAACGTGGCTATCCGAACCTTTTTACGTGCAAGAACGGCAAGAAGAACGGAGAGGAAAAAGACCCAGATGCCTCCTATCAGATTGAAAGGATAGGCAAAGCCTTGAGCAGGTATAGGTCCGAGTATGAAATGAAACAGCACACCGATGACAACAAGAGCCACAGAAATAGCAAATGCTTCACGATATCCCCAAGGTTGTTTCCACATAATATTATATATATAGGTATCCGTGTGTAATACTAACAGATAGAGACCGCATAGAAGATGCTACATCTGCCATACGATCTCTACTCTATACTTTTTGTAAACAGATCTTGCTCTTGCGAGAGAGAGGATCTGTCTTATTTTCAGATGCGTTTTTGCTGCTTCGCTTTCTCTATCCACTCAGGAGCCACAACGTCCAAGAACTTCTTCTTATTGGCATGAAGCTCTTCAGGATTAAGCCCTATATAACGCTGTGCTTTCTCTTTGGTAGAGATGTCAGGCATAGGAACGTCTCCGGTAAAGCCGAGATTGGCAAGCACTTTGGAGATTGCGAGCCTTGCTTGAAGCGCTCTCTCCAATCCGTTGGACAATATACGGGTTACCTCTTGAGGCGCATGGAACGAAGCACCATGCGAAGCCACACCATAGTCCCAACGCCATTGCGCCTGACGGATATACTGCAACACCGGTTTCATGATCTCTTCGGTTGCTCCCTTATCCCAGGCAAACTTCGCCTCTATATGAGCTGCGGCAAGCTCTTTTTCGAGCTTATTCCGGATTTCGTTTGCCATACGCTGACGATCGTAGACATTTTGGCGAAGCACCTCTTCGCTTTCACGGTGGCAGGTCTGACACGTTCTGTCTATATAGTTGAGCGGACTCTGTATGTGGTGGTCGCTGAACTTCACACCACCCTGACTCATATACGGCATATGACAGTCGGCACAAGCCACACCTCTTTGAGCGTGTATGCCGAGCTGCGCTATCTCATAGTCGGGGTGCTGAGCCTTCAAGATAGGAGCTTTACTTATGGCATGGATGTAGTCGTAGTACTCTATTTCGTCGAAATACTTCTCTACATCTTCCATTGTTGTGCCTTTATCCCAAGGGAAAGTGAGGTATTTGTTCTCCTTGTAGAAGTAGTATTCCACGTGGCACTGTGCGCATACCAAAGAGCGCATCTCCTGATGAGTGGCTTTGGTAATATCTTTTCCCATTCTCTCGAAAGCCTCTATGAGTGCAGGGCGAGAGATACGAAGATCCATTGTTTCGGTATCATGACAGTCGGCACAGCCTATCGGATTGACGATTTCACTGCCCATCTCGCTCCACTTCTTCTGGTAAAACTCCCCGATGCCTATCGCTTGCATCATTCTCGGAACATCAGGACTTTTACATACCCAGCAGGTCGACGGCTGTATATCATCCATTCCGTCTACACCCGGACTACCTGTACGCAACGTGTGGAGCATATCATGGATGGCATAGTAGTGCCCTCGCGGACTCCCGTACTCCCTTGAAAATGCGTATCCTGCCCAAAATACCACCATCTCCGGACGTTGTGCCAGCACATCCACAAACTTATTTCCGTTGAACTCGGAAACAAACGATGTATCTGCTGTCTGCAACCATGTTTCGTACTCACGAGGATAGTTGGATTGGAAGAGTGCATTCCGAGCTTCCATCGGAGCGATCTCCACTTTCTTATTGGCAAAGATCGACCGGACCTCTGCACGACGTTCCGTAATGGATGCAGCCAATAAACCTAAACAGAAAACCGCAACCATGGCAGATATAAACAGAACCCAACCCTGCCAGCTTTTCAGTCTTTTTCTTTCTTTCATGGGTGTATCTTTTTTTCTTATTCTATCCGTTTGTTATTATCTCTTGTTTTTCTCTTCGTCCATCTTGCTTCTCAACCACTCCGGAACAGGAGATTCCGGATAAGGTACAAGGGCTGAAGGGGTAGATGAAAGACTGTTCTTCCCTCCGTGAGGCACGTCTCTATGACAGTCCCAACAAGCTCTGCCATCGCCATGGTTCAGCTCTTTACGGGTCATCCGTCCGGTCTTGACAAACTCCTGATTGAGTTGGGTATGACAGCGGATACAGTTGTCATATATCACTTCACGGCTTGCGGTGATGGCTTGCATAGCTTGCGGCTCTTGTCTCATAGTGAACACGTAAGAGTGCCTCAAGCCATCTTTCGCCTTGAAATAGTATTTGTTCAGAACGTTGTTATGGGGGACATGGCAGTCGTTACACGTAGCCACAAGCATGTGCGAAGAGTGTTGCCATGTAGCATAATAGGGGCCCATGACGTGGCAGTTGACGCACACCTTCGGGTCGTCTAAGAGGTAGCTGTAAGCTTTGGAAGCATAAACCAGGTATGCTCCCAACCCAAACGTTACGCCAAGAAGGAGTATCGCCACCACCTTGGAGCCATAAGCAGGAAGTAAACTCTGTATCAGAGAGCGTACTCGGTAAGATAGAGATTGCTTGCTGCGCATAAGCCGTTAAGTTTTTTGAACCACAAATAGTAGTGATTAAATGAAGTAAATTTTATGATTAAACCATACAATATCACTACCTAATACCACAAAATTATATATTAGATTTATTATTTCCAAATCCAAGATGATTTTAGATCATAAAATGAACACGTTAACAACTTAGGTTTAACACGATCTTTTTTCTCGCTGAACAGATTCACAACTCAAAATCGAGGTTGGAATTGCACGGTTCAAGCCTTGATTGTTGCATTTCAAGCCTTGATTTGCACGGATCGAGGCTTGATTTTTAATATTATAAAGGTTAAGATACTCTTTTATTACCGATAAACTCTTTTTTTGAATACTTATAAACGAGTTTTTGATTCTCCATCCGGATTTTCATTCAAAGATGAGAGGATAATGCTCATAACCAAACATTTCTCAACGAGTTAGTTTCCTATAATTTGAGAAAGAAGAGAAAATAATAGTTTGAATATTGACAAGTAGTAGTTATATTTGTAATCCCTTGAATATTAACAAATCAAAAAAGAACCGCATCCTATGGTAAACTACAAGTTGGAACAGATTAAAGCCATAGAGCCTGCTTGTAAACAGAAACTGATCAAGGCAGGCATCGAAAATACTATGGCTCTCTCCAGGGCGAGTAAAACCAGAATAATGAGAAAAAAGCTCTCGGAACAGACCAAAATAGATGAGAGACGCATCCTTAAATGGGCGAATATGGTGGATCTCCTACGCGTGAACGGCATAGGAGCAGACTATGTTTCTATTTTAGTCATAATAGGCATCGGTTCCATGAAAAACCTAAGCAGTGCAGATCCGGAATATATCGTGCAGAAGATGGCAGAGGTAAACGACAAAAAAAATATCGTCAAACGCACTCCTCTTGTTACCGTTGTGAACAAGTGGATAGAGCAGGCAAAGGTGTTGCCCAGAGGATTGGAGCCTTAGTACGAAAGGAGAGTAAAAGGAAAAGAAATCGGCAGAAGATCCATTCCGGAGATCTTCCGCCGATTCTCTTTTTATATTTCTTTCCAATCAGGACAACTATTATTAAAAGTGTTCTTTCCTGAAAAGAGAGATTAAATTCTGTTTGTCATTAGAAGGCAAAGATAGGACGAGCCTTAAGAAGAGCATCCTTTGCAGGCCCCTGCAAGGAAGAGTTGTAGAACAATACGCCTTGAGAAATATTATTATTGCGTTCTGCGCTGGAACGATAAGTATTCTCTGTAAGTTTTTGAACTCCCACTGCTCCAATTTTATCAAGAGCTGCATTGATCTTCTTCATTACTTCTTTGTCTTTATTGGCCAAGAACCTGATATTTCCACTGAATGGACCGTGACACATCAGAGTAAGCTCTTTAGGAGATGGAAGATACCATCCTGTTGTAGTTGCAGGAACAGGATTTGCCGCAGCAAATTCTTTGAGCCTAACAATTGCTGTTACAGGCCATGCAGAATTTTCCGGAGCATTGTTGAATGCTTCCAAAGCTTTAGAGTTATTGTACCCAACAGTCTTATTAAGATTGGTCGAAACATCGTCTTCTGCTGTCACGGGAGTTTCATATTGCTTGGCATTTGCTTCGACCCAAGCTCCCACAGTATTGTTATAGGTCTTGTAATTCTCTTGCCATTGACATTGTAGTATTTCTGTTAGGGATACAACCAACCCGTTGGTACACTTAGGGAAGTCTCTCTTCATCGCTTTATCTTGCTTGGTAGCATCACCAATCCAGAATACAATGCCGATAATCTTCTTGGCATTATCTATCTGATCGGATGTAGAGCCGTCTTCATAGTAAAAGTCTCCCACTCTTGGAGGTCTTACCGGAAGCTCTACGATAACGATACACTTGGCTGTCTTGCCTCCGGCTGCTGCTGTAATCTCTGCAGTACCAGCTGCCACTGCGGTCACAAGACCTGCTTCTGTAACGGTAGCAACACTCTTATTGGAAGAAGTCCAAGTAACTGTCTTGTGCGTTGCATTCTCCGGTAGGACCGTTGCACTAAGTTTCAATCTTTCTCCTACAACCAACTCTAGAGAGGTCTTACTGATAGTAACGCTCTCCACTAAGATAGGATTGACCTTGACTCTGCACTGAGCACTCTTATCGCCGGTCTTTGCTGTAATAGTGGCTTCTCCTTCTCCTTTTGCAACCACTTTACCATTGTTATCCACGGTAGCCACCGCCTTGTCGGAAGAATCCCATGTTACGGTTTTGTCTTCTGCGTTATCCGGAGTCACGGTAGCCTTAAGCACCACCTCCTCACCAATAGTCATCTCGTGATTTTCCTTATCCAAGGTAATACCCGATACAGGCACTGCTGCCACAACGACCTTACATATCGCAAACTTTCCACCTGCTGTTGCTTTCACTTCTGCCTCACCCAATCCAATGGCTGTTACCTTACCGGTCTTGTCCACAGATACGATATCCGTTTTTGAAGATGTCCATGTAAGCTCCTTGTTTTCTGCATCCGCAGGAGTGATGGTTGCAGTAAGCTGTTCCGTGTCTCCCTTAAAGAGCTGGAGAGATGTCTTGTTCAACGCAACATTGGTAACCAAAATCGGATCTTTCTTACATGATGTAAGAGCAAAAATCGACAAAAAAACCAAAGTCAACAGACCATTGATGTGAATTCTTTTCATAGCTTTCTTTGTTGTCATGAATAAAAAAGGTTAAACATTAATATTTATAATCGCGTTTTCAAACTTAAGGATATGTGTGGTCACCGGCCCCAAAATTAAAGATTTATTCCGGATAGACAAATATTTATTTCACAATTAACCAACTAAAATCCTCTTCTCTACTCTTTCCTCTAAAGATTTTAGAAAAATCACAACCCTTTTATGCTTTTCCGGCGAAAGAGAAAAGACCGAAAATAATCCTGCTTTCATCTTTCCGCATATCTATAAAAAGGGAAATAATCCATATAAAAGCAGCTATAAATAGAAGTAGATATTTTTATACCAGAGCCATAATGCCGGTATTTCTGATAACGGCTCAGAAAAGGAATTTTTATCCTTACTTACGGCTTGTTTTCCTCTAATATTTTTTCTAAATTTGGAAAGCCTTCAGAAAGAATAAATCCGAAGGCTGAGGGCAAAACCTTTGTAACGAAAGAGACAAAATTATTACATACACCAAAAAGAGCGTCCGTGCATTTATATGAACGGCTCTCTCATTAAATCACGTACTTATACCCAATATAACATGGCATCTGCAACATTGTTCATCACTAAGAGAGATGGAAAGAAGGAACCCTTTTCACCACAAAAGATAGAGGAGGCAATAGTAAAAGCCTACCGTGCTTGCGGTCTCTGCGAAAACAGAGATCTTATCCGTAATATAGTGGATCAGGTCTGTATGAAAATCACTAAAGAGGATCCGGGAGTAGAAGAGATACAAGACCTTGTAGAGCATGAGCTGATGGTACATAACCCTTTCGTGGCTAAAAAATATATCATCTATCGCGAGTGGAGAAATGTCGAGCGCGATAAACGAACCGGAATGAAGCAAATCATGGACGGCATTGTTAAGATTGAGAAGAACGATATCAATCTGAGCAATGCGAATATGTCCGCTCATACACCCGCAGGTCAGATGATGACTTTTGCTTCTGAGGTTACCAAAGATTATACCAACAAATATCTGTTGGGCGTGAAATATGCACGCGCTCACAGGAATGGAGACATTCATATTCACGACTTGGACTACTACCCGACCAAGACCACAACATGCTTGCAGTACGACTTGGAGGATCTCTATGAGAGAGGATTCCGAACCAAAAACGGCAGTATCCGAACTCCACAAAGCATCCAAAGCTATGCAACACTTGCAACAATCATCTTCCAAACCAATCAAAACGAACAGCATGGAGGGCAATCCATCCCGGCTTTTGACTATTTCATGGCACCAGGAGTACGGAAGTCTTTCCAAAAGCATCTTGCAGAGACATTGAAGCTGATAGTCTCTTTGGAAAGCGGGAAGGAGATCGAACGCAAAGAGATACAGCAAAAGCTTGCAGAACAGCACATTTCCGTTCAGGAGAAGAAAGAGGAGCAAGAGAAAGCTATTGCCTCCATACTTTCCATGATTGAGGGTATAGATGAGAAAGGTGTAAGGAAAGCGTGGCAACATGCCATGGATAAGACCATACGTGAAACCCATCAAGCGATGGAGGCATTCATACATAACCTTAACACGATGCATTCTCGTGGAGGAAATCAAGTGGTCTTCAGCTCCATCAACTACGGTACAGATACCTCTCCGGAAGCGCGTTTGCTGATGAGAGAACTGCTCTCCGCAACAATGGAAGGGCTTGGACATGGAGAAGTGCCGATATTCCCGATACAGATCTTTAAGGTTAAAGATGGTGTCTCTTACTCTGAAAAAGACTGCGCGAAGGCTTTGGCTGACTTTCCAAAAGCTCTCAGCGGAGAAATGGAGTTTGAAGCTCCGAACTTTGACCTGCTTATTGAGGCATGTCGTACCACTTCAAAGGCTCTCTTCCCCAACTTTGTATTTTTGGATGCTCCGTTCAATAAACATGAGAAATGGAATACCGATGATCCCAAACGCTATCTCTACGAAGTGGCAACAATGGGATGTCGAACAAGAGTATTTGAAAATCTCCATGGAGAGAAGAGTTCCGTCGGACGTGGGAACCTATCTTTTACTTCTCTCAATATGCCTCGTTTGGCAATAGAGGCGATAAGGGAAGCGGAAGAAAATAATCCGGGAGCGGATAAACACACCATCCGCAGAGAGGCAAAAGAGATATTCCTCGAAGGAGTACGAAAGACTTCCGAAATGATAGCCGAACAGCTGTACGACAGATATAAATATCAAAAAAGCTCATTGGCAAGACAGTATCCGTTCATGATGGGTAATGATGTCTGGAAAGGCGGTGGCAGTTTAGACCCTAATGATGAGGTAGGAGAGGTAATAAAGAGCGGAACTCTCGGTATCGGGTTCATTGGCGGACACAATGCAATGATCGCAATATATGGAGAGGGGCATGCGCACAATCAGGAGGCTTGGCAGACTCTATATGATGCTGTCATGGTGATGAATGAAGTGGTAGAAGAGTACAAAAAGAAGTATGGACTCAACTATTCTGTACTGGCTACTCCGGCAGAAGGACTCTCCGGTAGATTTACTCGTATGGATAAAAAGAAGTACGGGGTAATAGCCGGCGTGAACGACAGAGACTATTACGTGAACTCTTTCCACATAGATGTCAAAGAGCCTGTAACCATCTTTGAAAAGATAAAGAAAGAAGCACCTTTCCATGCCATCACGAGAGGAGGACACATTACTTATGTAGAGCTTGACGGAGAAGCGAAGAAAAACATTTCCGGCATTCTTAAGATCGTCAAGGCAATGCACGATGAGGGTATCGGCTATGGCTCTATCAATCACCCGGTGGATACATGCAACAAGTGTGGCTATAAAGGTGTAATATATGCGAAATGCCCTGTGTGCAGTGGTGAGAACATTGCAAGGCTAAGACGTATTACGGGATACCTTACCGGATCTTTGGATAGCTGGAACTCTGCCAAGCAGGCAGAAGAGCACGACAGAGTGAAACACTCCAAATAACTATAAGACTGAAGAGATGCCTTGTCCGATAGAAGAATACAACCTTCACCTTCTGAATAGATACAAAGAGACTATTTCAGATGGTGAAGGTATTCGTTTTTCTATCTACTTGGCTGGCTGCTCTCACCGCTGTAAAGGCTGCCACAATCCGGCGAGCTGGGATCCCAACAATGGGGTACTGCTTACAGACTCCATTCTTACCGATATTATTGCAGAGATCAAAGAGAATCCTCTCCTTGACGGTATCACTATAAGCGGAGGAGATCCGTTCTATAATCCGGTCGGATTGGAGGCTCTCCTGTCCCGTCTGAAAGAGGAGACAGGAATGAATATCTGGGTTTATACCGGATATACATTGGAACAGCTCACCAATGATCCTCTGCTATCGCTTCCACTGAAATATATAGATGTACTGGTAGATGGGCCTTTTATCCAAGAGGAGTTCGATCCCACGTTGCGTTTTAGGGGAAGCAGGAATCAACGCATCATTTACCTTAAGAAATAAAACCTGTACGAGAAGTACATTTTTCCTTAACACCAATATTGCGAAAAGCAAATAAAAATCGCCCCGATGTATCTGATGAATACATCGGGGCGATTCTGTATATCGGGAAATCTGTTTCCCTATCTTGTCCTATTATCTGAGAATAGACTTGAAGAACGGATTAGCCGCATATTTAGAGAACTCACGATCCATTGCGATTGTCTTCACGATGGAAGGATCAAGCTTGACAGCTTCCTTAAGAGCCTCTTCCACAACAGAAGCATTATCTGTACGAGCAGCAACAAGAGCTTTCAAGTAGAAAGTCTTTGCATCCGGATTGGAAATCTTAGCGATAAGTTCGGCTGCTTTATTGTAGTCGTTTGCAAGGATTTGAGCTACCACTGCATTGTTTGTAGCGTATCCCGAAAGTGTTTTGGCAGCTTCGGCATACTTACCTTGACGGATCTGCATCAACCCCATCACTTCAGCCATTTCAGGTACATTGGTTGCTGCACTGAACAAGCTGTTTGCCTGATCCACGTTTCCGCTTCTCAAAGCAAGAAGACCGGTATTAAGCTGAGCTTCTGCAAGATCTTTTCCATTCACTTTAGCCACTGCCAATGCTCTGTTGAAGTATTCCGCAGCATTTGCATACTCTTTAGAAGCATACAGGATAGTACCTATATTATTCCATGCACGAGCATCATTAGGGAAAAGTTCAGTAGCTTTTTTGTAGATATTCATCTTTTCTGCAGCAGTCGGAACAAGAGTAGCGGAGTAAAGCAACTCTTCCACATTCAAAGCAGCCGGATTCTTTTGAGAAAGAGAAAGGATCTCCTCATCGCTCTTTCCGATAATCTCAACATTCGCTATCAAGCGAGAACGACGAAGTTGAGGCAGGATATCGTCTGCAAGTTGGCGGAATACAGCAGAAATATTCTTGATTTCCTGTTCGCGCTGGATAGGGTCTGTGTACATGGAAAGAACACGAAGGACAAGATCTTTATCCTGAATTTCGCTCTTCTCTACAAGTTCCTTAAAGCCTTCCCAGTCTTCAGCCGTGTAGTGAGCAGCTACCGGAGCATTGATGCGTTGCTTCTTCAACTCTCTGTTAAGGTAGTTGGTCGTATTTTTCTCACGTTGACCCGCAAGTCTTTCGTTCAAATCGAAAGCTCCATCAGGAGAAGCGTAAGCACGTACCTCTACATTTACATTCTTGTTTGCTGCATCATTGGCATTCTTTACGATGCTCTTCCACTCCTTCATTTCCGCTTTTGCCAACTCCGTAGGGCGAAGACCGGCTTGTTGGATAAGGAAGAGGATGTTTGCATTATGCGCTTCCTTGATGATGCGTTGGAATCCATCGGGAGCGATGGCAGGAGTAACATACTCCGTAGAAGCCAATGCTTCTGTTGCTATAACGCCTTCGCCCACTTTTACATCCGGAAGACGCACCTCTTTCTTGCCTACCTTTGCACGGAATGTAAGGAAAAGATCACTCTTTTGCATCTCCGGCTTGTAGTCAAATTCCGTATGGAACACCACTCTTTCCGCAGAAGCGTAAGGCACTACGGTAGCATTGCCACGCACCTTTTCACCTTGATAGGCTACGGGTGCCGCCGCCATCTCTCCTCCTTGATACCTTAGTACAGGAATGATGCTCACTTGTGCTTTCTTTGCAAACCATTTCTTTGGGAAAGAGATATTAACCTGAGCAGGCACCTTTCCGGCTGTCAGTTCCAGTGGTTGTGGATCCACATTGACGTACTGAGCTTGAAGAGGCTTCAGCTTCGCACACGATGAAGCCAAAAGAGATACTACAGCAAGAGTAGTAACAGATAGAATAATTCTTTTTGTCATATCAATTTACTGTGTTAGATAAATTTCGATCATGGTACTGCTGTATTCCGATAGGAACGAACACAACAAGACAAAGATAGCGTATTTTTATGACTTTCTTTACATTCACTTTCGTAAACAAAGAAAGAGCTGCTCTTCGCAGAGCAGCTCCCTCTCAAAAATCATAGCAAACTTCTATTATTCGTCTTTTTCCTTCTCTGCAGCATAATCTGCAAGAAGTTTTTCTTGTACATCTGTCGGAACAAGCTCATATCCTGAGAACTTCATTGTGAAGCTTGCACGTCCTCCGGTTATGGAGCTTAACGATGTCGAATAGCTGGAAAGCTCTTTAAGAGGAACTTTCGCTTGGATCTTTTCATATCCGGCAGCACTGTTCATACCCATGATGATGGCTCTCCGAGTCTGAAGATCACTCATAACATCTCCCATATAGTCTGCAGGAACAGAGACCGTAACGTCATAGATCGGCTCCAATACCTTCGGGTTGGCATTGCGGAACGCTTCACTGAATGCGTTACGTCCTGCAAGCATAAAGGATATTTCGTTACTATCCACCGGGTGCATCTTTCCATCATATACCACGACCCTTACATCGCGCGCATAAGAACCGGTAAGAGGGCCTTGCTCCAAGCGAGACATGATACCCTTTAATATGGCAGGAAGGAATCTCGCATCTATGGCTCCACCAACGATCGAGTTCACAAAGACAAGCTTTCCACCCCAGTCCAAAGAAATCTCTTGAGTATCTCTGGGAGTGATCTTAAACTCTTGACCGCCGAACTTATAGCTTTGAGGCAGAGGGGTTCCCTCTTCGTATGGCTCTACGATAAGATGCACTTCGCCAAACTGACCTGCTCCACCCGACTGTTTCTTGTGTCTGTAGTCTGCGCGAGCGGCTTTGGTGATGGTTTCTCTGTATGGAATCTTTGGCTCATAAAATTCTACCGGAATTTTGTCGTTGTTTTCGAGTCTCCACTTCAATGTTCTCAAGTGGAACTCTCCCTGTCCGTGCACGATAAGTTGCTTCAACTCTTTGGACTGTTCTACTATCCATGTCGGATCTTCAGAGTGCATACGAGTGAGCGCTTCCGAAAGTTTTTCCGCATCGCTGCTGTTCACAGCCTTGATTGCTCTGCGATACTTCGGCTCCGGATACTGAACTTCGGGATAGGTATAAGAGCAGCCCTTTTCGTTCAAGCTGTGTCCCACTTTCACGTCTTTCAGTTTAACGGTAGCACCAATATCTCCGGCTTTCATCTCTGCCACTTTCTCGCGGGTTGCTCCTGCTGCCACATAAAGCTGAGTGATGCGTTCTTTGCTCTCTTTATTTGCGTTGATGAGGTCATCGCCCTCTTTCACCGTACCGCTCATCACCTTGAAGTAGTCCACTTCTCCGATATGAGGCTCTATGGCACTCTTGAAAAACAGAAGGCTTACAGGGCCTGAAGAGTCTGCTTTTACCTCTTCACCTTCATTGGTAATAGCTGGTTCCATCTTGTCTGTACATGGAACGATATTTCCAAGAAACTCCAAAGTACGTCTCACGCACATATCTTTAAGAGCACTTACACAGAATATCGGGAAGATGCTGCGAGATACAAGCCCCAGTCTGATACCTTCTCTCATCTCCTCTTCCGATAGTGTGCCTTGATCGAAGAACTTCTCCATCAACGCATCATCGTTTTCTGCTGCTGCTTCCACCAATGCCTGGTGATAAGCCATAGCCTTTTCCTGCTCCTGTTCGGGTATGTCGAGCACATCGGGTACACCGCCTTCCGGTTTCCAGCGGTACATTTTCATCTTAAGGACGTCCACGATCTCGTTAAAGCCTGTACCCACGGTTACCGGATATTGTACCGGAACGGCTTTGGAGCCGTATCTTTCTTGCAGCTGGGCTACGCTGTTATCAAAGTCGGCTTTTTCATGATCAAGCTGGTTGATGATGAAGATCACCGGTTTCTTAAACTGCTCTGTATAACGGAACTGATTGATCAGCCCCACTTCTATACCATACTGAGCATTTACGACCATCAGAGCCGTATCTGTAACACTAAGAGAAGAAACCGCTGCACCTACGAAGTCATCGGATCCGGGGCAGTCGAGAAAGTTGAGCTTTCTACCTTGCCATTCTACTGAAAACAGCGTAGAGAACACAGAATATCCATAGTCTTTTTCTACCGGGAAGTAGTCCGAAACAGTATTTCCTGCTTCCACTGTTCCTCTACGCTTAATGACACCGCCTTCAAATAGCATTGCTTCCGCAAGCGTGGTTTTACCTGAGCCTGAACTGCCCAGTATAGAGATATTTTTAATCTCTTCGGTTTGGTACACTTTCATAACGTCCTTATGTAAG
The DNA here is from genome assembly GCF_000765975.1 of Porphyromonas canoris. Taxonomy (NCBI): domain Bacteria; kingdom Pseudomonadati; phylum Bacteroidota; class Bacteroidia; order Bacteroidales; family Porphyromonadaceae; genus Porphyromonas; species Porphyromonas canoris. The sequence continues at coordinate 29,332 of NZ_JQZX01000015.1, forward strand.
ATGGTTTGAAATTATAATAGCTTATTTTATATGTCTCAGAGCCAAAATGCCCTCTTCTGTCGGGCAAAACTCTGCGACTTTCTCCGAAAATTAGTACTAATATTTCAGAAAAACAACATTTTGTCCGTTTTTGTACCGATGGAGAGGTCATCGCTTTGTATCAAAGATACAGAACACTCTATTACAATAAGTTAGACAAACATACCTGCTTTTCGGTAATTCTCTTGCACCACTCCGCCGGAAGCCTTCCGGAAAGAAAGCGATAGCCCGAAAGAGCCACGATAAGACGGCTTGAACTCTTTTGATGAAGCCGTTCAAAAGTTCTTCCGAACCTGTCTGTTTCTTCCTCTGAACGCATTAAAATTTACAAATCAGGAGCTGAATATTGAAAGTCAAACCTTGAGAAGCAGGACTCAAGTTTTGATTTGCAAACATCAAGCCTTGATTTCAAGATTCATAAAACTTCAATCCTCTTTTTTAACACGATAAAAAGAACTCTTGAACAGCTTAAAAGCAAATTGCATACACATCCTTAAATATGGGATAAGGCTGTAAGCATTTGTAACCGGCTTACTCACAGAGAAATTAGTAGAACTTGGATATTGCTTTTTTCGTCAAACTCCTCTACCTTTAGGGGAGATATTTTACAGACATGAAACATTCCAAAGTGTTTTTTGCCACTCTGGCAATTCTCCTTTTCCACATAGCCGGTTACGATCTTTCGGCACAATCTCCCGTAGACTATGTATCTCCCCTCATCGGGACACAGAGTAGTTTTGAACTCAGTTCGGGGAACACCTATCCGGTTATAGGCAGACCTTGGGGCATGAACAGCTGGACACCGATGACCGGAAAGCCCGGAGACGGCTGGCAGTACACCTATACGGCTCACAAGATAAGAGGCTTCAAACAGACCCATCAACCCAGTCCCTGGATCAACGACTACGGGCAGTTTTTCATCATGCCCCTGATGGCTCCTCCTGCTCCACACGGAGAGGGGGCGGAAGATATGAAGAAGTGGTACTCGCTTTTCGATACCGAGCATTCCGCCTCATGGTTTTCGCACAAGGCAGAGAGCGTTACACCCTATTATTATAGCGTATATCTTGCCTCCCATGACACCTTTGTGGAGCTGACCCCAACGGAACGAGCCGTGATATTCAGAGTAGCTTATCCGAAAAAGAGCAGGGCAGAACAGCTCCGTTGGCTGCTGTTGGATGCTTTCGACTCCGGCTCTCTCATAGAGCAGAAAGATGCTTACACGCTGCAAGGAATCTCACGAAAAAACAGCGGAGGCGTACCCGAAAATTTTGCCTGCCACTTTACCTTGAAGTTTTCCACACCGATAAAGAGCATTCGCAAGATAGAGCCGGATGTCGCGGGACACGCCAAAGTGGCTGTGGAGATAGAGTCTCCGGAGGTGGAGATCAGGATAGCCTCCTCGTTCATCAGCGCACGGCAGGCGGCGCAGAACCTTTTGGAAGTGGCAGACAAGAGCTTCGAGCAGGTGCAAGACAGTGGCAGAGCGGAGTGGAACAGGTTATTGGGTCGCATAGAGATAGAGGGCGGCAGCACCGACCAGCGGCGCACATTTTACTCCGCACTCTATCGCTCTCTCCTCTTTCCGCGAAGATTTTACGAGATAGACCCGAAAGGAAAGATCGTCCATTACAGTCCGTTCAACGGACAGGTACTTCCGGGCTATCTCTACACCGATACCGGCTTTTGGGATACATTCCGTTCTCTCTTTCCGCTACTTAATCTCCTCTATCCGGAAGAGAATATCAAGATACAGGAAGGTCTGCTCAACAGCTACCGCGAAAGCGGATTCTTTCCGGAGTGGGCAAGTCCCGGACATAGAGACTGCATGGTGGGCAACAACTCTGCATCCGTCCTTGCCGATGCCTATCTCAAGGGAGTCATGGTGAAAGATACCGCCACACTCCGAGCCGGACTGCTACACGGCGCCAATGCAGTGCATCCATCCGTGTCGTCCACAGGGCGCAAAGGTTGGGAAGCATACAATGAGCTGGGATACGTGCCGTGCGATATTGGGATAAAGGAGAGTGCAGCACGCACGCTGGAATATGCGTACAATGACTGGTGTATATGGCAGCTGGGAAGAAAACTAAAGTGGGAAGCGTCTCTTCTGAACACGTTTGCACAGAGAGCCATGAACTATCGCAATCTGTTCGACTCCGAAACATCCCTTATGAGAGGCAGGAACAGCGACGGTACTTTTCAGACACCGTTCTCTCCTTTGAAGTGGGGAGACGCTTTCACGGAAGGGAATGCGTGGCACTACACATGGTCTGTGTTTCATGATCCGAAAGGTCTCGCCTCTCTGATGGGCGGAGACAGGAAAATGAGTCTTATGCTCGACTCCGTGTTCTCTACGCCTCCCGTCTTCGATGAGAGCTATTATGGCTTTGTGATTCATGAGATTCGGGAGATGCAGATAGCCAATATGGGCAACTATGCGCACGGTAATCAGCCCATACAACACATGATATATCTCTACAACTATATCGGCGAACCGTGGAAGGCGCAAAGCCGTCTGCGTGAAGTGATGGATAAGCTTTACAAGCCCACACCGGACGGTTACTGCGGTGATGAAGACAATGGTCAGACTTCTGCCTGGTACGTTTTCTCCGCACTCGGATTCTATCCGGTAGCTCCTGCATCCGAGCAATACGTATTGGGCTCTCCGATTTTCCCGAAAGTGAAAATCGCTCTTCCCAATGGCAGGAGACTGCTTCTGAATGCAAAAGGCAACACGTCCGACACTCCTTATATATATGGTATGACGGTGGACGGGAAAGTATGGAACAAAAACTTCCTGACCTATTCGCAGCTGCTGAAAGGCGGTGAGATCTCTTTCGAGATGAGCAACAAACCCAACAGAGAAAGGGGAACAACGGAAGAAGACAAGCCTTACTCCTTCTCGAACGAATACGGAAGAGCCGTAAGCGGAAACAAGCTATGAGAAAAATGGCGTATCTTTGACTCTTGTTAATAAATGCAATAGAAGAATAACCGCTATGCTTACAATAGAAAACCTTTCCGAGATACTCGAACAGGAAGCTCGTGCTGTGCGAAACATTCCTTTGGGTTCGTGCTATCAGGAGGCAATAGATCTTATACTTAAACATGTGCATACCAATGGAGGTAAACTGGTTACGTCCGGTATGGGTAAGGCAGGACAGATCGCGGCAAACATGGCTACGACATTCAGCAGCACCGGTACTCCCGCCTTTTTTCTGCATCCGAGCGAAGCACAGCATGGGGATCTTGGAATAGTCTGCCCAAATGACCTGATGCTTCTTATCTCCAACTCCGGCAAGACAAGAGAGATACTCGAACTCGTGGAGCTGTCTCGCAGGCTTGTTTCGGGTATTCCGTACATCTGTATTACAAGTGATACGGAGAGCGTATTGGCTCAAAATGCCAACATCGTCCTCCATACGGGATCACCTAAAGAGGTCTGTCCGCTCGGACTGACCCCTACGACCAGCACAACGGTAATGACCGTCATGGGCGATCTTCTCGTTGTGGGCGTGATGGAAGCCATCGGATTTTCATATTCGGAGTATTCCAAGCGTCATCATGGCGGCTATCTGGGATCGAAGAGTAGGGCTAAAAGCGAAGAGCTGTAACGACGCTTCGAGACCGTGAATATCCTCATCGTAAATACGCATCTCTCAGGTGGTGGAGCGGCAATAGCTGCACGCCGTCTGAGAGATGCTCTTTCTATGATGCCGGATGTCGATGTGGCGTTTCTCTCTTTGGAGAAAAAAAGCGTTGCAGACCGGTTCAACTTTATGGCGGAACGTGCAGAGATCTATCTGCACAACGGTTTCCGCAGAGATAAGATCTTCCATATCTCCACGGCTTTATGGGGTAGAGACATTTCGTCGCACCCTTTGGTGAAGTGGGCGGATGTAATTCATCTGCACTGGATAAACCATGGGATGCTCTCCCTGAAAGGATTGGAACGGCTGGCGAGTACGGGAAAGCCGATTTTTTGGACCACTCACGACATGTGGCCGTTCACCGCAGTGTCTCCACATTTGGGCGATCCGAACAGCTACGAATCGCCTTGGAGCGGCAAGGAGAGCTCTTTCGTGAAGCGTGTATGGCGCCGGAAGCAGAGGATATACCCCGTTCTCCGTCCCTCTTTTATCTGTTGCAGCGAATGGATTGCCGGGAAAGCAAGAGCTTCCGAACTCACAAAAGGTCTCGACATAACCACCATACCGAATGCGATAGACACGGACAGCTTCTCCCCTCCTGCCTCTTTCTCTTTGGAGCAGAAGCGTATAGTGGTGGGCGCAGTGCAGACAGACGACCCCCGAAAAGGGTTCGACGAACTGCTCTCTGCTCTTCATCGCCTGCCCCTAAAGGAGATGAACGTGGTGGTAGATGTTTTTGGAAAGCTCTCTCCTCACGCTTCTGCTCTTCTGGAAACCTTTCCGGCGGTTCTTCATGGGTACATCGGATCGGAAGAGGAGATGATCAAACTCTACCGTTCTGCCTGTATGCTGGTGGTTCCGTCTCTGTTTGAGAATCTCCCCTGCACTGTCATGGAGAGCCTGAGTTGCGGTACACCTGTTGTGGCATTCGAGACCGGAGGAATACCCGAAATGATACAGCCGGGAAAGAATGGCTTTTTGGCAGAGTATGCCAACCCTTCGGATCTGGCAAAGAAGATAGAACAGATGCTTCTGCTGCCACCTTCGGAGTATCTGGCAATGCGTTCCGCCGCAAGAGAGAAAGCCGTATCGTGCTACTCTTACACAAGGGTCGCCGAACAACACTTACGGCTCTATGCCTCCCGACTGCAAGGGCAGAGCTGAACGAGTGTCATATTGCAGAGTATGGCTAATTGACTAATTTTGTAAACATCTATATTAAAAACCTGTAAACAGAATGAACCAACCCACAGAACCCATCGTACTCAGCACTCCGCGCAAGTGCATTGTCGGTGTTCAGTTTCTATTCGTAGCTTTCGGAGCTACTGTTTTAGTTCCTCTTCTTGTAGGGCTTGATCCCTCCACGGCACTCTTTTCTGCCGGGATAGGAACACTCATCTTCCACCTCGTTACCAAGGGCGTCGTGCCAATTTTTCTCGGTAGCAGTTTTGCCTTTATCGCTCCCATTATCAAAGCCACCGAGCTTTATGGATTGAGCGGTACCATTTCCGGCATCGTCGGAGTAGGAGCGGTCTATCTCATTATGAGTGCTCTGGTCAAGTGGCAAGGGCTTAAAGTGATCCGCCGACTCTTTCCTCCCGTCGTGATAGGTCCGGTAATCATTCTCATCGGACTGAGTCTCTCCTCTGCCGGAGTGAATATGGCGAATCAGGACTGGCTGTTGGCAATAGTCTCTTTAGCCGTTGCGGTGTTTGTTACAATCTATACACGAGGTCTTCTGAAGCTGATTCCTATCTTCTGTGGTATCCTTGTCGGCTACCTCTTAGCCCTCTCTCTCGGAAGAGTGGATCTGTCTGCCGTTGCAACAGCCCCATGGTTCGGACTTCCTCAATTCATTCCTTACGAAGGTTTTGCGTGGGAACCCATTCTGTTTATGATTCCTGTTGCGATAGCTCCCGTTATCGAACACATCGGCGATGTATATGTAGTGAATACGGTAACCGGTAAAGATTTCGTCAAGAACCCCGGACTTCACCGCACTCTACTCGGAGACGGACTGGCGTGTATAGCTGCAAGCTTTATCGGAGGCCCGCCCGTAACAACCTATTCTGAGGTTACCGGTGCGATGTCATTGACCAAAGTAACAGACCCGGTAGTGATCCGCATAGCAGCTGTTACCGGTATCGTCTTCTCGATGATAGGTAAAGTGAGCGCGCTGCTCAAGAGCATTCCTCCGGCTGTACTGGGCGGTATCATGCTGTTACTCTTTGGAACCATTGCAAGTGCCGGCATCGTCAATCTGATGCAACATAAACTGGACATGACCAATACCCGTAACGTGGTGATCATCTCCATTACCCTCACCATCGGTATAGGCGGTGCGGTGTTCTCTTATGGCGATTTCTCTCTCTCCGGCATCGGGCTTTCTGCCGTGGTTGCCGTGCTGCTCAACCTCATTTTGCCTTTAAGCAAAAAGGAAAAAGAGAAAGAAAAGCGTCGCCGGGAAGAGTGCGAACAAGCATAACAAGATGAAAGAGCAACCGGTTATAAAGCGATACTTCATGGAGTTGGGCTATGACGGCAGCTCCTTTTCGGGTTGGCAGATACAGCCCAACGGTATCACCGTGCAGGAGAGCATCGAAAAAGCGATGAGCACGATAGCACGAAAGCCAGTAAGCATCGTTGGTGCCGGACGCACGGATGCCGGAGTTCATGCCGCCCGAATGGTGGTACACTTCGACTTTGAGGGGGATACCCTCCCGTTCGATGCGCATAAGATCAACCGCTTGCTCCCAAGAACCATTACAATCTACCGGATATACGAAGTTGCCACAGACGCTCACGCCCGCTTCGATGCCGTCGAGCGCACCTATCACTACCGTATCCACTTCAACAGAGACCCGTTCCTGAGACACTTCTCCACGTTTGTCCACCACCCTTTGGATATAGAAGCGATGAACCGAGCGGCTCTGTTTCTGTTGGGAAAGCAGGATTTCACCTCTTTCAGCAAGCTCCACACGGATGTCAAGACCAATATCTGCACCGTCAAACGTGCAGAGTGGGTACGGGAAGAGGGCGAAGGCTATCGTTTCGAGATTACCGCAGACCGTTTTTTAAGGGATATGGTACGAGCCATCGTGGGTACACTCTTCTTGATAGGGCGTGGAAAGATGGCTCCGGAAGGGATACGAAATATTTTAGAACAGAAAGACCGCTCGGCAGCAGGGATGTCCGCCCCTGCCGAAGGGCTTTCGCTTGTGGATGTCAAATATAACTTTTAACCAACGGATATGGATACAGCATTCTCTACACCGAATCCCCGAACAGGGATATATGCCGGAAGCTTCGACCCCTATACCATCGGACATCACGACATAGCCTTACGGGCACTGGAGATAGTAGACCGGCTCATCATTGTCGTAGGTATCAACCGCAACAAGCAGCCTTTTCTTTCCGTGGAAGAGAGGGTCGAGACCCTGCGCCGCATCTATGCAAAAGTTCCGGCCATCTCTATCGTGGCTTATGAAGGACTTACCGGTGCTTTCGCCCAAGCGCATGGGGCTTCTCTGCTGATACGTGGAATACGCAACGTAGCGGATATGGAGTATGAGAGAAACATGGCAGAGTTCAACCGCAAGCACTTCAACCTCGAAACCGTACTGCTTCTCTCCGCCCCCGAACTCTGTTCCGTCAGCTCCTCTCTCGTTAGGGAGTTGGCATCATTCGGAGAACCTTATAAGCAATATCTGCCTCAGCCGGAAGAGTAAAAGGCTTGTTTCTCTGTCTGCTTTTATCTAAATTTGCTTCGACCCCTGTTTACATGGGGGATTTTAATAAAAACCATAAGACACAGAGAGGAGCAAACCATGAACCGAAAAGTTATTTTGATGGCACTGATTGCCGTTGTTGCGCTTCTGTTGAGCGGCTGTTCCATGATGAGAGCATACAGAGATCTTCAAGATCTACCGCCCGGAATCACCAAGCAAGAAGCTCAAAGGCGTCTGCGTCCCATAAGCATGATGTTCGATAATCAGGAGTTTTACCGGGACGATAACGGAGACATGATAGAGATACTCACTTATAAAGACAATCAGGGAGATACTCCCTTCTCCGTGCAGTATATACATCTCATCTTCAAGAACAACATCCTTGTGGAGAAGCAGGTATCCCGTCCCGGAATGTTTATACCAAGACGTCCGATGCCTCCCGCACATCCCCGCAGGAGATAATCCCAAAGCACAGAAGAGAAAACAAACACTATATATATGAAGAAGAAAAAAACTTTTTTTGCAGCGGCTCTGCTTGCCTGCACGTTGGGTCTGAGCGGTTGCGGAATATTTGGACCCTCTTACGCCAGCAAGATGGATGCCATCTCTTACGGAGCCAAGAAGAATGACGTACTGCGCCAGCTGCGCTCCATGAAGAGCAGTCTTCAAGGCACAGAGTTCTACAAAGATAAAGAGGGCAAAGTGATAGAGACATTGGTGTACAGACACACCCAGTATGAGGGTTCCAATCTACTCATCACCTACACCTATCTCATCTTCCAAGACGGCTTGTTGGTAGAGAAGAAGATCATGTCGGACACCACCCCTCAAGGCTATAAGCCGGCAGTGTCGACACCGGAAGTGCAAACCACCAAGTAGTCTCACACTTCACACTCTGCAGGTATGACACTCTATTTGGCGGGCATACTCATCATTGCCATTCTGTTGGTTATTCTTTCCATTTCGGACATTTCCAGGCTCAAAAAGCAAAATCTCGGAAATAAAAAGAGAAATACCCGTTTTGTATGGCCTATTATCAAACTCTGTATAGGTATCATCGGAATCATTTCGGTCATATTAAGGGTGATTTGAGAGCCATATTCAACCCATAAAAACAGCGTGTACGGAGACCGTTTCGTACACGTTGTTTTTATATATTCCATACCGAAAAATGCTCCCTTTTTTCTTGCTTTCTATTTTGATCGGAGGGGTCGTTTTCGGAGGGGTACCGGATTTGTTAAATCAGCCCATTTTATTAACACTATTTTCGATACCTGTTAAGCAAAAACGCTAAACGAGCATATTCTTCCGGCTTAACGTGTTTAATTTTTCAATGAACACGTTTACCGATTTCATTTAATATGTTTACCGGATTCGATTAAAGTGTTTAGTCAAAACTATTAAAATACTAATAATCAGCTTTCTACGCATTTTGCCCCCAAATGCCTCTGAAAAGACAGATTTCTTCATTAGGAAACGTTTACAGACACGGGTGTTAAAATTTACACCTATTAACGCGAAAAAGCCCCATCAAACGGACTGAGAAAAAAATTTTTCCAAATTCGCGCTGATTTATATTTCACTCTATTTCAAACCATTACAACACAAAACAAAAATTTTCACTCCAAAAAGAGAGAAAGCGGAGCAGTTTCGGAGCAGAGCGTGAGCACTCCGTTTTTATATAAAAGTGCACTTGAAACCGGCTCTTATCTCTGACATATTTTCTCTACATTTGCACCGAGACCAACCGTTATCCATACCCATGATAGTAGCTCGAAAGAAACGAAAAGAAAATATCTCCGAATACATCCTCTACATGTGGCAGGTAGAAGATATTCTGCGCGCACTGAAGCTCGACACCGAGGCGATCACCTCTTACGTCAAGAACCAATACCGGCTGGAAGAGCCGTTACAGTCCGAGACACTCCAATGGTATCTCTCTCTGCGCGATGAGCTTATAGCGTCCGGAGCTACTGCGGAAGGACACCTGCCTCAGCTCTCCAAACTGATAGAACATCTCGGCTTACTCCATAAGGCTTTGCTGGAAGATCCCACGCAAGGTATCTACTCCGCACTCTTCTACAAAACCCTTCCCCACTTGGTTCATCTGCGTACAAAGCAGAAGTCGTCCAAGCCCGTCGGAGAGATAGAGACCGCTTATATCGCCGTCTATGGATATATGACCCTTCGGCTGAAAGGGGACGAAGTCTCCCCTTCTACGATGGAAGCCATCAGGCAGATCTCTCTGTTCCTTGCCATGTTGGCGGACAGGTTCCATGCCGTAGAAGAAGGAGAAATCTCTCTGCCCCACTTTCCTACAAACGCTTAAACAGGTCTGCGTCGTAAGATATTTCGCTCTCTTTGATATAGTCGAAGAGAGTCAGGCTGCGCACTTGATAGAAGTAGTACCAGTAGAAGAAGAGTTCGGAGATATGTTTCTGCCGTGCTTCGTCTCTGGCTTTCTGTGCATCGTTCAGCTCCAGAGTGCTTATCTTACCTATCATGAAGGTCTCTATACCGGTCTTGTACCGCTTTTCGGCGATGCGGTCGGCACTGCGTGCGATGTGGAGTTGTTGTGCTTGGTTGTTGAGCTGTTCTACCAAAAGGAACAGATCTTGGTCGAACTGCTGAGTCTCTTGCTTGATTTGCGAGCGCATCACATCACGGGCACTCTCCGCCATCTTCACTCTTGCTTTTCGTTTGCCCCAGTCCAGCAGAGGTATCCTAACGCCTACCTGTACGATCTGATTCTCTTGAAGATTGCCGTATGCCTCTCTCCACTGTTCGTGTTGTCCGGTATATCCGAGCGAAGCAAAGAGATCCACTTTGTAGCGTTCGCCTTTGGCGCGTGCCACTTCGCTGTCCACTTCGAGCTGTTTACGGCGGATGCGATGCACGAAAGAGTTGTTTTTGTGAGCCTTAGCCAGTACATCGCCATAGTGGATGCGCTTGGCATCTACCGATGCAGGCACTACGGGGAGAATGTCTCCGTCTGTGGTGATGCCGAGAAAAGACTTCAAGCGGAACAGCTTGCCGTTTCTGAGCGAGCGTGCTTCCGTCTCTTTCCCGTTGGCTTGAAGCAGATTCAGCTCCAGTTGTAGCAGTTCGTTCTCCGAGATCTGCCCCATCTCCCGTTTTGCTTTAGCCACTTCGTGCAGCTTTTTGGCGTTCTCTCTGTTTTGGATTGCGATGCGCAGATTTTCGTCTGCAAGCAGCAACTCGAAGAAGTGGCTGATAGTCCGCATCGTGGTTTTCTCCCGTTCTTCGAGATAAGCAGCCTTGGCTTCTTCATACTTTACAGGCTGTATCTTGGTCTGCCAACGGAGTGCATTGTAGCCGAGAATGGGCTGAACCAGCGTGATGGTTGCCGGAATGGTGAGGAAGTGATTGGCTTTCGTGAACGGACGGACATACTCCAGCGAGGAGACCACCGAGATGCGACCGCCGGTGAGAGGGATGTTCTGATCTATGGAGAGCGATCCGCTTGCCTGCAAAAGGCGGGAGCGGACGAACTTGTAGCTGCCGTCTCCCTCCTGATAGAGGTTATAGCCGCTCTTGTAGTTGGGCAGTTCTCCCGTAAAGTTCACTTCCGGCAGCAGCTCTGCACGGTATGTGCGGTACTGCCAGTAGGCTGTACGCAGACGGTCGAGCGCCACTACGGCATCCACACTTTGGGCTTGTGCCATCTCTATGGCTTGTTCGAGTGTGAGGGTTTGCGCTATCGAGTCCGACTGTGCTTGCACATCCTGCCCGGAAGCAGGCAGGATGGCGCATAGCACAATACAAACGCAAATGAAAAAGTTATGATAGAAGTATTGTTTCATTACTGCGTATTTTGAGGTTGTTATTACTCTTCTTTCAACACGACGGATGGCGGAATGTTTACTGCTTTACGGGCAGGAATCCAGATGCCAAGTATTACCATCAGCATCATGAGCAGGTAAGCCGACCCGAATCCCCATAGGAAACGCTCTAAAGTCATGGTATCCCACCAGAAGGCAAACCCCAGCTTCGAGATGCCGTAAGAGAGTGGAAGAGCAAAAGGAATGGTGAAAAGCAAAAGCAGAAGCCCTTCTCCGATATAGCGGCGAAGCAGTGCCGCCGCACGATCTCCGAGTGCCATCCGAACGCCCATCTCATGTTTGCGCTGGTCTGTACGGTACCAGAAGACACCGATAACACCAAGCAGAACATTGATGGCAAAGAATATGACGATGGAAGCATAGTTTTTCATCTGCTTTATATACGGAGCATCGAAGCTGCTTTTCATTTCTGCAAAACTCCTTATATCGGAAACGATCAGGTTACAGTTGTGCAGCGTGGGAGCAATATCCTTGAGAAAACGCTCCTTGAAAGCGTGATCGGCAGAAGGTTTGATGCGCATAGAGATCTCCAGATACGGGAGATTCGGATGGTCTCCATAGGAGATAAACTCCTCTTCGGTAGGATAAAGCAGCTGAAAGAGAGAGGTGTTCCACCAATAAAAGGTATTCTGCTTGAGGTCTCCGGATACTCCTCCGACGATGCCAAAGATGTTTCCATCGCTCTCTTTCAACTCCAGACCTATCGGATTGACGTTATTCGGAACTAAAGCTTCGTTCAGACCTTTGGAGATGACCAGCTTATTATCTCGAAGAGCTCTCTTGAAGGCTTCCGTACTGCCTTGTTCGTCCATAATCCTGAAGATGTCCAAAAACTCCGGTTCCACGCCACGGACCATAACCCAATCTTGTACATGCAGAGAATCGGAAGATAAAGTGGTTATACGGTTACTACCCATGTGAGGCGTAGAGTGCATCGAAATAGCAACGGCTTCCACTTCTGGCAACTTCTTCAAGCGGTTTTTCACCTCCAGCATACTGGCTGCATAGGTGCGATAACCATCGCTCTCCGGAGCGATATAAAGCGGAGAGGTGTTGGGTAAGATGCTATGAAAAATGCGATAAGTGTGGGCAGTATCGAATCCGGTCGGTTTTAGTGCTTCCGAAATCCTGTTGTAAAATATATTCATAATGCCCCAAAAGCAGAGTAGAACCAGAAGAAGTTCGAGGAAGATGGCAATATTCTGTCTGCGCTCATTCCACATTATTTTAAGTTGATGCTTTATCATGACTATTTCTTGAGTGATAAGGATTCTACAATAGGCTTCTTAGTGGCTCTCCATGCCGGTATGAAAGTGGAAATGAAGTTGATCACAAAGCAGCACAACAGTACCATCAGGAATGCTTGTACGGATATGATGTTCCAAACAGGTAGCGCCACTCCATCGGAATAAGTATAATAATTGCCTTGAAACAATGTATTGCTTGAGAGATAAACAAAGATTACGGCGAGGAGAAATCCAAGGATACCGCCTAAAAGGGACTGTATAAAGCTCTCCGAAAGAACCTGATTGAGCAATCCTCCTTTCGTTGCTCCAAAAGATCTTCTAAGCCCTAACTCCGCATATCGTTTCTGCATACGGGAAGAGGTCATCGCCGCAAGATTGATCGCCGGAATAAGCAAAAAGATCAGGATGGATACGATGTTTGTCCGGTTTACCTCCTTCATATCGGGCGGGATATTGGATGCAGACCTGTTGAAGTGTACCCAAAAGTCGTCCGGTTGCTCCATTAAACTGACTCTGTGAGTGCGACTCTTGTCGGCATTGAACTGCTCTATCCGTTTCTCTACCTCTGCTCTTATCTCCGGAAAGTCCGCTTTGCTCTTTGCCATAACGGCAACCATCACATTTCCGGAAGGCTCTGTTGTCTCAGGGAAATCTTCTACGGAGTAGGGATACCAGGCATTGGCATACGCATCTTGCGCCAATTCGAATGCGTTTTCCACCACTCCCACAATAGTGTAAGGGCTAAAATTGATAAGGATTTCGCGTCCGACCACATCGGTAGTCTGGAACACCTTACGAGCCATATCTTCATCTATCACCGCCTTAGCAAGCCTGCTGTCGAAATCTTCTTGCGTAAAGGGCGATCCGCTGATGAACTTAAAGCGGAAAACATCCCAGAACTGCGCATCGGTTCCCCGTGTTACACCTTGAGCATTATTCTTGGAACCGGGAGCGGAGAACGGTGTCCCGTCCTGTCTGAACAGGTACGATGCCACAACCTCTGCACTTTCGACAGGTTTGAGAATCTCTTCAACGAAAAATCTTGCTATGCCTCCGTTGCTCTCTCCTCCGTTTTTACCCTCCGGATCTTTGTAGATAGACTTAATATAAGAGATGTATAGTGTGCGATCTCTATTCACTTCGGGATAGACCGAACCGGTCTCCACGCTATGCACCATAAACTTTATCATGAGCATGCAAACAGCAAGAGCCGTTCCAAGAATCATGATGGTGCTGAGCACGGGAGCCTCTTTTATCAGGCGGAAAGCGTGCTTAATATATTGCTTGATCATTGTCTGTGGGTTTAATGGTTAGGCTTACTGTATCTGTCTACCGTCGAAGAAACGAACGATCCGATGGGTTTGTTCTGCCTGCTTTTCGGAGTGCGTTACCATGACAATAGTACGTCCGTCTTCTCTATTAAGCTCTTGAAGAAGCGACATCACCTCTGCACCCATCTTGGAATCGAGATTACCGGTCGGCTCATCCGCAAGTAAAATAGTGGGGTTGCCTATCAATGCACGAGCTATTGCTACACGCTGACACTGTCCGCCCGATAGCTGACTTGGAAGATGCTTCATACGGCTACTGAGACCCACTCTCTCCAAAACCTCTTTAGCCAATCGTGTGCGTTCCGAACCGGATACGCCTCCACGATAAAGGAGAGGAAGCTCTACGTTGTCCAGCACATTGAGGGAGTTGATAAGGTGAAAACTTTGGAAGACAAAGCCAAGATGTTGGTTGCGAAAGCGGGCAAGCTCTTTGTCCGAAAGCCCGTCGGTTTTCTTTCCGACCAGTTCCACCGTACCGGCAGTAGGTTTATCGAGCAGACCTATCACGTTCAAAAGCGTGGACTTACCGCATCCCGAAGGTCCCATAATGGATAAAAACTCTCCTTTTTCTATTTCCAAGTTCACATTGTCCAGTGCCAATGTTTCAATCTCTTCTGTTCTGTAAATTTTGTTGATGCCTGTAAGACGGATCATTGTGTTTGTTTCCATGTTGTTTTTAGTTTTATAGTTTATTATTCTGTTCTTGTTTTACATTTACTCTTTCTCCTTAAGAGCATCTATCGGAAGTATTCTCATCGCCCTTGTAGCGGGGATAGCTGCGGCAATAATAGAAATAATCAAAAATGCCACTAAGGTCAGAACGATAGCCATACCGAATCTTCCGATGCTATTATCCATAAGATCGTTTATGGTGATAATAATATCGTTGTAAGCTAAAAAGGCACAGACCACGATGGCAGGCAGGACTGCGAAAAGCAGTATATACACTACCTCCGCCATCACTTCAAGGACAATGCTCACATTGGTAGCACCCATCGCCTTCTTTACACCTATCTCCTTTACTCGTCCTTGCATACGGAACCAAAAGATTCCACCTATTCCGAGAAATATGTTGAGGAGGAAAAAGATCATCACAGACAGCACCCCACGCATCACCAACGTGTTCCCGTTAGAGAGGTTATAAGTATCTCGTGTCTGTTTCAGTGCCTCCACGTTGTTGAGATAAGAGGGTCCCTGACTCAACTCACGCCTGTACTCGTTCATGAAGTCCTCGACAAAGTGATCGCTGTCCACTTTTGAACGTACTCGGATAAAGAAGTCGGCAGACGGCATATACATATACAGCGGCATGGGTGCTATCACAAAAGGCTCGAAACGTTCAAACTCTTCCAGCCTCATCGAAGGGATCACGCTTCCCACCGTAAACTTGTTCATCTCACGATATTCGTCTGTAGGGCTGTATTGCACACTGTAAAAGTCTTTGAATAGACGTCCTTTTACATCCACTTCTCCCCATACACCATGAGCCAGTTCGGGAGTTACTGCAGCATATCTCGGTGCTATTTCTCCCCAATGTTCGAGCATCTCTTTATCCACTTTTACTCCGAACGTATCGAAGTAGCCCTTTGTCGTATAGATCACTTTAGCTTCCGTAAGCATGGTATCCTGCTCCAAAGCATAGGCTTGAAACATATTTCCCGTATAAGGAGTAGTCCCCATTATGAGCGTTGCAGCCTCTACGCCATTGATGTCTTGCAGTCTGGAGAGTATTCTTTCCGCATTCTTACGGTTTATCTCATTGATCTGCTCCATATCCATTCCCTCATAAGAGAATGTCCTATTGGCTCTCATCTCCACTCTGTATACGTGATCTATATTGTATCCGCTACTTTTAAGCAGGGAGTTCATCGAGACATAAAATATGTCCATACAGTACCACATCAGAATGAATGTAATAAACAACCCTGCGACCGGAGCCACATTGGAGCGACGCTCATTCCACATTTTATGTATCAGTTGTCTCATAACTGTGTCAGATTTCTATTTGATGGTTTGTATGATTTCGGCTTTAGCATAACGATATGCCGGATATACCACGGAGAGTAAGCTCAACAGAAGGCAAACCCCAAAGAGGACCAGCAACACGCTCGGACTCAAAATGGCACTTACCGGAATCTGTAAAGCATCGACATCCATCGTACCTGCCATACCTGCCAAAAGCCAGTTTTTGGAAAGATAGACCAAAATAAAAGAGAGGATGATGCCTATAATGCCGGCAAACATGGTCATCAGGAGATTTTCCCAAATGAGCATCTTCACGATTTTCACCACTGTTGCGCCGTAGGTTTTACGCACACCGATCTCTCCCCTGCGCTTCTCCACCAGCGTGGAAACCATACTGCTCATTGTCAGAGCAGGGACAAGCACAAGAATACCCAGCAGTAGCGCTACTATCAGTCTGGCTGTACCATTTTCTCCGAAAGACAACATCTTTCCCTTGATATCTTTCAGTCCCACTTCCACAGCATACTCGGAAAGAGTCGCATTATGCTTTGCCAAACGATCTTCAACAATATCCGTTACCTGCTTGATAGATGCCCCCTTTTCCAGAAGTAGCACTGCCAAACAACGACCACGTGTCCCTTCTGCACTTCTTTCGGGACTGAACCGCCGATGAACCGCAGGCAAATAAACCTCTGCATAAGCATTGGAGAAGAGTGCACCAACTTGCTCTACTACGCCGGAGACCTTAATCTCTTTTCCCATATTGAGTCGGATATATTTCCCAACAGCATCTTCCGAACCGAACAGATGCTTTGCCAACTTATCGGAGATCACAGCATCGTTATCTTCGTCCTTATTGCGCTCTGCATCAAAAGGCTTTCCGCTCAAAAATATGAACTCATACATTCGGAAAAAGGTTGGATCTACCAGCTTTACCATAGCGCTGGTTTCGTTGCCCGCTACCCCCGAAACGTGCGATCTGGATATACATTGCTCTGCCTGTTTCGTTGTTTCCGAAAGCGCCCAACTGTTGTATGCCACCATCTCCACTCCGGGTAGATCTTCGTACAATACCTTTGCAAGATCAAGAGATATACCCGTATTGATATCCGATCTCGGTTCTTTCTTATATGTTCTACCTGCATCTGAGAAAAGCATACGACTTCTATTGTTCTCTATCCCTATATCTCCTGTGCTGAAGAAATAGATCATGTAAACCACCATAGAGAAGGCTATCGAAATAGAAAAACTCGCTATGAGTATGCCGTAAAGCACTCTGTTCTGTTTGATGTTTCTTATCAGCTGCTTCATCTTCTTACTGTTTTAGAGAGAGTGAACTCCTGTTTTCGTACTGCTTCATATCGCTCACCACCACTTTGTCCCCCGGTTGAAGCCCGGAAACAACCTCTACATGACTAAAGTTGCTCTCTCCAAGCTTGACCTCCCGACGTACAAGAGTGTTCTTGCCATCCAGCACGAAAAGATTGTATATACCTGCACCGGCGTAGTAAGTACCGTTAGCAATGCGCACCACATCCTCTTTCTCCGAAGTGAGCACATGCACATCCGCTCTAAGACCGGAGCGCAAAACGGAGTGGGCATCCTCGTCCAGCTGAACCATGAAAGAGATTACACCGTTCTTGGACATCGGGGTTACACTGCCCACGATACCGGTCAGCGATGTCTTGCCGACACGTACTATCACTTTGGATCCCGTGCGTACTCTGTCGCTGTAAGCGTCTGCAATCTCGCACTCGACCTTGAAATGAGAAAGATCCGATATGATTGCCACCTGCGTTCCGGCAGGTACTTGTGTTCCCACCTGAGTGTTGATGAAAGTGAGCACAGCCTTACGGGGCGAACGGATCTGGGCATCATCCAAGACGCGCTTCATCTCTGCCACACTCTTTTGAAAGATTCGCAGCTCCAACATCTTCACTTTAAGCTCTGCTTCGGCTACGGTTCGGCTGTTGGCAAGTTGCTTTTGGAGCTGTTCCTGTTCGAGGGTAGAGACATTGTAGCTTAGCTCTATCTCTCTCACTCTATCCTGTGTACCGGCTCCGATGCTGTCCAGATATTTTTCGTTCCGCATCTCTACCTGTTTGCGGCGAGTCTGCATCTCTCCCACCTTTACACGCATCTCCAAGTCGCTCAGACTGCTGTGAGAGCGAGCCTTGAGCTGTTCGATCTCATACTTCTTCATCTCAAGCTGATCCAACATCTTGTTGTACTCCGTCTCCGTACTGGCAAGATCCAGTTTCAAGATAGGAGTACCCACATCGAGCGAATCTCCTCCTCTCTTGTAGACTTCCAATATCCGGCTCGAAATGGGAGTTACGATCACCTCCTCTATGGACGGCACCACTCTGCCCGAACCATTTACGGAGACCTCTATGTTACCTTTGTCTGCCGTAGCCATAAGAATATCTTTCATATCCACGGAGGGTTTCATCCAAATGCCCAACAGCACAATGACCACAACCACAGGCACTGCAATGATGCCGTACTTCAACCACTTTTTTCTCTGCACCTTTTGGCGCTCTGTCTTTGATATTACACGATCCATATTCTGTTCGTTGTTTCTGTTTGTTTCACTTTGCCAAAATAGGAGCAATGGGTATGCCAAAACAGCTAACCAACTGATATACAAAACAAACAACAAATAGGGAGTGTCCATTATCGGACACTTTGCTCCGAAAACGGACACTCCGAACGGACAGTTGTCCGCTTGTGCTCCCGGTTTTGCCTCTCTTCTTTCGCTAAAAACAGGAAGCGGGAGAGCCAAAAATTTCTTGCGAAACAGCCCCTTCTCCGACACTCATTTTTATATATTCCATACCGAAAAATGCTCACTTTTTTAGCCTCTCTCTATTTGCTCCGGAGGGGTCGTTTTCAGAGCGCGACCAAACTGTTAAATTCACCCTATTTTATTAACATAATTTCCGATACCTGTTAAGCAAAAACACTAAACGAGCATATTTTGTCGGCTTAACGTGTTTAATTTTTCAATGAACACGTTTACCGATTTCATTAAACACGTTTACCGGATTCGATTAACGTGTTTANTTTTGTCGGCTTAACGTGTTTAATTTTTCAATGAACACGTTTACCGATTTCATTAAACACGTTTACCGGATTCGATTAACGTGTTTAGCCAAAACAGCTTCCACATTGATTATCAGCATTTTCCGAAAATATGATACTTTTGGAGGCGTTTTGGGCGCAATTTAACATTAAGAAATCTTCACTCTCAACCTTTCAAAATTTCAACTTTATTAACGTAAAAACAGCCCCTAAAACCGATCGAGAGGAGAAAAAATCGCAAACTCACGATTTTGCATATCCATTTGACGCCCAAATCATTGAGCCATATTTTCGAGCCGAACGACAAAAAAGAGAAAGAAAAACCGCTCCTCCCTCAGCCCTTTTTTGTCCCTCCATTTTTATATAAAACCTCCAGACAACAGCTCGATCATTTTGAGGGAAAAATGGGGCAACAAAGAGGGAAAAAATCATTCCTTTTTATGATGTCCGAATGACCGTGAAAAACAAAAAATTTCCGTAACGGGCAGTCCGAAGAAATAGCCGTACAGACTCTTTTTTCTTTCCTCCCGAAAAAGGAGAAAACGCTCTCTACTCCGGAGAGAGTGGATCGTAAGAGAGAGGCGTTGGCTAATAGCGCGATTTTGACTAACTTTGGTTGTTCTCAACAAGAGTGCTCCCTCTCTTTCCGAAACAAGAACAAGAGAGGGTTGGACTACAACACACAGATATGATCTATAAGCTCACATTATCATATATCACTACACTGCTCTTGGGGTTGCTCTGTTTCTTCGGAGCGGTCTCCCACTCTGCGGCTCAAAGCGGAGCAGTAATCACAGCGGAGGAGGCAGACAGCAGAATCTTTGCAAACCGTGCGGTTCTCCTGCTGGACGAGGAAGACCTTGGAGCTAAAATCAATCACCTGCACTGGGCAATAGAGCTGGACAGCACCAATCTCGCGGCATACGTGGAGCTTGGAAACATTGCACTCCGCACCAACAACATCAACCTTGCATCGGAATACCTGCTGAAAAGCTATGACTTGAGCAATAAAGATCCTTTCTTGGGACAGACACTCCTGAGGATTGCCATGGCTATGCAGAACGAGAAGCTGGTCTTGAAGGTGGGCGAAGAGCTGCTGCAAAATTCGCCGGAAGACTTGGAGGTGTTGGACTCAATGGCTCGGCTCTACGAACAGAAAAGGATGCCGGAAAAGAGTATCTTCTATCTCCGGAAGATGAACGGCATTCTGTCGGATGAGATAACCATTACCTTCCGCATTGCTCAAAACTTTGCCCTGAACAAGCAAGAGGATGAGGGGCTCAAAGAGATAAGCCGGTACATTTCGGAACACCCTATGGAGCTGAGGGGTTATCTCTCCATGATGGCGTATCTGAACATGATAGGACGGGAGGAAGAGGCTGTAAAGTACCTCGGACAGATCCCGAAAGAGCTGAGAAAGAGCCCGGAAATAATCCTCACAAGAGCGAGACTTGCGCTGAAAGATGGCAACTATAAGGAGGCAAAGAAAGAGTTCGGAGCACTGCTCAGAACGGATGGCATAGATCCTCAAGCCATTGACGAGCTTATCTCTATGCTCGCCCCTTATGTATCGAAAGAGAATGTCTCTTTTCTGCAGGAGTTTGTTCCGTTTTTTGAAGAGATAAAGCAGGAGTACGAGCAGACCTCCTCCATCGCGCTCTTCCTTGCCGACATGTACATCGCTCAGGATAAGACGGAAAAGGCAGAGGCGATATATTCCGAACTCATCGAGCGCGGAGCATCTGACATGAAGCCTTACAGCTACATGATTCAGAAAGCAATGACCGCCTCGAATGCGGCGGAAATGATACGCATAGCGGAAAAGGGAAGAGCCGCACACCCTACAAGACCGGACTTCTACATCTACAACGTACTGGCTCTTGGCGAACAGGAGAAGCCGGATGAGGCTTTGGCAGTAGCCAACAAAGGGCTGGAAGTGGCAGACAAAGGCTCTTTCCTCTACGGTCATCTGCTCTTTGTCTCCGCCGATCTACTCAATGAGAAAGGCGAAACGGATGAAGCTCTGAGACGATACGAGCAGGCATTGGGCTATCTGCCCAAAGATGCGTTGCTGCTGAACAACTATGCTTATGCCCTTGCCACTTCCAACAGAAACATCGAACGGGCAGAGGCTCTCGCAAGTGAAGCTATACGGATAGACTCATCCAATGCCTCTTTCTTGGATACATACGCCTGGATACTCTACTTACGCGAAAATTATGGCTTGGCGAAGTACTATATCGAAAGTGCCATAAGGAACAGCAAGGAGGAAGTAAGCAGTGTGTTGCTGGATCATTATGGGGATATTTTATGGAAGCTCAACGACAAGGGGAATGCCGTAAAAGCTTGGCAGGATGCGTTGAAAGCCGGGGCGGAAGATGGTGAGAAGATCAAGAAAAAGATAGAACAGGCTGCATTGTAATACTCTTAAGAACAATATGAAGCAAAATAGCATGATACGCTGGAGCAGCGTACTGTTAGCAGTAACTCTTCTAAGCAGTTGCGGTATATTCCGGAAGTTGTCCGGAGATAAACCACTCACCTCTCCGTTCATCACGGACAGGCAGATGGCAATAGACGCAATCAATAATCAACCCAAGGTTGAAAAGCTGGAGGGGAGAGGCGGAATAGCCATCAAGACCGACAAAAACAATGTATCCTCTCGCTGTGTACTGCACGTCTCCAAAGATGAATATGCTTCCCTGTCGGTGAGACCTCTTGGACTGATTGAGGTGGGAAGGCTCACCATCACACCGAAAAAGCTTCTGGTGGTGGACAGATTCAATAAACAGGCATTCCGAACAAGTGTGGGAGTGGCTACCAATATCTTTTCCCAGATTTTTGCAGGTTGGGATCTTGCGGCTTTGCAGTGTATGCTCCTCGCCCAACCGTTTACGCCAAGCAAGCAGGGTGCGGAAGCGATAGACGGTATGGAGTATGTCCCAAACTCTTCAGGCTTTACCCTGACAAAGAAAGAGGGCAAGATCATTGTCCGTTTGGACTATTCTCCTCTACCGGCACCAAGATTACGTGAAGCACATATCTACTACGGCTCAAAAGTAGAACGGGTTCTCTCTTGCTTCTATGAGCGTTACCAACCGGTGGGACAAAGCGACATCTTCTTCCCTAAAATCATCACACTGAAAACCTATCCGGATAGAGATGTCAAAGAGCAAAGCTTGGTAACACTCACTTTAGACAAGACTTTGGAAAAACTTCCGGCTGAAGCACCAAGCACAGATATTCCTAAAGGGTACAGAAGTGTGAGTTGGGCAGAAGTAATATCCATGATAAAAGAACTCCAAAAATAGACCAGAGTATGTTTCGAGGGCTTTTCAAACTCTTTTTAGCTCTATTAGTTGTGCTGTCTCCTATCGGAATGTCGGCACAAAATCAGAGGAAATCGGCTACGGTGCGAAAGTTGGAATCGCAGCGTAAGAAGATGCAGGAAGAGATCAATACACTGAACAAGGAGCTGAAGAAAGCATCGAAAGATACAAAGAGCAGTCAGAATCGTTTGGCTTTACTCAATCGGCAGATAGAGACAAGGAAACAAATGATAGAGACACTAACGCAAGAGATAGACGAAGCAGATAAAAACCTGATCCTCCTGACCGGTCAGATAGACACGCTGACCACCCAACACTCGCACAGGCAGCAGGCTTACGTCAAAAGTCTTCAGGCTATGAGCCGTCGGAGAGGGGCTAAAGACCAGCTGCTCTACCTGCTCTCTGCAAAGGATATAAGGCAGTCGTTCAGACGGTTGAGATATTTGGCAACCTATGCCAACTGGCAGAAAGAGGAGGCAGAAAAGCTGAAGTCCATACAGCTTTCGGTGCAAAAGAAAAAGGAAGAGCTGGACACCCAACGGGCAGAAAAGGCTTCGTTGCTCTCTACACGCGAACAAGAAAAAGAACGTCTGCTTGCCAACCAGGAGGAGAGCAAGAAAGAGGTAAGTCGTCTCCAAAAGAAACAGAAAGATATTCAGGCTAATCTGAAAAAGAAGAAGCAGCAGGCTCAGACTTTAGACCGCCAGATTCAAAATCAGATAGCGAAAGAAGTTGCCGCTGCACAAGAAAAAGCGAGAAAAGCAGCAGAAGCAAAAAAGAGACAACAACAGTCTCCCAAGAAAGGGACTACCGCTACCGTTCCTGTGACAGAGGAACGCAGGGCAGAAGTATCGGGAGGATATGCGATGACAAAAGATGAACGTCTGCTCTCCAACTCCTTTGCCGGCAATAAAGGAAAACTACCGATGCCGGTTACAGGGCAGTATAAGATAGTGGGTCAGTTCGGTCAGCAAAATCACAGTGAACTTAAATCCATACAGATAAACAACAACGGCATAGACATAGAATCACCTCAAGGGGCAGAAGCTCGTGCGATATTCAATGGTACAGTCTCGAAGGTTTTTGTGGTCGATGGCTATAACAACACCATCATAATACGGCATGGGAACTATCTCACTGTTTACAGCAACATCAAGAATGTCTACGTAAAAGCAGGAGATCATGTGACCACGGGACAGAAAATAGGTTCGGTATATTCTGATCCTGAGTTAGGAGGAGCCTGCCAACTCCATTTCCAGCTTTGGAAAGAGCGCAGCAAACAAAATCCTCTACACTGGTTGTCCAGATAGTATATAGGAATGAAACAGATTGAAAATACAATAATAGCACAAAGCATAGAAGAACTATCGCAATGCTTGCAAGGATCAAAAAGCGTTGCGACAGTGGGTTTCTTTGATGGTGTCCACTTAGGACATCAGGATCTTCTCCAAAGAGTTCGCACGGAAGCCGGAAAAATGGGAGCAAAGAGTGTGGTGATAACTTTTGCGGAGCATCCTCTCACCGTAGTCGGAAGCGCTTCCAGGAAAAAGCCGCTACTGTTATGCGACAGGAGAGATAAGGAAATGCTCCTCTCCCAACAAGGGATGGACTTTATTCTGATGCTCCATTTCACGCCCGAACTTGCAGCTATAACGGGTAAAGATTTCGCACAAACACTCCATGACAAATGCAATACGACAGCTTTGGTAATGGGTTATGACAATCATTTCGGCTCTAAACGTTTCAGCACTCAAGAGGAGACACAGGCTTATATAGACAGCTGGGCAATTCCGGTTATCCGGCATGAAGCTCTCTACAAAGACGATATAAAGGTATCTTCATCGGTGATTCGCTCTGCCGTTCAGTCGGGAGACTTTGCAAAAGCATGGAGTCTCTTGGGAAGACCATACAGCGTCAAAGGGATTGTACAACATGGCAGCAAGATAGGACGAAGCTTAGAATATCCCACCGCAAATATCGAAATAGATCCGGAGCATGAGCTTGTGCCGGCTCAAGGCATCTTTGTATCCGAGGTGATTGTAGAGGGTACGAGATATGGCGGAATGTCTTACTACGGACAGCGACCCACGTTGGGGCACGACGAGAATGCCCGTATGGAGGTTTTTCTATTCGACTTCTCCGGAGATCTTTACGGCAAAGAGGTAGAGATTTTATTCTATCACTACCTGAGAGCAGACATCAAATTTTACTCTTTGGACGCATTGGCGGAGCAGCTACGTAAAGATGAGATCGACTCTCGTGCATTTCTGAAAAATCTTCATGCCGAATAAATCCCATCATGAAGACGCCTCAAATAGAGATCAAAGACATAATAAGGAGTAAGTATAAAGGCTGGATTCCCAAATCGCTTATCTCTTTTCTCCGGAGGCTCATACACCAACAGGAGATCAATGAGATGCTCCAACTCCAAGGCCATATCGGGGGCGTGGAGTATGCCAACAGGCTCTTGAAAGCATTCGATATATCTCTCAACATTTCGGGAGAAGAGCAGATAACGGCACTTAAAGGGAGACAGCTGCTCTTTGTATCCAATCATCCGCTTGGCGGACTGGATGGAATCGCTCTGACTGCCTGGTTGGGCAAGCTGCTTGAAGGTAGATTATTCGTTCCGGTAAACGACCTTCTGATGTCCATTCCTCAGTTTGGAGACATCTTCCTTCCCGTAAACAAACATGGTGTTCAGAACAGAAAACTTGGAGAAATGATGGTTCAAGCTCTCGAAGAGAAAAGGCATGGGCTCACTTTTCCTGCCGGTTTCTGTTCGAGACAAAATGGTAAAGGAGAGATTCGAGATACGGAATGGAAAAGCTCTTTCCTACGATTGGCGCAGCAGCACAACCTTACCATTGTTCCGCTATTCTTCGATGCCGCCAACTCTCCACGCTTTTACAGGTATGCCCGATGGCGTCAAGGGCTGGGCATTAAGCTGAATATCGAAATGGTGTTGCTTCCCGACGAGATGTTCAAAGGGCGACACAAGACATTCAATATCTATGTGGCTCCTCCGATATTCCCCGAACAGATCCCTTCCGAAAAGAGCAAACATCAAGCCTTTTCCGATCAGATCAAAGAGAGTATCTACCGCTTACCTTCTATCTCTAAATAAAGATGCAACCAATCATTCCCCCTATCGAAAAGTCCGTTCTCCGTTCGGAGCTGAGGCCGGAGATGTTGCTCAGAAAGACCAACAGGGCAGACAACGAGATCTATATCTTTCAAGCTCACGAAGCTCCCAATCTGATGCGAGAAGTGGGCAGGTTAAGAGAGGAGGCTTTCCGGTATTACGGCGGAGGGAGCGGACTGGAAACGGATACAGACAGATTCGATTACGAAGGGGGATATAAGCAGATCATCGTCTGGGATCCGGAAGAAGAGAAGATACTCGGCGGGTACAGATTCATCTGTGGAGAGCATGTCCCGACAAACGATGGTGTTCCGGATCTTGCCAGTGCGCACATGTTCTCTTTCTCACAAGAGTTCATCACGGACTATCTGCCCTATACCATAGAGCTGGGACGCTCTTTCGTCTCCCTCTCATGCCAGAGCACTCATCCCGACAGCTCTGTTTCCTCCTCAAAAGGAATATTTGCGTTGGACAACCTATGGGACGGTGTGGGTGCTCTTCCACTGCTTTACCCCGAATACCGATACTTCTTCGGCAAGGTTACCATGTACAAAGGGTACAACAGATATTGCCGTGACATCATCATCTTCCTCCTGTCCAAATACTACTCCGACCCCAAACAGCTTGTCCGCCCGATAGAAGAAGTTCCTTACACGACACCGGTAGAAGCGTTGTCCGAGATACTTCACTACGACACTTTTGAGGAAAACTACAAAGCCGTGAACCGTCTCGTTCGAGAATACGGCATAAACATCCCTCCGCTCATCAACTCTTACGTACAGATCGCAAAGCAGCTGGTGTTTTACGGCACGGCTATCAACAGACACTTTTCAGACGTCGAAGAGAGTGCCATACTGCTCCCCTTCGCCGGCATAAACGAAGAGAAACTAAGGCGACACGTAGAAAGTTTCATCCGCGACTGTGCTTTACGCTACAAAAAGAGACTTCACCGCTCGGAGTCGGACGGCAATCTCTCCTAAAACAAAAATATCTTCCCTTTTCATGGAAACCGCTCACCTACTCGTTGTGGACGATGACAGTGCCATTCGATCCTCTCTATCCCTGCTTCTCAAGCGAGCCGGCTACAATGTATCTGTGGCAGAGTCTCCACGTGCTGCTCTCTCTTGCATAGAAGAACAGCCTCCTCACCTTATCTTAATGGATATGAACTTCTCTCTCTCCACAACCGGAGACGAGGGGCTATTCCTTTTGAGTCAGGTCAAAAAGAGATGGGAAGAGATACCGGTCATACTGATGACCGCATG
Source organism: Porphyromonas canoris (assembly GCF_000765975.1). Classification (NCBI taxonomy): domain Bacteria; kingdom Pseudomonadati; phylum Bacteroidota; class Bacteroidia; order Bacteroidales; family Porphyromonadaceae; genus Porphyromonas; species Porphyromonas canoris. The sequence goes on from NZ_JQZX01000015.1 coordinate 55,981, forward strand.
GGGATCCATAGAACTGGCAGTGAAAGGGATGCAAGCAGGAGCGTTCGACTTTGTAACGAAACCGTGGGACAACTATAAGCTCTTGGAGTCTGTACGTAACGCTTTGGAGCTGAACAGACCGGAAACGGGAGAGAAAGAGATTTCCTCCAGACAGCAGCTCGACAAAAAACACAGCTTCGACCATATCATCGGACACTCGCCTGCTATCATCGAACTGCTTCAGACCGTTGCACGCATAGCTCCTACCACTGCTTCTGTCCTCATAACGGGAGAAAGCGGCACGGGGAAAGAGCTGATAGCCGAAGCTATACACCTCAACAGCAAGCGACGTTCCGAATCTTTTGTCAAGGTAAACCTTGGAGGGATCTCGGCATCGCTGTTTGAGAGCGAAATGTTCGGACACAAGAAAGGCGCTTTTACGGATGCCGTGGCAAGCCGTACCGGCAGGTTTGCTCTTGCAGACAAGGGAACTATTTTTCTGGACGAGATCGGAGAGCTGGACTTGGCTTCTCAAGTGAAACTGCTGAGAGTGTTGCAAGACCAGACTTTTGAGGTTTTGGGCGAAAGCTCACCCACCAAAGTGGATATACGTGTAGTGAGTGCCACGAATGCCGATCTTGCTTCGATGGTTGCCGCCGGCACATTCAGAGAAGATCTCTACTACCGTATCAACCTCATCGTACTCCGTGTACCGCCTTTGAGAGAACGCAGAGAGGACATCCCTCTTCTGGCAAAACATTTTGCGCAGAAGCTATGCAAAGCCAATGGTCTGCCGGCTGTATCTTTTACTCCGGAAGCAGAAAGCTTTCTCTCCTCCCTGCACTACTCCGGCAATGTTCGGGAGTTGAAAAACCTCATCGAACGCTCCATCCTCATCTCCGGCAAGTCCGTTCTGGACAAAGGAGACATTCAGCACAGAGAGGAGCAGTATCTGCCGGACACCCCACCGCTTTCCGAGCAGACACTCGAAGAGATAGAAGCCGAAACCATAAGACAGAAAATTACGGAATACAACGGCAATCTCTCCCGTGTGGCAAAGGCTCTCGGCATAAGCAGAGGCGCACTATACAGAAGGCTCGACCGCTACGGCATCAAGTACTAACCGAATCTTACCTCCTCCTTTCCTTATGAGTTACAGACTCTCTTACTATCTGTTGGTTCTGTTGGTCATGGGCACCATTCTCTTTACAGCCCTCTATGCCGAGACCCGAACACCATGGTCGCTCATTGCTCTCGGTATCAACGGTCTGCTCTTGCTGGTTCTGCTCATCTTCTTTTTCAGACGCATCGTGATGCCTCTGCACATTCTGGACAGCGGGATGAACCTTCTGCGCTCGCAAGACTTCTCCTCAAGACTTGCCACGGTGGGGCAAAACGATGCCGATAACCTTGTTGCGATATTCAATGAAATGATAGAGCAGCTGCGCAAAGAGCGGTTGCAAGTAAGAGAAGCCAATTCACTGCTCGATCTGCTCATCAACGCCTCTCCCATGGGGGTGATCATACTGGATCTGGATCACAATATCAAGAGTGTAAATCCGGCTTCGCTCTCCCTGCTCGGCATAGAGACGGAGACGGAGATACTGGGCAAGAAGCTGCAAGAAGCCGAACGGCTCTTCACGCTGACCCTGTCCGACATTCCGCAGGGATCTTCCATTACGGCACAGCCATCCGGCTCTGCCATCCTGCGATGCTCTCATCTTACCTTTCAGAATCAGGGATTCAAGCAGCCTTTCTTCCTCATAGAGAGTCTCACGGACGAGGTGAGAAAAGCGGAAAAAGAGGCTTACTCCAAAGTGATACGCATGATAGCCCATGAGGTAAACAATACCACTGCCGGACTCACATCCACTCTCCAAAGCCTGCATGACATTTTGCAGGAAGAGCCGGACAAGGCAGACCTCGTGGAGGTACTCGACAGCTGCAATCACCGCTCAAGGCAGATGAGCCGTTTCATCACGCAGTTTGCCGATGTTGTCCGCATTCCGCAACCACAGTTTGCCACTTCGGACATCAATCTTCTGCTGAAACGGTGTGCTCTATTCATGGAGCATCAGTTCAGCGAGAACCGCATTGCCCTCCATCTGGAGCTGTCCCCCGAACCGCTCAACACCTCTTTCGACGACGGACTCATAGAGCAGGTCATCCTCAATATCCTCAAAAACAGCATGGAGAGCATAGGCACCGATGGCAATATCACGCTATCCTCCTCGCTCTCTCCTGCTCCGGAGATTGTCATTACCGACGATGGGCCGGGCATATCAAAGGAGCTTTCGGACAAGATATTCAACCCCTTCTTCTCCACCAAACCCAATGGGCAGGGCATCGGACTGCTCTTCATCATGGAGGTGTTGGACAGACACCACTTCACCTATTCGCTTCGGACGGAAGAGGATGGCAAGACACGCTTCCGAATCAGAATAAAAACGGTATAAATCGTCTCCGAAAACTGCTCCGAAACGACCCGAAAAAAGGGGCTTTTTGCCGGTATTTTTATATAAAAACGGAGTGCTCACATTCTGCTCCAAAACTACTCCGCTCCCTCTCTTTGGGGAGTGGAGATTTTTGCCTATAGCCGTAAGAGATTGAAATAGAGCAGAATATAAATCAGTGCGAATTTGGAAAAAATTTTTCTTCAGTCCGTTTGATGGGGCTTTTTCGCGTTAATTAGTATAAATTTTAACACCCTTCTCTGTAAACGTTTCCTAATAGAGAAATTTGCCTTTTCAGGGGTATTTTAGGGTGAAAATACGTAGTCGGTTGATTGTTAGCACTTTAATGATTTTGGTTAAACACGTTAATCGAATCCGGTAAACGTGTTTAATGAAATCAGTAAACGTGTTCATTGAAAAATTAAACACGTTAAGCCGACAAAATATGCTCGTTTACCATTTTCGCTTAACAGCTATCGAAATTTGTGTTAATAAAATGAGCTGATTTAACAAATTCGGTCATGCTCTGAAAACGACCCCTCCGATCAAAATAGAGAGACCGAAAAAAGGAAGCATTTTTCGGGATGGAATATATAAAAACAGCCTCTCCCATTTCCCCTTTTTCAAGAGTAAAATAGAAGCAAACAGGCTACTCCGGAAACCTTTCCGAAGTAGCCTGTTCTATTATCGGGCAAAAGGGATGCGCTCTATCAGAGCGGTATCTCCACTTTGCTCGGATATATTCTCTTGGGATCCCCGAAGAGAGCCATCGTTTCAGCCATAACGCCTCTTGAAGGTTTGAGCTTGGTCTCTTTGACCAACGCTCCATTCAGATAGACTTGCACCGGTAAGGCAAAGTTTATATCGTCTACATAGATGGAGAGTGTGCCCGTAACCTTTCCGGCAATCTCTTTGGTTTTCAGCTCTATCTTGTTTCCCTCTTTCACGAGATCGAATAGAATCCGGTCTGTATCCGACGAACGCTTGAGCGAACGAAAGTCCAAGTTGTAAACGGCATTGGCATAACCTCCCGTGCCGACCTTACCTCCGGGGAATATGTTGTAGTATTCGTAGGTAACGTGGCGAGGATTACTCCGGCGTCTCTGCTTGATAAACCAAGGAGCCATATCGAAATAGCGTGTACCCAGATGGTCTCTGCTGGGTTGGATGATCACCATCCCCTCATAGTCCGCAGGGTTTTCTCTCTGAAGCTCCTCGTGCCTGTCTTTCCACTTGTATGCGTAGAGGTTTCTGCTGAAACCGAAATCGTTGGCGCCCACTTCCATACGGAACGGAAGATTTCTAAGGTTTACAGCTTCCGTAGAGGGCTTCTCCGCTGCGGCAAGAACACCTGCGGCTGCGAAGTAGTCGGGCATGAACAGAGCCAGACGAAGCGTTCCGTATCCGCCCTCAGAGATACCCGTCAGATAGACTCTATCGGGATCGGCTATTCCGCTCAACACTGCCAGCTGATAAGCTCTTAGGAATGCAGCTCTCTGCGGTTGGTAGTACCAGCGACCTTTACGGTCGTCCGACATACGGGGTACAAAGTAAAAAGATGGCGCATCGTCGTACTGACGGCTCAGCGAGAGTGCCGCATTCCACTCGTCTTCATTGATGGTAGAGCCCCACTCCGAAGGTGTTTGGGGATACGATCCACCACCATGAAGATTGATGACCATAGGGTATCCTCCGCCGGGCATATCCCCTTTCGGGAAGCACTTGATCTTCATGCGCTCCTGCTGAGGGATACTCCAGATGATCTCTTTACTTGGAAGCTCGACCGCCAGACCGGACTTTTCGAGTCGCTCTTTATTGGCTTCTTTCCAAAGCATCCATATCTGATCTCTTTCGGATTTCAGTTCGTCCGGTGTGATGTACTCTCTGTACATCGCTACCGGAGCAAATACAATATCCTCCTTATCGAGCTGCTGCTTGAGAAAGGATACAATGCGATCGTTGGAGATAAACTCCTCTCGTTTCGCTCCTTCGTCCTCTGCCTCCGGCTTATCCGCCCTACAACCGGGAGATAAGAGCAGTGCTCCGAACAGCAGAAGAGCGAAACCGGCCTTTGACACACTGTTACTTCTCATCTTCTTGGAAGAAAACGATAAGCTCATCCTTCTTGAAGCCATTGAACGACTTAAGATAAGCTTGAGCCGATCCTTTAGGCACATAAAAACGGAAATACTGCTTGCCATCTTTTACAAATGGAACACCTTCAAAGGGGAAGCCTTCGTACGCAGGAGGAGTAGAAGTGAGAAATCTTATGGAACGAAGACTGGAACATCCGGAGAACGCATCGTACCCGATGCTTCTAATCTTACCGAGGAAAGTTACACTCTTCAAGTTTCTACAAGAAAGAAACATTCCCTCCGGTATTAGTTCCACTCCCGCAGGAATAATGATATGCTCCAATGCCATATCTGCCCAGAAAGCATTATTTTCGATACTCTCCACAGATGATGGAAGCTTAATATTCTTTAGTTTTTGAGAAGCACAGAAGGCTCCATCCCCTATTCGTTTGAGAGAAGTACCAGGGAAGACGATAGTCTCAAGATTGCAATAGCCAAACCAGCCCCTGCCGACACTCTCAAGATTGCGTGGAGCAATGAACTTCTTTACGGTCTTATTGTCTTTCAAAACAGAGTCGTCATAGTCCAAATCAAATGTTGCATCTGCCATGTCTATCTCTTCCAATGTTTTCATTTTATTCTTTATGAAAGAGAAGTCGACCTGCCTTATTGCCATATTCTTTACGACAAGATACTTTATCGTACCGGCTTCTTGCTCTGAAATCTTCTCAGAAAGACGACCCTCTCCGGTAACAACCTTCTCATTTTCACGTGGTACTATTTTCAGCTTGCTATTGTCTCCTTTATCTTTGATGAAGTCGTATCTGAAACGAACACTTTCTACTGCACCATCTTTACCCTTTGCCTCTATGAGCTGTAGCTTAACGTAGCGATTTTCTTTCGCTATACGAATAATGAATACTCGGTCAGACACCTTAAAAGCAGCACTTTCGGCATCCTTGGTGTACCATCCACCTTGGGCAAGAAGAGGATTGGTAGAAATAACTACAGAGGGTGCTATCTCGCGACGGATGTCTTCTTCCCAAAGAACCGTCTCTTTCAAAAATGGCTCTGCACTCTCTATTCCGTCAAAGTCATTCGTATTGGTCATATAAACGGAGCCTTTTCCTTTTCCGCTCTCTCCGCTATTTGTACGACCTTCCAAACCGAGAAATGCAATATCCCATTCACTGCTCGATGCAACATCGGCAGCCTTTACCTCTACTGTTTTATTATTCACAAACGAGAAGTAAACGAACTCGCCTACGGTTCCTTCTTGCAAAGAGCTATTAGGAGTCTTTATCTCTACATTGAATGGACCTGTTTCCGGTCCATCCGGACCTTTTCCTTTTTTGTCGCAAGACTGCAAGCTCACAAGAGCAAGCAGCATGAAAATAAATTTGAGATTGTTTTTCATAAAGATTATGTTTTAGTGTACTGTTTACGGAATGCAAACTTAAAGATTTCAGATACATGCCGGACTCCCGAATTTTAGGTATTTGGGGCGGAAGAGATCGTACCTAATTGTTGGGAAATTGCAGCATCAGCACAAAAAAAGACCGGTATCTCAAAACAGATACCGGTCTTTATCTTTATCTCTTCTCGCTTACACGAGAGCAAATCATACCAATGCTTGAACGTCTTTTGCGATCATGAGCTCTTCGTCCGTAGGCACTACCATGATGGTTGCCTTTGATCCCTTCTTGGAGATAACCATCTCCTTGCCTCTCATGTTGGTATTGAGTTCTTTGTCTATCTCCAATCCGAGGAAGCCGAGACCCTCGCATACGGTTTCACGAGTAGTCCATTGATTTTCTCCCACACCGCCTGTAAAGATGAGAAGATCCACACCTCCCATTGCGGCAGCATAGGCTCCGATGTACTTCTTAATGCGATAGTCGTACATTTCCATAGCCAATATCGCTTTCTTATCACCTCTTTCGATACCGGCTTCTACCTCTCTCATGTCGGAAGAGATCTGCGTAACACCGAGAACACCGGACTTTTTATTGATAAGATTGCTAAGGCCTTCACCATCCAAGCCAAGCTTTTCGACCAAGAACGCAAGCGCACCCGGATCAACATCTCCACAGCGTGTTCCCATGATAAGACCCTCGGTAGGAGTAAGTCCCATAGAGGTATCCATCACTTTACCATCCTTTATGGCCGCGATAGAAGCTCCGTTACCAATGTGTGCGGTAATAATCTTTGTCTTGTTGATATCCAGCCCAAGCACCTCGCAAGCACGTTGGCTCACATATCTGTGGCTTGTTCCATGGAATCCGTAACGGCGAATACCGTACTTCTCATACAGTTCGTATGGCAGAGCATACATATATGCAAACGGCTCCATAGTCTGATGGAATGCTGTGTCGAACACACCTACCTGAGGAACTTTAGGCAGAAGAGCCTTTATTGCATCCACTCCTTTGATGTTGGGTGGATTATGAAGAGGAGCAAGCTCTATGCACTCTTCAACTTGCTTGATCACTTCGTCCGTGATGAGGACACTCTTGGAGAATTTCTCTCCTCCGTGAACAAGACGGTGTCCCACAGCTTCTATCTCATCATAGGAGGAGATACAACCGTGCTCCTTATCTTTAAGCACAGACAAAATAAACTCCACCGCGGCAGTATGCTCAGGGAGATCTTTTTCCAGAATTACCTTTTTGCCGTCTTTCCCAACGAACTTAAGGAATGATCCCGGCAGGCCGAGTTTTTCTACTCCACCCTCTGCCAATACCTCCTTAGAGGTCATGTTGAACAACTTGTACTTTACAGACGAGCTGCCACAATTTAATACGAGGATTTTCATATCGCTATTATTGTAATGTATTTCTTCTATTGCGAAACTGCTTACTTGGCACTCTTTAGGCCGATAGACTGCAATGCCGTAATAGCCACCATGTAATAGATGTCATCCACAGAGCATCCACGGCTCAGGTCGTTCACCGGTGCAGCGATACCTTGAAGTACCGGCCCCACGGCCTCTGCGCCTGCAAGACGTTGAACCAACTTGTATGCAATATTTCCCACTTCAAGAGAAGGGAATACAAGAACATTGGCATGTCCTGCTATCTTGCTGTTTGGAGCTTTCATTTCACCCACTTTAGGCACAAGAGCAGCATCTGCCTGCAACTCTCCGTCAATATTCAACTGAGGAGCTATCTCGTTTGCAATGCGTGTTGCATCTATCACCTTGTCCACAAGTTCGTTCTTAGCACTTCCTTTGGTAGAAAAACTCAAGATAGCCACCTTGGCTTCCATGTCCAAAAGATCCTTTGCGGTGTGAGCAGAAGATACCGCAATCTGAGCCAACTGCTGTGCATCCGGATTTGGAGTTACGGCACAATCGGCAAAGAGGAGTACGCCTTCCTTACCATACTCTTTGGCTGGAGTGATCATGATGAATGCGCCCGATACGGTGTTTACACCCGGAACGGTCTTGATGATCTGCAGTGCAGGACGAAGCACATCGCCTGTAAAGTTTTTCGCTCCGGCTACTTCTCCATCGGCATCTCCGGCTTTGATCATCAAACAAGATAGATATAGCGGATCTTTAGCCTTCTTTTGAGCCTCTTCGATAGTCATTCCCTTGCTCTTTCTAAGCTCGAATAAGAGGTTGGTGTACTTCTCCATCTCTGCGTGAGTATCAGGATTAACGATTTCTGCTTGAGCAATATGGCTCAGAGACAGCTCCGCTGCTTTCGCAGCAATCTCCTTTTCATCTCCGATAAGAATAATATTTGCTACACCATCTTTTATTAGTCGGTCCGCTGCTTTTAGCGTTCTCTCTTCTGTTCCTTCAGGTAGCACTATACGTTGCTTATTACCGCTCGCACGCTGTACAAATGATTGTAAAAGTTCCATGATATGGTTTGTTTTCTTTAGTATTTACTGCAAATGTACAAAACCTTTCGGACTCTGCCTATATAATCTATGGCTTTGTGCCTTAATTCGTTCACTCATTCCGTGAAGGGAAAAGGCATAGCGAGAGCGTTGTGAAAAGCTCTGAAAAGCGTGCCGAATATTCCCCTTTTCGGAGGAAAAGGCTTTTATTCACCTCGTCATCTACCTGAAATGTTACCAAAATCCCTATTCTTAGCGATTGTAACTGCCCTATTATTGGGGTACATTTGTTCATATCGAACGACACTGACAGGCCTTTCCATGAAAATACTCATCTACGGACCGGGAGTTGTAGGTAGCACGTACGGCTGGCAACTCCATTTACAAGGGCACGACATCTCGGTCCTTGTTCGCAAAGAGAAGCATAAGCTCTACTCCAAACAGGGCATACACATCATCTGTGAAGACTTCAGACGAAGAGAGAAAAAGATTTCAGATGTCATCTTCAAGCCTCATGTGATAGACGAACTCTCTCCGGACAACGACTTTGATTACATCATCGTAGCCACCAACAAGCTACAAATCTCCAAAGTACTTCCCATACTGAAAGAGCGTTCGGGGAGAGCCAACATCGTCTTCTTTCTAAACCTGTGGGACTCTTTCGATGAGATTGCCTCCTATCTGCGTCCGGAGCAGTATTTCTTCAGCTTCCCGTTCATGGTCGGAGGAGGACGCAACAAAAATGAAATACGGACAACGATCTCCGGAATGACTTTCTCACACACACCGATAGGGGAAGCAGATGGCACGATAAGCGGTAGGGTCAGGCTCTTTGCAGAGATCCTCGAAAGAGCAAACCTGAAACCTCGCATCTACAAATGTATATCAGATTGGCTGATTTCCCATTATGCCGTAGCTGCCGGACTCTCTGCAGGTGTACTTTGTGCAGGAAGTGCAGAAAGGTTTGTACGGGATAGAGAGATCTTGAAAAAGACAATATTCTGCATTCGAGAAGGTTTTGAGATTTGTGTGAAAAGGGGCGTGGATCTTGGTGTGGAGCCTACTAACAGACTCCAAAAGCTACCTCTGCTTCTTCTCATCCCTCTTGCGCAGAAAGTTTATTCCGGCAAAGCTTTGCAGTCTATATTTGACGGACACATCAATCACTCCCCTGATGAAATCCGTCAAATGCTGGAAGATGTGATAGCAAGCGGAGAAAAGTACGGTGTCAATATGCCTAATTTCATGGGACTAAGAGCTATCATCCACAGCAGAGATCGGGAAAGAGGTTCTCACGAACAGGAAAAATAACTCGTTTGAGAGTGAACAACTCTTCTCCCCAACGGCATCGACAAAGCCTTTATACCATTATATCGGAAAAGGTTGCTGCATTGAAATTGGCTTGTATTTAGGGAAACGGAACGGGAAGAACGGATAGGGATAGAGATTTTACCTTTTCGTACGATAAATCAAGAGAATGGAGAGAGCCATTTAAGACTGCTACGGACAGGATGTTTCCCCTCCGGACCATCCAAATGAATGTGGAGGATGTAAATGCCGGACGGCAGATGGTGTTTGTTTTCACCCTGCTTTATCTGTTCGACAAAAAGAAGCAATGCCTCCTTCCGGATATTCAAAACCGGTACGCCTCTAAGGCTGAAAACAGTGCCGGAAGCATTCTGCGGATAGGCTTGAACCAGACGCACAATATCGTCAAAAGGAATTACCTCCTCTTTCGGCCACGCTTGCTCCTTTCCGTCATCGGAATCGGCCGGCAGTCCCAATACGGAGTTCGGAAGACCCGGAGTGGCTTTCCCGGCAGAAAGAAGGGCAGCACGCCACGATGTCGGCTCCATTCCGGATGCATCCGGACTTGTTCTCTCCAAAGATGTTCCGGCTTGAGGCTTGGGCGAGACACCAAGGTACTGACGTCTGTAGAGCATCTCGTCTATGACTTGACCCGTTGCTTGAGAACGCAGATGCAGAGAGAAGATGGTATTGGGCAGTGTAGGCAGGTGCATCTTCTCGTACAATGTTTTCGGATCTGTCTGCGGATAGAAAGATGAGACAGACTTTTTATAGCGAGTAAGAACAATGAAACCGGAAGCCGGGAGGATATAGGAGGTATCGGAAAGCGCAAAGCTCTTGATGTTTTTAAGCTCCGTTCCGGTGCGTATCTCAAGTGCCAAATCTTTCAGATCCATCTCTTTGTCGGAACGGTTGTACAGCTCTATAAACTCATCCCCTCCCGATACAGGGTGTGCCAATACTTCGTTGATGACAATATCGGAAACGGCAATCTCTTCAAAAGGTTGCTGTGCCGGAGGCATACCGGGTGTTCCTCCGGATGGAGAGTTTGTAGGTCTCCACTGTGCCAATGTCTTGTGTGGGTTGAGAATATCCAACCGCTCCACGCTCTGCCCATCTTTCCCGGCTATATTGTCTCCATAAACCACTCTATCCACTTCTTCCTCCAAGAATAAAGAGAGGGAGAAACGTGTGTTGGCGAGTGTCGGAAACCGCTTGAGAGGGATCGCTTCGGGAATAGGAGCCGGCAATCCCTCTTTATAAAGTACGACAAAGCTGCGAGCAGGCACTTTTACATCCGGCAGTTCATAGGCTGTGTTATTATAGTATAGCGTGTAAGAGGAGAGAGGAAGCTCGGAATGAGAGCTATTAAAAAGCTCTATATACTCCGCCTTGCCGGGTAAAGGTTTTGTGAGAAACTCTGAAAGGAGAAGAGATGAAACGGCCTCCGTATCTTCCAAAGAGAATGTGAAACTGACATTAAAAACCTTTGAACTTTTTATTGTTCGAAGATTTTCGATACTTAAAGTATAGGTATGGCTAAGAAGTAGTGCTGGAGAAAAATGAAGCAGCAGCTCTTCCGGCTTTGCCCCTTCACGTAGAGATACGGCAACAGACTCATCGGAAATCTTTGCCATGGCGGAAGAGTGATCGACAGATTCGGTAAAAGTGAGTCTTGCGACACTCTCCTCCGGATCGTAACCCATATCCACGATTTTAGGATCTGCATCCAATACTTCGTCTCCTCCCGCTTCGATATTATCCCAAACAAGCATGGAGCGTTTTATCTTCGTATAAAAGGCTTCGAGTGTCATGGTAGAGACGATCTCCCAATCGGACACATCGGGTATTTCGACATCTTTCTGCTCGGCGACATTACCGCCGGAAAGGGAAAGGTTGAGGCGAGAGTCGGAATAGCGCACCACAATCTTCAGCTCCTGCCAAGCCATCTGTGCCGGCGAGAGAGATACTCGAAGCAGGCTTCGGATAGAGACATCGTTTTGATCCACACCTGACACCCAACGGCTCCTCTCTTGTAACAACAAAACAGATCCGTTCTCTTCCGATGTAATGAGATAGGATAGCATCTTCCGGTTACTCTTCAAAGCAAACAGCGTCCAGCGAAAACCGTTTCTGCCGGTAGGTGCTCCCGTAAAAGCAGTCTGCATCACCCATGTAGTTTCATTTCCTTTCCAGGAGAAGTCGTGAGATATTGATGCTTGGCTCAAAGGCGTTTCGGGACTTATCGAAAGCCGTCCGCCCTGCCATGAAAATGCTTCGACATCTCCACTCCATTGAGACTGCGGAGGAGTAGCTCCGAGAACTCTTTCACAAAAGAAAGGGAGCAACAGTATCAGAATAAATATGTGGTTTTTCATCTATTCTCTCATAGTTCGTCTAAACGGCAGGAAGACTCATTCCGGTCAATGTCCTGTAAAGATCCAGTGCATATATATCGGTCATACCGGAAATATAATCCAGAGCTGTCTGGATCTTGCCATAAAGTGTGGCGTGTTTGAGGTTGTACTGTTCAGGGACACGACCAAACCAAAGCTGAGAATAGGCTCTTTGAGGATATTTCTGAGCAATGATAAGCCGTTCGAGGAGGTCTGCAAAAATGGTAAAACCTGCCATCTCTATATCCTTAACCTCTCTGGCACAGTAGACTTTTGTTTTTGCTGTTTCGGCACAATACTTAAAAGCAGCCTGTACCTGGGTCGAAAGGTTATCGGTAAGTGCTCCCTTGAATGTTCCGCCAAGGATAGCTTCTTCATTTTCCGCAAATACACGAGTACACTCCTCTACCAAAGTGCCTATTACAACCGATCTGATGTAAGCAATCTGCTCGTTCTTGTCCGTCACCCGGTCCATTGTTTTTTGCACGTTATCGGTTTTCTCCGGGCTGAGGAAGCGGGACATAATATCTTTGACCTCCTTTTCGTCTATCAGCTTCAGCTTAAAAGCATCCTCCATATCCATGATTTGGTAGCATATATCATCGGCAGCTTCCACCAGATAAACAAGAGGGTATCGGGCATGAAGCAGGATGCCGTTATCTTCCTCCACTATTGGGATGCCGAGCCGGTCGGCTATATTGGCATAAGTCTGCTCTTCTGTCTGAAAGTATCCGTACTTCTTCTTTCTCAACGCAAGGGCACAGTGCGAAGGGTAAGGATACTTGACGATGGATGCAAGTGTGCTGTACGTGAGAGCGAAACCGCCGCTGCGACGTCCTTTGAAGCTGTGAGTGAGCAGGCGGAAAGCGTTGGCATTGCCTTCAAAATGTCCAAAGTCCGACCATCTGCCGCCTTCACTGATCACTTCCTCCCTATACTTTGCGCCGTGCCCCTCGTTGAAATAGGCAGATATAGCCCTCTCCCCGGAGTGTCCAAAGGGAGGATTTCCCATATCATGCGCCAAACAGGCAGCAGCGACAATGCTTCCGATCTCCTCGAATGTAGCTTCGCTTTGAGGATATTTCTCCCTCAGAATACGTCCTACATTGTTACCCAGCGAGCGTCCGACGCAAGCAACTTCAAGGCTGTGCGTAAGCCTGTTGTGAACAAACACTTTTCCCGGTAGAGGGAATACCTGTGTCTTGTTCTGCAAACGGCGAAAAGGAGCGGAAAAGATCAGTCTGTCATAGTCTCTCTGAAAGTCTGTCCGTCCTACAGACTTGACATGATAGTCCTCCATACCCAGACGCGTATCTTGCAGGAGCTGTTCCCATCTCATCATATTACGAATGTTGTTTTAGTTGTTCGAGTTTGGCGGTTAGGAGTTGCATGCCTTCACTGCTTCCGCAACGGAAATGAGTAAACTCCAATCCACTCATCGCAACCTCCTTCGGGTCTATCAGAAAGATAGGTGTATCCGGTTTGGCATAGTGTATAAGCCCTGCGGCAGGATAGACATTCAGGCTTGTTCCGACGATGACAAATATATCCGCTTCCGAAACATGGCGAATACCCTCATCCAACATAGGCACAGACTCCCCGAAGAATACCACAAAAGGTCTGAGGGGAAGACCGCGGGCATCGACATCATCGGCAGTGAGCGCAAGCCGTCCTTCCGGTAACGGAAGAGGGTTATGAGGATCGGAGAGAGAGGCGCACTTCATTGCTTCGCCATGCAAATGTACTATTTGCGTGGAGCCGGCACGTTCATGCAGGTCGTCTATATTCTGAGTAACCACAACGACATCGTACTCTTCTTCCAACGCAGCTATGGCAAGATGACCTCCGTTAGGCTTTACTTTCGCGATCTCCTCCCGTCTCATGTTATAAAACTCACGGACAAGATCGGGGTTTCGGCGCAGTGCTTCCGGAGTACATACATCTTCTATTCTATATTTTGCCCAGAGTCCGTCGGCATCTCGAAATGTTTCAAGACCGCTCTCTACGCTCATTCCGGCTCCGGTTAAGAACACAATCTTCTTCTTTTTCATACAGCAGCTCTGTTTTTATGGTTATTTAGACATCTTTTTCATCCTGATTTGGAAACCTCCTTGCAGGAATAGCATTTCATCTTTCTCCAGTTCAAAGATAACTCTTATTGCAGCCGGGACAAAGACAAATACCCCTTTGCCGGCACCTTTTAAAGGGAAAGAGGACTGTCCGAGTGCTTGTGCCATGAGCTTACCCTCTTGTACACCAATGAATATGGGCAGAGGGAAGTCGGACGAAGCATATATCCCCTCGTAGCGATAGTAGGTAGAAGGATCGTCAGGCTGCGGCTTTTGCCACGGCATATCGTATATGGCACTCACCAGACCAGCAACAACGACCGAAAGATCCTCTTGCACGCCGTTGAATGTATAGGCATACGAATAGCCGGAGTCCGGGAAATGGAAGAGCGCAGAGGCATAACCATCTATACCTCCCGTATGTCCGTAAGCCACTTTATCGTTAAAATAGAGCGGTAATATCCCCATGCCGTATTTCTCTTTCAGCTCCAACATCTTTACCAAAGAGGCTGAAGATAGAAGCTTGCCGCTCATCAAGGCAGAAATGAACTTGTTCAGCTCCGTTGGCGTGGAGATCACATCTCCGGCACCAAGCAGAATGGAGCTGTCGGTATAGCCGGCAAAGCTCCACTCCGAACTTCTACGGTAAGAGAGCGCTTCATTCTCTTTCGGCTCGATGTTTCCCTCTGCACGAGTAGCGGAAAGCCCCAGCGGATCAGTGATATACTCTCGCACCAGTGCGGAATAGCTCTTTCCGGAGACCTGCTCGGCTATCATTGCCAAAAGGGCATAGTTGCTGTTGGAGTACTCCACTTTTGCATCGGGCGTATCGAACGACAAGCCGACACTCTTAACGCGATCCAACAGCTGTTCTCTCGTGTGCACCTGCTGCTTCCAGTGGATATAGTCGGGAGTTTCAAGGAAGTTTTTCAGACCGCTTCTATGCCTCATCATCTGCTCTATGGAGATATTTTCGGAGCCTTGAACAGCAGGAAAGAAACGGCTCAACTTGTCTTGCAGAGAGAGTTTGCCCTCTTCCACAAGGCGCAGTATCACCACCGCACAGAAGGTTTTGCTTACAGAGCCGACACGATAACGTGTTTCCAAATCTGCCCTTACCCCATGCTCCACATCTCTGAACCCCATTGCCTTGGAGCAGATCTCCTTTCCAGAATGGAAGACAGAAATATTTCCCATCACCATCTCCTCCTGCTCCACCATCTCCAAAAACCTGTTCAGGCGGAGGATAGTAGTATCCTGCGCCTGAACAGTAAGGGAATAAAATGTGGCTGCAACAGCCACAACCATCATGATATATCTCATGCTTGTACCTTGCTATTCTTCTCTTTTCATCTCCAAAGTCTGTCCCATCTGTCTCAAAACGAGCTTCTTCTCTTTCGGGAAGAACTCTATCTCAAGTCCCAAAGCGGCATTCACGAACAGACGTTCGCTCTTACAGTCGAGAGCCACCGTGGGTTGCGATGTCACTTGAGCCGTAAGGTCGTTGCCGGTACGCTTTATCGTAATCTTTGCAGGGAAGTTCGGCGAACCATATACCCCTACATAAGTGTCGAGCACTTCGGGCTTTACCACCACTTTTGTAGCAGAACCGGCAGCGGATCGGGTCATTTCTATGCGCATACCACTCTGTTCCATGATGAGCTTATTCTCCTTCGTAACAAACTCTATCACGATCCCGGCCTGCCTGTTCTCGTATCGGGCAGGAGAGATATAGGTCAGCTCGAAAGAGGGTTGCCCCGTACCTTGAGCGGTGAGCTGCTCTCCTCGTACGGAGACATGGAGCTGTATCGGAATCTGAGGGGAAGAGTAGACCCCTTCATAGCTCTTCATCACTTCCATACTCTCTTGTGCAGACAAGCCTGCAACGGCAAGCAGAACGACCAATGCGGTCAAAAACAGCCTTTTCATAGCTTCTCCTTCTCTATATAAGGTTATACATACTCTTTTCCTTTCGACATCGCCGCCAAGTGAAGCTGCTTCAACTTCTGCTCTTCGCCTCGTTTGCAGATGAGCAGAACCTCATCTTTCTCCACGATGAACAGATCTTCCACACCTTGCATCACCACAAGACGACCCGGAGTATCGCTCACCACGAGGTTGCGACGACTCTCATTTTCCAGCACAGAAGCATGCAGTGTCATATTTTCCCGTGCATCCTTCTCCCCGATCTCGTAGACAGATCCCCATGTACCCAGGTCTGCCCATCCGAAGTCTGCCACCAAGACGTGTACATTTTCCGCTTTCTCCAATACCGTGTAGTCTATGGAGACATTGGGGCAATAGGGATAGGTCTCTGCCACATGGGCATTTTCATCGGGAGTGCCATAGGGCGCCAGACTCTCTTTGTCCGGTCCTTCTAGACGCTCCATCAGTTCGGGCGCATACTCTCTAAGGGATTGGAGGAGGACTGTTCCGGTTGCGAACAGCATCCCGGAGTTCCAGAAAAACTCTCCGCTCTCGATAAAGATTCTCGCTATCTCTGCCTTGGGCTTCTCGGTAAATGTCTTTGCCTTGAAGACATGACCCAGTGGATCTTCCGGCATTCCCTTACCATCCACTTGGATATAGCCGTATCCGACATCCGGACGAGAGGGTGCAATGCCTATCGTAAGTAGTGCATTATCGTTTTCGTGAATGTATGCAGATGCCTGCCTCATCGTCTTTATGAACAGGTCGTGATCCAATACCAAGTGGTCCGATGGAGCAAAGCAGATCTTCGCATCTCTATCTCTACTCAACAGATGAAGAGTTGCCAGCGCACACGTGGCTGTGGTATTTCTGCGGCACGGCTCTACGATGATATTTTCGAGAGGCAGTTCGGGGAGCTGCTCCTGCACGATCTGCACATAGTTGATATTGGTAGAAACCAAAATCCGTTCCGTTGAAAAAGATTTTGAAACGCGACGATAAGTCATCTGAAGAAGTGTCTCACCCAAACCAAAGAAGTCCAAAAACTGTTTGGGCATACTCTTGCGACTATAAGGCCAGAATCGGTTTCCCTCTCCTCCCGCAAGTATGACGCAATAAGTTTGTTTATTATGCATAGCCATCAATATTAGAACGCAGGGTAACCCATCCCTGCGAAGGTCTACGCAAATTTAACAATAACGAAAGAAAGAAACAAGCCTGCCGGATGATTGTTTAAGGGCAGATTTTGCCCATTTCTATCTTCCAAAACAGACACTAAACAATTATAAATTAAAAGGTTACAAAAATATGCACAATATCGGACTTCTTTTGCTTCTGCCAAGTCCGACTAAAACTTAAACCCATTCACAAAATCGGCTTATCACTCTAAAAAATTGTCTTAAATACGTACAATCTTGGAAATCAAGACCCAATTGCCAAAAACCGAACCTTGAACGGCACCATTCAAGTCTTGATTTGCAAATCCTAAAGCTTGATTTCCACAAATCAAACCCTGACTTTAACCTCTTAACCTGTTCGGATGAAACAATATAAGCGTTCAGTCTGCTTTTTTTACCTATTCATTTCATCCTTCTCTTACACTCTCCGAGTGGATCATAAGCAGAGACACCCGGGAGTAATGGAAATAAAAAAAGAGCGGATATCGAAATATATATGCCCCATACATATCCGATCCCCGCTCCGATCCATTCCGAGAATGGTCTAAATCTCTATGCCTCCCTTACTGCTTGAATCTTACACTGAGAGAGAGGTAGTAAGTCCGTCCCGGAGTAATGGTCGCATAAGGAGACATCGTTGTGGCTCCTTTGCCTTTATCGTTAAGATAATGACGATAACCGGGACGATTGTCCACATAGTTGAAGATATTCTCTATACCTACCGTTGGCATCAGTATCAGCTTACCCAGTTCAAAAGTATGGGTTGTATTGATATTCCAAAGCGAATAACCCGGTGCATCCCCTATCCTTGGAGAATAAATAGAAGAGAAACGAGGTCCTCTCAACTCTCCCGTAAGGTTTACGTTCAGATGGTATCCACCCCAAGAGTGCGTCCATTGTGCGGAGACATTTCCGGCATGACGGATTGTTTTGTCCAGCCTGTCGTCTTCACCCTCTTTCGCAGACAGATTCTTGCCATCGACAAGAGAGTAGTCGCCCTGCAACATGAATCCGGCTCCGAGGTATGCTTTTGCTCCAACCTTGAGCCCCATAACCCTTGCACGGTCTATGTTACTGCGCTTTCGCACCACGTTTTGAGTAACTTCCGGTCCATACTTGGCTTGATATTGCGCCAACTCTTCCGGAGTTACTTCAAAAGCCACAAGCTCTATTTTATCTCTGAGATAGTTGGCATACGCTCCGAGAGATAGAGCAAGACGATTAGTTGCGTACTCCATCGAGGCAGAGAAAAACTGACTGCGTTCCGGGCGTAAAGACTCATCACCAATGGTCAGAGTACCATCTTTATTAACGTTGAAGGTGTAGATGGCATTCAGAGAAGGTGTCTTATATCCGGATGCATACGATCCTCTAAACTTCAAATCCCCTAATGTGTACATCACTGCCGCATTCGGAGTAACATAGCTTCCGAGAACATCGTGGCGTGTAACCCTTGCTCCGACAACCGCTTGAAAGGCTCTTGAAAAACGCATTTCGTCTTGAGCATAGAAAGAGAATGCTCCGGTACTTACGGGTTCTCTCAGTTTGTCCGAAGTGGAGAAGTAGTTGTCCAGCGCATCGAGGGTGTACTCCATGCCGGAGGATAGTTTGTGTTGGCGATTGAGATTGTATATCCCTTTTAAGGATGCCTTGTGCCAACGAGTCTCTACACGCAGTTGACTGTCTCCCGGACGGATTGTTTTGCCCACAGGAAGGAAGTAGTTGTAAGAGCTGGTGTAGTGATCTCTGTAATAATCGGCAAAGAGAGAGAGTTTTGGAGATACTGCGTATCGTCCGCCAAAGGCATAAGAGTCGTTTTTATGCTCTAAATCGTAGTTGTATGACGTTTTAGTTCCATTGATCATCTCCGGTCTGTTTTGGATAAAACGAGAAATAGAGCCTTCGGCATACAGGGACATTCCTCTCATGAAATCATACGTAAAACGCTGAGAAAGCGTGTGAGTTGTGGATGCCATAACCGCCATTCGGGTCGTGGGAACAAGCTTACCCTCTTTGTCTTCTTCCATTGGATTAAGAATCCAACCATCTGTAAGCTGTTTATTGTAAGAAGTATAGCTTCCGAATTTTCCCTCTTTTGCATCCAAATTAACCGAATAGGTCTGACGTCCGTGATCTTTTAGCGAAGAGCTAAGAGCCAACTCCACTCCGGACTGAATATCGTTCGTGATAATGTTTACTACTCCTGCTATGGCATCCGATCCGTGAATCATCGAACCGGCTCCATCCAATACTTCTATCCGTTTAACGTTGGAAAGATTGACTCTGCTAAGGTCCGGAGCAGAAGATCCACTGCCTAAGAGTCTCTGCCCATTCACTAAGAAAAGGATGTATTTATCGTCCAAACCATTCAATGTCATGACGGATCCCATGCTTCCCAGAGGTGTTTCTGTCACGGATGGAATAAGTTTGAGCAAAGCTTCTTTCAGATTGGTGATGTTTTGTCTCTTCAGATCTTTTTCTGTAAAAACAGTAACCGGAATGGGAACATCCTTGTTTCGTCTGTGTGTTCCGGTGCCTGTAACAGTTACTTGTTCTATATTCACCATTGAAGATGTTAGGGCTACGGTTTGATCTTTGGATAGCTTTGCCGCCGAGATTGTACGTGCCAGATAGCTGACATGACTAAACTTCAATACCGCATCCGAAGGGACTCGCTGTATCTCAAAATAGCCTTTGCTGTTGCTTGTTGCCCTGGCAAGTGTTCCGCTTACACGTATGACAACGCCTTCGACAGGCCTTTTCGTATCGGCATCTATTACGTATCCTTTTGCCGTAGTATCCTGTGCCAAAGCAGTGGCTGCACAGGAAAGAATAATGATTAGTGTTATAACAATTTGCTTGAACATCATATTTGGTATTTCATGACAAAGCGGTAGCAGTAAGAGGTAACCCTCTTCACTGCGGCCGCTTTGCCTGTAAGTAATTTATATTACCGGTTGTGAGAAAAAGGCCTTATTGCTCTTCTTCTGCGTCTTTGATGGCATCTTTAAGATGACCTATCCAGATAGCGTTGATGGATGGATAGTCTCCAAGTCCTTTTGTAACGGTCTTCACGGTCCAGCCAAGCTTCTTTTCTATCTGAACTTTCCAGCTCTGTTCGTCTTCCGGAGCATCTTTATCGTACTCGCCTTGCATATCATTGTTGGCATGATCACCGGCAATAGACATAAGAGGATGCAGGTAAACGGTCTTTGTTTTACAGCTCGACTCTTTCAGACCATCCATAACATAGTCCACAAGCATAGCCGGATAGTCCACCGTTCCAACGAAAACATTTTCATTGTTATAGGTCTTCTTGGCATACTCTTTCATCTTCTTTTCGATCTTGATATAAGAAGCATTGGCATGATCATAATCGGATACCGGATTGCCGTGTCCCATGAAAGCCACCGCATGACCGGCTTTCAGCTCTTCGGCAAAAGCATCTACAAGGATCTTTCCGACACTTTCAATATCTTCGTCCGATACCAGAAGAGCTTTACCGCAAACGGCAGGTTTTCTTTCCGGTTTAAGGTCTTGTACGATGAAGTTATAGTGGCTCTTCACATATCCGTCCCTGAGAAGCATGTACTCTTCTCCCGGTATGACGTGAAGACTTTGCACGTAAACATTTTCGTAGTTCTTGTCAATGAAAGACTTCAAATAGAGATCCGGTGTGATAAACTGCTCTTTCTTTTCGGCATACCAGCGGTTGATACAGGTCTTTGAAGTGAAAGAGAAGAAAATGTCTGTATTGGGAAACTCCTTCTTGAACTGGTTGATCTGAGCCTTGTAAGTTGTATGAGGATCGTCCCAAGTAGAGCCAAATGTTACAAGAAGAATGGCTGTGTTGTGCTTCTTCTCATATTTAACAGGAGATTGAGGCACATCGGGAGCATCTTGTTTACAGGAAAACAAGAGGGCTGTAGATAGTAAAAGCATCACTGCCCAAAGATTACGTAATGGTTTCATAACGATCTGTGTAAAAGTTAAATGTTAGTATTCCTATTTATTCTCGGTATAAAGTAATTGTGTTACTCTTCTTCCATCATACTGTTCAAGTTTCTCATCTTGCGTTGAGCCTTGCCCCATCTTATGGTCAGCCCGGCATAAAATGTTCGTCCGGGCGATGTAGTACCATAGTTATAGCCGTAAGGATGACGCTCGTAATGGTTCAATATGTTATCTATACCTACGGATCCCTCAAAGAGCAGCCCTGTTCGGTCGTTTTTCCATGTATGCGTCGTGTTGAGCCTCCAAAGCATATAGCCCGGAGCATTGCCGTACTCACGATAGAAGCGTTCCGATTGTATTCTGCCATACAGACCCACTCCGAGAGCATAGTCTCCCCATTTCTTATCCCATGTGGCACGGATATTGGCACGATGCGTTGCCGTTCCATCTATTGTTCTATGCTCCAATACGGGTTTGCCTGCTTTCTCACTCTCTTCGTTGTTGATGAGATGCGCCCGTGCACTAAGCAGGTTGTATCCTGCTCCTATGGCAAGTGAGCGGATGGGACGAACGGTGAAAGAGAGATCAAGATCTGTAATCACGGCACTCTCCATATTGATATACTGCATCGCGCCATCGTAGTCGGAGCCTTCATCGCTTCCGTATTGAGGAGGAATCGGAACCCTTACAAGCGCAATCATATCCTTGACCCGATTATGACTAAGCGTTGCTCCTGCCGTGATTTTAGGTGTTCTGTACTCCAGCCCACCGGAGAAAAAGTGAGAGCGTTGAGGCTTCAACTCCTGATTTCCAAGATATACACGCAACTTGCCCATCATGGCTCTCTCATAGAAGTAATATAGCTCTTTCGGTGTGGGAGCCTTAAATCCATTGGAATATGTAGCTCTAAGATTGACATTGCCAATCTTATACATGGTCGAAATCTTGGGTGTAACCGTCATCCCGAAAGCCTGATGCCCCACGAGCCGAACACCTGCCGTTACATTCAGATCCGGCATTACATTCCACTCGTCTTGCGCATAAGCAGAGAGCGTATAAGTCCAAACCCGGTCTGTGATAAGCCTTCGAGGAGCTATCAGATGCTCTCCGATATACTCCGCACCGGCGGAAAGTTTATGCCTGGAAGATAGATCGAATACCCCTTTAAGGTGTACAAGCCAACGGCGTTGATCGCTCTCGCGACTCTCCTGACCGGGATAGTAAAAGATGTGATGCGGTACATGCACCTCTTTGCCATCTATCATCTCTTTACGGAAATACTCATCCATCGTCCGCTCGTAGTAAGAATAGAAGTAGGCATGGCGGTTAAAAGAGGCATCCAAAGAGAGCATACTCTTGTCGTTCAACCTATACTGCGCTCCTGCCATTACCGCCATATCCCGATAGAATGGGTGGAACGTCCGCCAGCGTGGTGCGCCCGGTTTATGAAGCAGCTTCTTATAATAGTACATCCCGGAAGCATAGAGCAGAAGATCTTTCCCGAATTGATACTCGAAATCCTGCTGAATGCGGTGATTGGAATACTCGCTTACCGTCTGCGTTGTAGAGCCTTCATAGAGTTTGTTACGGTAAAGCTCTTGAGAGCTGTTCTGCCATCCGTCGGTGTGTTGATAGGCATAGCGTGTGGCAGAAGTAAGGGCACCCACCTTGAAAGACAACATATTGCTCTGCCGTATATCGGTATAAGAGCCTGCTCTGGTGCTGTTTTCAAGCATCAGCGGAGCTGTTCGATAGTTCTTTTTGGTTATGATATTGATAACGCCTGCCATGGCATCAGAGCCATAGAGAGAAGAGCTTGCACCTTTGACCAACTCTATACGCTCTATGTCCGAAACAGAGATCATCGAAAGGTCGTTCTGCCCTCCGGTATCTCCGTGAATGCGTTTCCCGTCTATGAGGATCAGGATGTAAGCGTTGCCCAAACCGCCGAGAGAGATCCCCGAACCCATATCCGACGAAGAGAAGTCGAACGAAGCACTCAACCCCGAAAGCAGATCACTCAAACTCCTACCGGCGTATGTCTTCAGCATTCGAGAGGTCATTACCTCCGTCTGAACCGGTGCATTCCTGAGTCTGTGCTCTGTCCCTGTTCCGGTTACTACCACTTCCTCTATCTCGATATCCAGAGGTTCGAGAATGAAATCCTGTGTTACGGCGGACTCTCCGGAGATATTAACCAAACGTGTTTCCGGCTTGAACCCCACATAAGAGACCACAAAAGTGTAACGACCGACAGGGAGATCCATCTCGTACACCCCGTTGCCGTCGGTCATGGTTCGCAAAGAAGACCCCTTAATCACGAGTAAAGCTCTCTTGAGCGGAGCTTTTGTTCCTTCGCCACTTAATACCCTTCCCGTCACTTTTATGGCGAGAGCCGGCATGGAGATCGTGATTGTAAAGATTATAAAAAGCAGAAGTTTGGGAAGTGTATGCCCCAGCCTCATTCTCTTCCTACTTCCATAGTTTTTGTTCATACCAAATCTAAAAGCAGCACCCCTGTTAGTGTCTCTCCGTAAGGTGCTTCCCGGAGCCGGATTTTCTTCTATCCTCCTCCAAGAGATTATGGTACAAAGTTAATAATAGTTTTTTGATTCTCTGTTGGATAGCTCTTCTTTAAGAAGATCTTACACATCTGCGATACGGTTCCATCCGGTTCGGGCTATATCCGACCGGCACAAGGACAACTCCGCGACAATCTTTCTCTAATCTTCCTCCTCTATCCGCTCGCCCTCTTCATAGATATACTCCTCGAAAGATCCGTCTTTATTGTAAATACGGGATATGCCGTGACGCACACCATTTCTGAACTCAACCTCTTCCGAGAGCGTACCATCCTCTTCGTACCAACGTGCTGTGCCGTTCCTTTCACCATTATTGTAATAGCAGCTGTACTCTATCTGTCCGTGAGGCTGAGTACCGGACGGATCTTGATAGTAATAGATCAACTCTCCCTCCAACAGCCCGTTGAGATAGTATCCATCCATTTCCAGCTGTCCGTCCAGATAGAATCGTCTCACTTTTCCATGCCGCTCTCCATCTTTGAAGCTGCCTTCAAAAACCGGCACAAAACCCTCATCGGTATTGCAGTATATCCGAATATTGCCATTCAACATTCCGTTTACCACAGCCCCTTTGTAGTGTCTCGGAAAGAACATACCGCTCTCGACGACAGGCACCATATCCATCTCTCCGGAGAAAGAGTCATTGCTTCCTATCCGGCGTATCAGACCGACAGAATCTTTGTAAAGCTTATACGCTTTGGACTTTTTGGGCACACCTTTCTGGGAATAGCTCCGAACATCATCCGGTTCGCCATTCTCTCTGTAATAATGCCATTTTCCTACTTCTATATGATCCCAATAGGTCCCTTTATCCACCGGTATTTTGTCCCCCTCTGCCCACAGCTGCCCATTGGGATGATAGTAACGACACATTCCATCCACCGTACCTTCTCTGTACGTTTCCACAGCTTCCAAAGAGCCGTCCGGTCTATACTGCTTTATCTTTCCGATTCTTTCGCCATAAAGACCTCTCTTCCTGCCCTCTTCTTTCAGGACACCGCTCTCATAATACTCCACATAAGGGGTACCCCTACTCTTTATAACCTCTCGAACAGTACCGACAAGCCAATAAATCAGAAGAATAATAAGCGGTGCGATGAAAGCGGGAACATAACTATCCAACCAGCGTTTGGAAAGCAGCAGACTCACGACAAACAGAACAAGAGAAAAGAATATCGACAAGAATATCTGCAGAAAACCTCGCAACATACCTGCACTTGGAGTGTCCGCACCCTGATCACGAGCCAACGAGGCTAAGAGATAAGCCAGTCCTCCGGCGAGTACGGGATAGAGAATGGCTGTAACGAGAGAAAATATCAACTTGGATTTCATGGAAAATATTCTTGTAAAGGTGGTGTATATAAAGGCATCGGAGAGCACTTTTCCACTCTCTGCCCTAACATGGTGGCAAGATAAGAAAAAAAGGTAAAAGCAGGAGACTGTTTTGGGAAACAGAGTGGAGAAAAAATCCTCCCGTTTTATGCCGGCGGAAGAAAGTGATTTTTATATATTCCATACCGAGAAATGCCCGCTTTTTTCTTGCTCTCTATTTTGATCGGAGGGGTCGTTTTCAGAGCACGATCGAACTGTTAAATTTTGGCTATTTTATTAACACAAATTCCGAAACCTGTTCACTCAAAACGATAAAGCAGTATATTTTGTCGGCTTAAAGTATTAACCGAAATCGATAAACGTATTTACCGATTTCATTTAATACGTTTACCGGTTTCGATTAACGTGTTTAGAATTTTTACTTATAATACTGACAATTAGCCTCTTGCGGTTTTTTGTCCTCTTTTTGCTGTTTTTGAGCACAAAATTGCATTAGGATTTATTTACAGATATAGGCGTTAAAATTTACACCAATTAACGCGAAAAAGCCCCATGAAATGGACTGAGAAAAAAATTTTTCCAAATTCTCGATTTTTCTTATCCGGTTGAGATATAGCGTCTTAGATGTATAAAGAAAATTTTTCTGTCTGAAATCGGTTCGGAGAAGAGGATTTCGGAATCGTTTTCAGGCTATCCGTTTTTATATAAAAGCTCCCACCAAAAAGGCTTTTTATTTACCCCAAAAGAGCAAAAGAAAAGAGATTATCCGGAGTATATTTCGGACAATCTCTTTCGCTCTTTTAATCCTTTTTTCTTCCTTACCTCAGCATATCCACCGCACGCTTAAGAGCGTGGATGAAAACATCTATCTCCTCTTTTGTATTGTAGAACGAGAAGCTGGCTCGCATCGTTCCCTCTATGCCGAGATGGTGCATCAGAGGTTGTGCGCAATGGTGTCCGGTGCGGATGGCAATGCCTTGTCTATCAAGAAGAGTCCCCACATCGAACGGGTGAAGATCCCCTATAAGGAATGAGAGTACCGCCTCTTTTTGAGGAGCTGTACCTATGAGACGAACATCGGAAATCTCGCTTGTGAGTTGTGCCGTTGCATAGTTCAACAGCTCTTTTTCGTATGCTGCTATCTCCGCAAAACCTATCTCCTCGACATACCTGACCGCTTCGCTGAGAGCAACGCTGGAGATAAAGTCGGGCGTTCCGGCTTCATACTTGAAAGGGAGGTCGTTGTAAGTGGTGCCGTGATCCAGGGAGACGGTACGGATCATCTCGCCTCCTCCCTGATACGGAGGCATACTCTCCAACAAATCCGACCTGCCCCAAAGGATGCCGATACCGGTAGGAGCGTAAATCTTATGTCCGCTAAAGGCATAGAAGTCTGCTCCTAAATCCTGCACATTGACCGCAGTATGCGCAACGGCTTGTGCGCCATCCACAACGAGAATAGCACCTGCGGCATGAACCATTTGGGCTATTCGGGAGATGGGGTTAATAGTACCCAACACATTGGAAGCATGGCAAAGAGAGACCACTTTGGTGCGTTCGCCGAGAAGAGAAGCAAGGTGTTCCAAATCGAGTAAACCCTCCGGCGTAACATTCACAGCCTTGACAACCGCTCCCGTTTTCTCCGCTGCCATCTGCCATGGAACGATATTGGAGTGATGCTCCATACGGGAAACAAGGATCTCATCACCCGGTTTACAGAACTTCTCGCAGTAGCAAGAGGCGACAAGATTGATACCTTCGGTCGTTCCGCGAGTAAAGAGCACTTCATCTTTTGAAGGTGCAGAGAGAAAAGAGGCAATATGGGTACGAGCCGCCTCGTGCGCTTCTGTGGCATCCTGACTCAAGCGATGCACTCCCCGATGAATGTTGGCGTTCCGGTGGGTATAAGAGTCCGTCAAGGCATCCAAGACGCTCTTCGGTTTGTGTGTAGTGGCTGCATTATCGAGATAGACAAGCGGCTTGTTGTAAACGGTTGTATCAAGTGCAGGAAAGTCTGCCCTTATCTTTTCTATGTTCAGTTTCATGGTCTGTTGTTTCATCTGTTTAGTCGGGATCTTTCCAGTCTCCACAATCTTTAATGAGCTGTACAAGTCTTTCCACAGCCTCGTCTTGAGGGATACCTTTAGCCACACAGTTTTTCTCCTTATAGAGGTCTATCTTTCCGGGACCGGCTCCAACGTAGCCGTAATCGGCATCCGCCATCTCTCCGGGACCGTTCACTATACAGCCCATCACTCCTATCTTCAGTCCTTTAAGGTGTTCGGTGGCAGCTTTTACACGCGCAACGGTGGACTGCAATGCAAACAGCGTCCGTCCGCACCCCGGACAGGAGATGTACTCGGTCTTTGTAATGCGGCGACGACTCGCTTGAAGAAGAGAGAAAGAGAGGTGCGTATGATCTTCTCCGGCTATATCCATCATCAAGCCGGCACCGTTACGCGAGAGCAACCAACCGCCAAGATAGAAGCCTGCTTCCGTATAGAGTTTGCCCCGATCCTGCTTAGGCATCACAAGACGAGCGATGAGAGGAGTGTTCGGAGCCAGCTCTTTCAGACGCGACTCTGCTGCTTTGAGTACTCTGACAACTGTCGGAGGATAGAAAGAAACGAGAAGTATATCCTTTGAAGAGAGTCTGGAGAGGGCTTCATCCGGCATATTCAAGAGTTCGTCCCAGTTCATCGCCCGGTATCCATCCTTATGGTTCAGGATTTTATCCTGCCAATCGGACGGCACATCTGCCATGTCTCCTTCGGTTAAAATATAGTCGGGCTGCTCCGAAGCCGAAAGCGTCAAAAGAGAAGGGTGCCAACGGCTCACGACAACAGGGTGTACCTTGCCTTGCAACAACGCTATGCGAGGGGAACTCATCGCATCCTCTCCATAGATATATATGGGTGTGCTGTCCTCCTCCATCGCTTTGGCGCAAGCGACAAGCGTTTCCGCCACGGGGATTTCCTCTTCCGGCTCTTCGCTCAAAGATACCCGGATCGTATCGCCAATACCATCGGCAAGCAGAGAACCTATACCTACGGCACTCTTTACCCTGCCATCTTCTCCGTCTCCGGCCTCTGTAACGCCAAGATGTAACGGGTAGTGCATATCTTCCGCATCCATTCTTTTTACCAGGAGACGCACTGTGGTGGTCATTTCTGCCGTATTGGACGACTTGATGGAGATAACCACGTCGTGAAACGACTTCTTTTGACAGACACGAAGATACTCCATACAGCTCTCTACCATCCCTGCCGGTGTGTTTCCGAAACGGGTCATGATACGATCCGAAAGTGATCCGTGATTGACTCCCAAGCGGATAGCCGTTCCGTTGGCAATGCAGATGTCGAGGAATTTACCGAATACCTCTTCTATCTTAGCCAACTCTCGCGCATACTCTTCCTCGCTGTACTCGACGGAGATAAACTTTCGGGCAGGATCGACAAAGTTTCCGGGATTGATCCGAACCTTCTGAACCGTGGTGGCAGCAGCATAAGCGGCAGCCGGATTAAAGTGTATATCCGCCACCAAAGGCAGATCGTAGCCACTCTCATGCAGTCCGTCACGGATGGCTTTCAGATTATTGGCTTCGCGTACACCTTGTGCCGTAAAACGGACAAGCTGTCCGCCGGCATCCGCTATACGTCCGGCTTGTGCGACAGATGCCTCCGTGTCCATGGTGTCTACGCTTGCCATGGATTGGACAACGATATCGGCATCGCCGCCTATAGTAATATCTCCCACTCTTACGGGAGATGAGACTCTTCTTTGATAGGTCAGTAATGTTTTACTCATAGTTTTGAATAAGATCGGGGTTAGAGTTTAACCTTAATCTTCACCCCTTTACCCTCAATGTGCATACGGGATACCGGAGTAACCACATAGGTAAACTTCTCTTTGCCATCCCTGTATGGCAGAATGTAGTAAGGGCTTCGGCAGACTGCCACAATATGTGCAGGATCGGAAGTATTGATTTTCTCCTTTCCGGCAAAGGCATAAACCACATAATAGTGAGGTGCAGAAGGAAGTCCCTCACAGCTTTCGTCCGGAAGCCAGGTAAGGGTATAGCCTTGCTCTGTCCAGAGTGCTTTGATGCCTCGTATCTGTTTCGGAGCATCACCGGCAATGTGTGTGTAAGGCGGAATAAGTGCATAGTGGCTGTAATACTCCCTCTTGAGCAGATCTTGAACCCCTCCGGTATTCCAGAGTACCTCGTTGGCTGGCCACATTACATTGCCTTGCGCCACCTCCGCAGCCATTGAGAGCTTCGGGTGTAGCTGTTGCTTGTTCATGGTACGCTTTATATCTTGTCCCACGTAATAGTGAGCATGCTTGATGTTCTTGCCCCACCAGTAAACCAGTTCAGTATAGTCAGCCGCCGAATGACCCATTTCCCAATATATCTGCGGAACGATATAGTCCACCCAGCCTTCATGATCCCAGAGCAGAATATCCGCATAAAGGTCATCATAGTTTTGCAGTCCGTTGGTTTCGCTACCCATCTTTGCCGTGCGCTTGTTTCGGAATATCCCGAAAGGACTGATACCGAATCTCACCCATGGTTTCCGTGTCCGAATGGTGGTGCTGATCTCTTTAATAAGCCTGTTGACATTATCCCTCCGCCAGTCTGCGATGTTCTCGAAACCTCTTGGGTCTGCTTGAAAAAAAGCTTCATCCCTTAAAGGAAGACCAGGCTTAGGGTATGGATAGAAATAGTCATCCATATGAATGGCATCCACATCGTATTCGGAGACAATGTCATCCACCACCGAACAGATGTGCCGACGGCACTGCTCAAGAGCCGGATTGTACAAAAGCTGATTGTCATACCTCACAAACCACTCCGGATTACGGGAATAGGGATGTTCCGGAGCAAGAGGAATAGAAGCATTGGCTGCGGCACGATAAGGATTGATCCACGCATGAAACTCCATTCCTCTCTTATGACACTCCGCGATAAGAAAGCGCATCGGATCCCATAGAGGCGAAGGCGCAACACCCTGAGCGCCGGTAAGGAAACGGCTCCAAGGCTCCAGACGGCTCCGATACCACGCATCGCTCTCCGGACGAACCTGAAAGAAGACGGCATTGAAACGAAGCTCTTGCAGCTTATCCAGCTTTCGCAAGAAGTCTTGCTGCATCTCCTCCACGCTCATGCGTGCATACTCCCCCTGGTGAACGGTCTGAATCCATGCCGCACGCATCTCTCGCTTGGGAGAGTGATAGGTTTTCTTGTAATGCAGCTGCTCTTTCCGCTCCAACGCTTTCTTATGACTGACACACCCGGAAAGGATTATGGAGAAGAGAAAAACAGAGCCGAGGATTGCTCTGACTCCCATTCTGTTATACTCTGTCCTATGTTTCATTTCTTACGTAATGTTATATACAAAAGTAGTTATAATATACCGTTTCACAGAACGATGCTCTCCATCTCCAGAAGTATGGTATCAGGATAGTGCCGGGAAAGGTATTGCGAGAGCCATCTGAGTGTCTCTTCCGTGATCTCGCAATCTGTTGCGATGTGTCTGTTATAGACCAATAGCGGCACGGCTATCCCCCTTTGTCTCAAAGCATCGAGGCTGAGAAGCGTATGGTTGACACTGCCCAACTTGGCAGTGGCAACCAGTATCACAGGGATCTTCTGCTCTTCGATGTAGTCTATTGTAAGGCGATCTTCCGTGAGAGGAACCATGAGTCCGCCTGCTCCTTCAAGGAGAAGACAGTCGCAAAGAGCCGTCAGCTTCGCCGTTGCATCCGATATAAGAGCGGTATCTATCGGAGGTTTTCTGTCCCTCGAAGCAGCCATGTGCGGAGAGCAAGGGTAGCTGAACAGAAGCGGACAGGTACTCCCATTCCGGTCTTCATCCAGCAAGGGACGCCCCTCTATACGGCGATGGGTAACAATATCCTCTGCCACCGGAGCGGTTACACCGGTCTGCACCATTTTCTGAGTAAGGCTCCTGACGCCCTCCGAAAGCAGCTGTTTGGAAAGCAAACCGGTTGCCACACTTTTCCCGGCGTCTGTATCTATGCCGGAAACGAAATAGACCTTCTCTGTCAGGAGATCCGAAAGCCGGTCTATGCCGTTGCACTTAAAATATTTCATCTGGTCGGATTATATTTTTTCGGCTCTACCCCATATTGCATCATAGGTAAGGGGGAGCTTGAAGTTGTTTGTCTCATTGGCAAAAGCCTTTCTGTACGCCTCCTCCATCTCTCGCATCTTTCCCGGGGTAAGGTTCTCCTCCTGCCGGATACCGTTTACTCCTGTCTGCTTGAGGTGTTTCAAGAGCAGAAGAAAAGAGTCGAAGTAGAGCGTGGTCTTCTCCCGACGGATGGAGATATGCCTGAACCCTGCCTGCTCCATGGCTTCCTGCAAAACAGAAACGGTATCGTAAGAGAGTGTAGCCGGGGGAAAGATGGATTTAAGCTCGTGCATCTGTTCCGGTCCGAAAGTCGAAAAGAGCAGCACGCCGCCTCTCTTGAGCGCATCGTATGCTTTGGAGAAAAAGCCCAACGGCTGGTGCCACCACTGGATACACGATGACGATGCCACCATTGCAAGATCGTTGTGCCAGTTTAGAAGCTCCGCATCGCCGGGGATAAACTCGCTGTACACCTCCAGACTCTCTTCCACTTCCGGGCAGAGGTCGTTGAGCAGAAGCGGATGCAGAGGATAACGCTCCGCCAATACCCGGCTCAAAAATCCCGTACCGCATCCCACCTCGAAGATAGCCCCGTCCGGAAGAGAGGCAGGAAGCAGTTCGGCAATGTGCCGGACAATCTGCTGCTGCACGGAAGCCTCTTTATCGTAGGTGTGCAGAGCGTTGGCAAAGCGTCTCTGCACAAGTTGTTTGTCTATGTTACTGCTGCTATTCATCGGTTCGTATCCGCCAAGGGATAAATAAGTTCGTTCCAACTCCGGAAAGAGAGGAATGGATAGTGCCCCACGCCCTCGATAATCTTGGCATCCACACCTACATGGCTCCAATATCTGACCTGATTGGGGGTGGGAACGATAAGATCTTTCTCGGCAATCCAAGCCCGATGGAACGGAGAGGGAGCTTTATCAGGAGCGTATCGAGAAGCTATGCCGGCAAGACGAGAGGATTGATGCTCGAAAACAGAGGTAAGCTCCTCTCTGAGATCTTCCGTAGAGCGAGAAGCAAAGCTGTTGTAAAGAGCCGTGAGAGAACGCCCTCCGCACATTCGTCTATTGAATCGCTCTCTGTTCATTTCGTCCAAGTTGGTCAGTGTGGCGCGGAATATCTCATCCGGGATGCCCCATTCGTCGTGCATCGGATAAGGCGTACCGCACACGGCTATCAGCCTTGCTCTGTCGGGCAGATACTCTCGCAGGACGGAGATAGCCCATACCCCCATGCTCCAGCCTACTACGGCAATCTCTTCGTACCGCTCCAACGGAGGCAGCTCTTCGGGTGAGACCTCCCGATAGTCGTAAAATGCAAAATAATCCGTCCCGTCCGGCAGGGAAAGATGCCCGACTGATTCAGGCGTAGAGCCCCATCCCCCGAAGTAGAGAAGGGCTTTGCCGGAGTGAGGAGTCGTGATCTGCTTTATCTTCATCTCTGTGATCTCTTGTTTCTGTTCCTTTTATAAATTTCTTTGAGCCCGTTCGGAAAAAGTGCCGAACGGCTCTGTTTTCTTCTCTAAACAGATTAAAAACTTGAAGTCGAACTTTGAAGAGTGGAAATCAAGCTTTGGTTGGCTCTTTTCAAAGCGTGATTTCCACCAACCGGTGCTTGGTTTACAACTCTGTTCGGCTTCATCGAAACTCTTTAAGGTGATTAAAATATTTTGTGATAGTGTCAAAAACATTTTCTCTAAAGCGATATATATCAGGCGGTCTGCATTACCCTTACAATAGTTTGCGCCAAAAGCTCCACTTCCTGCTCGGTAAGAGCTGCCGAGAGAGAGAGTCGGACACGCTCCCCACCGGGAGGAACAGTCGGTTTACGTATGGGTAAAGCAAAGAAACCGGCGGCTTTCAACTCCTCTGCCATCCGTACTGCACGCTCTTCGCTTCCGGCATGAACCGGCACGATATAAGAGGAGAGAGGCAGACCGGTACGCTCTTTCAGCAGAGCAACAAGGCGGTGAAGATGCGCCCTCTGCGCATCCATACCGGAGAGATGACGCACCACATGAAGCGACCATGCCGTGCAGACAGGAGGAAGAGCCGTGGAGAAAATAAGCGGTCGGCAGGTAGAGACCAACAGCTCGCGCACCTCCGCACCGGAAAGTGCAAACGCTCCGACACTGCAGAGAGCCTTTCCCATGGTTCCGATGAGAATATCCACCTGATCCAACAACCCCAAATCCTCGACACAGCCAAGCCCTTTCTCGCCTGTTGCACCCACGGCATGAGCTTCGTCCACATAGATACGGAGCTGCGGGTAGTGCTGTTTGAGAGCCACAATATCGGTCAAGGGAGCAAAGTCTCCATCCATACTGTAAAGGCTCTCCACCACGATCCATACGGTCTCAAACTCGGAAGCGAAGCGTTGCAGAAGGGCTTCGAGGTCGGGCAGACTGTTGTGCTTGAAACGGCGGAACTCCCGTCCGGAGAGCCTTATACCGTCTATGATGCTGGCGTGTACCAGCCTGTCCGCAAGGATGAGCATTTTATCATCGGAGAGTGCAGGCAGAATGCCGAGATTGGCATGGTATCCGCTGTCGAACAGCAGAGCGGATTTTCCGCCATAGAGCCGGGACAACTCCGCCTCCAAAGCCTCATGTTCGGGAGAGTTGCCCGTGAGCAGACGAGAAGATGAAGAGGAGAAAGGCAGCTCCAATACCCGATTTCCGAACTTATCTCTAAGGTCTGTATCGGTGGAGATACCGAGATAGTCGTTCCCGGCAAGATTGATATACCTCTTACCATCTGCCCATACGTATTTCCCCTCCACTTTAAGTTGAGGAATTTTACGATAAGTGCCTGCTGCTTTCAAGGCATCTATTCTATCGCTGTACTGCATTTTGCTTTACTATTTTAGAGAGTCCGGAGGTCAGTTTGAACAGCTCCTCGTCCGTAACCGCCATGAATGGTGGCATGAGATAAACGAGCCTGCCGAACGGACGTACCCAGATCTTCTCTTCGATAAACTGCGGGATGAGCCGCTTCATATCTACCGGCTGTTTCATCTCTACCACTCCGATGGCACCGAGACAGCGTACCTCTTTCACGGTGGAAAGGTCGGCAAGAGAGGATAGCTCGCTTCGGAGTGTCTGCTCTATCTCTTTGACCCTCTCCCTCCATGGTTTGGAGAGAAGCAGCCGGGTAGATGCAAGAGCAACCGAACAGGCAAGAGGATTTGCCATAAAGGTGGGCCCGTGCATGAAACAACCCGCCTCTCCGGAACAGATAATATCCGCTATCTCTTTGGTGGTTACCGTTGCGGAAAGCGTCATGCACCCTCCCGTCAAGGCTTTGCCGATACAGATAATATCGGGCAACACATCTGCATGATAAGCGGCAAGCATCTCGCCCGTCCGCCCGAAGCCTGTGGCGATTTCGTCGAATATCAGCAGTACGCCGAAATGAGAGCAGAGTCTTCTTGCCTGTCTCAGGTATTCGGGATGGTAGAAGTACATCCCTCCTGCTCCCTGCACTATCGGTTCAAGGATAAGAGCGGCTATCTCTTCGCCTTTCTCTTCCAAGAGATTTTGTAGAGGGCGTATCGCTTCTTCGCTCCATGCTCCTCCGAAAGGGATGGAAGGTTGCGGAAGGAAATATTGAGGTGTAAGTGCTCCGGCAAAGAGCCCGTGCATGCCGGTGATCGGATCGCATACGGACATTGCGTGCCAGGTATCGCCATGATAAGCGGAAGAGAGTGCCGCAAATCGTGTACGCTGTCGCTCCCCTTTGGCATGCTGATACTGTAATGCCATCTTCATGGCAACCTCCACGGCTACGGAGCCTGAGTCGGCATAGAAAATGGTATCTATCCCTTTGGGCAATACCGACTCGCACAGGAGTTTGCCCAACTCCACAGCCGGCTCATGCGTCAATCCGCCAAACATGATATGGCTCAACGTCTCTGCCTGACCCTGAAGAGCCTGCACCAGTACCGGGTGAGAGTAGCCATGTATAGCCGCCCACCAGGAGCTCATACCGTCTGTAAGCTCTGTTCCATCCGCAAGCGTAATGGTAGCTCCTTTGGCTGAAACCACCGGATAAACCTCCAAAGGGTCTATGGTTGAGGTGTAAGGATGCCAAAGATGATCCCTGTCCCAGCGGAGTCTTTCCTGCCATAAATGGTTCATCGTTCCCATGTTGTCTCTGCTTTAGTATCGTACTTCATCTCCCGGAAGAGCAGCATGTCTTCGTCCGTAACAGATGCAGTGGTTGTGAGTAAATCGCCTGTGATGGCGGAGTTAATACCGATATAGAGTGCTTTTTTCTGTGTCTCTCTATCCATCTGTGCACGTCCGCCGGAGAAGCGAAGGTAGGCTGTGGGATTGACCAAACGGAAAATCACCACCGCCAAAAGGAGTTCGTCGGCAGAGAGCAGTGCGGTATCTCCAAGCGGTGTTCCCGGTATCGGCTGGAGCATATTGATGGGTATGCTTTCCACTCCAAGCGTTTGGAGATAGAGAGCAAACTCTATACGCTGTCGTCTGCTCTCGCCCATGCCGATGATTCCTCCGGAACAGACTTTCATCCCGACCTTTCGGGCTGCGGCAATGGTCTCCTCTTTCTGCTGCTGTGTATGCGTGGAACAGAGTGTGATAAAGTGGGACGGCGCACTCTCCATATTGCAATGATAAGTGGTAACACCGGCTTCATGAAGCACCTTTAGGGTATCTTCCGTAGCCAATCCGAGCGATGCGCAAAGATGCAAAGAGGGTTCGGCTTTTCGGATCTCCCTGTATATGGCGGCATACCGAAGTGTATCCACCATGCTCGGACGCCTGCCACTTGCTACGAGTGAATACCTTTTGATCCCCTTGTTTCTATTATGCAGCGCCTGCTCCAAACACTCTTGGGGAGAGAGTATAGGGTATGTCTTGCATCCGGTATTGTAGTGCGCACTCTGGGCGCACCACTTGCAATCTTCCGGACATTTACCGCTCTTTACATTGATGATGCTACAAGTGTCGAATCCGTCCCCATGCAGCGTCCGGGTTATGGTATGACACGCTTCATAAAGCTCCTCTATGGGATACTTTTCTATTACTTTTTCTACTTCTTCTATACTCCGAAGACGTCTACCGGCAACTATCTCTTGCGCCAACTCGGAAGCGGTCTCCGGGAAATCTCTATACTCTTGCTTTGTCATTGTGAAACATAGGATAAGAAAATACCCACCTTTCGACAAAAGCCGAAAAGTGGGTATGGATATGATGAGACGGTAGCAGTGCTACAGTCCGATTCGTTTACGAAAGATGCTGTGCAGAGTATCTCCATGCTCTTTTCCTGTTCCTCTTCTTCACAGAGAGGCTCTTTGATGGCGGGAAGGAACTCTTGAACAGCTGCCGAAACGGTGTTCCGAGACTTTTGCAACAGTCTTTCGGCAACAGACAAATGGAGAGTTCCTATGGTTACAACCCTGCCGACACTCATAAAAACGGCGTAAGCCTTACGGCTCCACCTACGGAACCGTAAGGCTTTACTGCCTCTGTTATGTGTCAGGATAAGCATCTATCCGGATGATCAATTATTTCTTTTGAGAAGTTACTCGGTTCAACCAACCTACCATAGAGAACATAATCACCATGGAGATCAGACATACTACAACGAATACCGACCATGTGAGCCATAGAGGAACGTTCTTGTAGAGGATTGCACCAATGAATAGGAGTTGGTTTCCAAGTCCTGTCGCAAGAAGCCACATACCTTGCATCAAACCTTGAAGCTTTGGAGGAGCCACTTGAGATACGAACGACAAACCAAGCGGAGAGATAAACAACTCTGCAACAGTAAGAACAAAGTATGTACCGATAAGCAACCAAGGAGTAACCTTAACCAAGTTTTGTTGTTCGGTGCTCATCTCTTTCATCTCTGACAACAATGGAAGATCGAAAGATCCCATGGTCATAAGTATGAAACCGATAGCGGCAAGTCCCATACCGATGGCAATCTTCATCGGGGTGCTTACGTTGTAACCACTGTTTGCCAACAAGCCAAAGAACGCCAAGACCATAGGTGCAAGAGTAACCACGAAGAATGGATTCGCACTCTGGAACATTTCAGGCTCTAAGGCAAAGCCGAACAGATCGAGCTTCGTAAAGTCACGAGCAAAGAATGTAAGCGTCAAACCGTTTTGGTGGAATGA
The DNA here is from genome assembly GCF_000765975.1 of Porphyromonas canoris. Taxonomy (NCBI): domain Bacteria; kingdom Pseudomonadati; phylum Bacteroidota; class Bacteroidia; order Bacteroidales; family Porphyromonadaceae; genus Porphyromonas; species Porphyromonas canoris. The sequence goes on from NZ_JQZX01000015.1 coordinate 93,396, forward strand.
GAACCAGAAGAAGATAACAACGAGCATAACAGCACCAAGAGCCATTATACGCTGACGTACTTCTGCAGGATCCATCTCTTGAACAGGCTCTGCAGGTTTTCCGTCATGCTTAACCGCAGCAGTTCCCGGATCCGGAAATTTCTTCTTGTTAAGCATAAAGATGGCAAATGAAATAAGCATCGCCACGATGGCAACACCGAAAGAGTAGTGGAATCCGGTATTGAAAACGTGCAAGTATTCCGCTGCAAAAGAACCAAGATCGGCAGGTGCACCATTCAAAGATACCTCTCCCGCCAATGTTGTAAAGTTGGCAGCAGCAGTGTCCGAAAGCGTTTCTCCGTTGAGATACTTGTGGCAAAGCTCGGGAAGCTGACCGTTATAAGTAAATCCGTGAATCTTCAACCACCAGGAGCGAACAGCAGGAGCCACCCAAGGAGCAAAGATAGAACCGATGTTGATAAACATGTAGAAGATGGTGTAACCCGCATCACGTGTTTTGCTATCCACGCCGGACTTGTCGTACATCTGCCCTACAAGAGCCTGCAAGTTACCTTTGAAGAAACCGTTACCAAGGGCTATCACGAAAAGAGCCACGCAGGTAAAGACGAGCATAATGGTCTTCGAGTCCTGTGTGATTGTGGTAGGAATAGAGAGCATACCGTATCCGACAGTCATCATGACAAGTCCCATGATGATCGTTCTCTTGTAGTTACGAGTACGGTCTGCTACAAGTCCTCCGATTATAGCCAATGCGTAGATTCCGAAATAGAAGAAAGAGTAGATAAGTCCTGCCTCATCTTCAGCCAAGCCAAACTTTGCACTCAAGAAGAGTACAAGGATAGCCATCATCGTGTAGAAACCAAAGCGTTCTCCCATGTTCGCCAGAGCTGCCGCTATAAGCCCATTAGGATGCTTTGTTTTTTGCTTTACGTTCTGTCCCATTGAAATTAAGTGATTGGATTATAAGTTTATAAATATTGATTTTTTCATTTATGAAAGAGAAAGAAAGAGGGCATCACTGCTCGTAGATCCTTTCCAGTGCTCCCGTTGCAGGGAAGAAAGTGAGGCGGATAACGGCAGGAGCGTGCTTTTTGTTATTGAAAAGAGCCGGAGCCAAAGCCTCTTTCGTTCCGAGCTGAGCGATATATACCTTCTCTTGCAACAGTATCTTACCATCTCTCCTAAGGGTAATCTCCACACGTCCGGGACGATTATAGACAATCCCTTTGAGCGATTTTTCCGCCTTTTCTGCCTCTTTCGGGGTGAGAGCAGGAGCTTGATCTTCTATCTTCACACCCATATAGATCGGTTCGCCGGAAAGATCTTCCTTATCCAGTACACCCTCCATTTCGGAAAATCTGAAAGCCACACTGTTGGATATAGAGTCACCGGAGAGGTTATCTATGGTGATCCGTTCGAGCGTCGAAGTAGTATAGCCTGTAAACAGCTCGGATAACGCTCTCTCTTGAGCATTGATATTATCCAATGCCAACTTCAATGCCTGCCCATCGGGAAAAGACTGTTCCGCTTCGCCACTAACGATAGAAGTGCGCGCTTCTCTCAGTGTGTGTATCTCACGAGCGACAATCTCTGCTCGCTTTCGAGGGGATGTGGCTTGCAGATATTCCGGAGAGAACGATGGCTCGGAGCGACGAACATTTGCCTCTTCCGCCTTGCGAATCTCTTCTGCAAACGGTTGTATCTCATTGGGAGTGTACTCCGTGTTGATGGCACAAAGCAATCCGTCCTCCGTCAGCATCACAAAAGGAGCCACGCTACCCTCTTTGAACTGAACATGATACACCTTGTCTCTATCGGGTACACCATAGGTTTCAAGCCGGATACCCTTTAGTTCGTACAGAGTACGGGCTACCGAAACAGCCTCTAAGCCTAAATGTTGTCTGGAGAAACGTGCGTAGATTCCGGGAGTAGAGACTTTCTTCTCCACCAGCAGATGCAGGCGAATCTTAGTCTCAGGCAGTGAATAGACGACTCCCGGCGACTTTTTTCCGCCTGTGTCTGTATGTTTTTCCACTTTTGTCTGTGCTTCCACGCCCCAAAAAGATAGCGCAAGCATTAAGAAAAGAGTGTAAAAGATCTTATGCATATGCAAATGGCATTTTTAGACGGTTTATGTGCAAAGCTAACAAAAATTCTTGTTTTCCATAGTGTTTGCTATATAAAGTGAAAATCCGTGACAGCAAAAAGAATAAAGGGAAGCATAAAAAGGGGGCATTTTTCGGGAGCTTTTATATAAAAACGGAGTTCCAAAATTTTGCGTCGGAAGCACTCAAAATTTCTCTTGCTCACACTCTCCTTTCAGACGAAAACCCATAACTCACTACAAACAAGACACTTACAAACCATTGCGAATTCGCAAAAAATTTTTTCTCAGTCCGTTTGATGGGGCTTTTTCGCGTCAATAGGTGTAAATTTTAACATCTATTCCTGTAAACGTTTCCTAATAAAGAAATTTGCCTTTTCAGGGGCATTTTAGGGCAAAAATACGTAGACGATTGATTGTTAGTGTTTTAATCGTTTTAGCTAAACACTTTAATCGAATCCGGTAAACGTGTTTAATGAAATCACTAAACGTGTTCGTTGAAAAATTAAACACGTTAAGCCGAAAGAATATGCTCGTTTNAACGTGTTTAATGAAATCACTAAACGTGTTCGTTGAAAAATTAAACACGTTAAGCCGAAAGAATATGCTCGTTTAGCGTTTTGGCTTAACAGAAATCGAAATTTGTGTTAATAAAACGAGCTGATTTAACAAATCCGGCACCCCTCTGAAAACGACCCCTCCGATCAAAATAGAGAAGGGCAAAAATAAGCCGGAGACATCGGTATGGAATATATAAAAATCACCATTCGGAGAGGAGATTTTCGGGTTCGTTTTTTCCTTTTTCCCCCGAAACACAAAAAATAGTACACAACAAACCGTGAAACAGAGTACAAAAACAGAAATAATGATACCGATACATGGTGGAGACCAAATATTTAGCTACATTTGTACGATAATTCAGCGGATAAAAGATTAAATAAACAAATCAAGTATGATTCAACCTATTTCAAAAACCATCACGCTGGCTGATGGTAGAGAGATTGTCATTGAAACCGGCAAACTCGCCAAGCAAGCAGATGGTTCGGTAACGGTGCGCATGGGCAACACCGTATTGTTGGCCACCGTGACAGCTGCAAAAGACGCCAATCCGGGCGTTGATTTTATGCCCCTTTCAGTAGATTACAAAGAGAAGTTTTCTGCTTTCGGTCGTTTTCCCGGAGGATTTACCAAACGTGAAGGTAAGGCTTCAGACTACGAAATCTTAACTTCCAGACTCATCGACCGTGCCCTTCGTCCTCTATTCCCGGACGATTACCACGCAGAAGTCTTCGTTAATGTTATACTCTTCTCAGCCGATGGCGTAGATATGCCGGACGCACTTGCAGGATTGGCTGCATCTGCTGCTCTTGCCGTTTCAGACATACCATTCAACGGCCCGATCTCCGAAGTGAGAGTGGCACGAATAGATGGTAAGTTTGTTATCAACCCGACCTTTGAACAGCTCGAAAGCGCAGACATCGACATGGTAGTGGCTGCAACGCTCGACAATATCATGATGGTCGAAGGCGAAATGAACGAAGTATCCGAAGCAGAAATGCTGGATGCCATAAAGGTTGCACACGAAGCGATCAAAGCGCAATGCCGGGCACAGATAGAGCTTATGCAGGCTTGCGGCACAACCGAAAAGCGTACATACTGCCACGAAGAGCACGATGAGGAGTTGCGCTCAAAGGTACGAACAGATCTTTACGACAAAGTTTATGCCGTGGCTGTAAGCGGATCGTCCAAGCACGAACGCGCAGCAGCATTTGAAGCGATAGTGGAAGAGTTCAAGGCTCAATACACAGAAGAAGAGCTCGAAACAAAGGCTCCCCTCATCGCTCGTTACTATCACGATGTAGAGAAAGAGGCTATGCGCCGTGCAATACTTGACGAAGGCAAGCGTCTCGATGGTAGAGACACGCGCACCATTCGTCCTATATGGTCGGAGGTGGACTGCCTTCCCGGACCTCATGGCAGCTCTATCTTCACACGTGGAGAGACCCAATCGCTTACAACGGTAACGCTCGGAACAAAGAGTGATGAGAAACTGGTGGACGATGTACTCTTCCACGGCAAGGAAAGATTCTTGCTACACTACAACTTCCCTCCGTTCTCCACAGGAGAGGCTCGCCCTCAACGCGGAGTGGGACGCAGAGAAATCGGACACGGAAACCTTGCTCACCGTGCACTCAAACGCATGATACCGAAAGACTATCCTTACGTCGTGCGTGTGATGAGCGATATCCTTGAAAGTAACGGATCCAGCTCCATGGCTACCGTATGTGCCGGAACGCTTGCTCTTATGGATGCAGGGGTAAACATTACTCGCCCTGTCAGTGGTATTGCCATGGGACTTATCTCCGAGAACAAGGGTCAAAACTATGCGATACTCTCGGATATCCTTGGCGATGAAGACCACTTGGGAGACATGGACTTCAAGGTAACCGGTACGGAGAAAGGTATCACCGCAACACAGATGGACATCAAGGTGGACGGTCTATCCTATGAGATCCTCGAAAATGCGCTGGCACAGGCACGTGAGGGACGTATGCACATTTTGGGTAAGATCATGGAGACGATCACCGAACCGAGAGAAGATCTCAAGCCACACGCTCCACGCATCGTCAATCTACGCATACCGAAAGAGCTTATCGGTGCTGTGATAGGCCCCGGAGGCAAGATCATCCAAGGCATACAAGAGAAATCCGGAGCCAATGTCAATATTGAAGAGGTGGACGGAATGGGTCTCATCGAAGTGAGCGGTACAAACAAAGAGAGCATCGACAAGGCTTTGGCGATGATCAACTCTATTGCTGCCGTTCCGGAAGTGGATAAAGTCTACACCGGAAAGATAAGCTCACTGATGCCTTACGGTGCATTCGTAGAGTTCTTGCCGGGTAAAGACGGACTTCTTCACATCTCCGAAATAGACTGGAAACGCTTTGAAACAATCGAAGAAACCGGTTTGCAACAAGGAGCGGAAATAGAAGTGAAGTTGATCGAAATAGATCCAAAGACCGGAAAGTTCAAGCTTTCGAGAAAGGCGTTGTTGGAGAAACCCGAAGGTTACAAAGCACCCGAAGGCAACAACAGACCTCCTCGTCAAGAGAGACCGGAACGACAAGAGCGATTCGTACACAGACCTCGCAGAAACAACAACGAGTAACATTCGGAACATCCGATACATAAGAGAAAAGGCACGTACCTCTCCGGTACGTGCCTTTTTCATATTCTTGCCGTCACTTTACCCCTATCAGGCTCTCTCTTTCAGCAGATAACGAGAGGAGAAGAGCAGGGAGAGCTGCAACCTCAACCATATCAGCGAAGGGAAGAGAGCCTTTATGGCATAAGGAAGGAGTATCTCATTTTTAAGCGTTTTCGGCATCAGATCGCTGGTGGTAAAGCTGAAAATCATCGCTCCCGTAAGCAGTACGGCATCCCATATACGGTACCGGCTGTTCCGGTCTCTGTCTATCCACCACAACGCAATGCCGAGATAGGCTATTATATAGGTGTTGGACTCCGTTCCGGAGCTGAACAGCACAATAAACAGCAGCAGTGATGCCAAGACCGAGCGCCTGAACAGCGCACTCTCATAAGCCTTGAAGCGAAGAAGCGGAAGGAGGAAAAGCAACATCCCCGGCACTATCACCAGCAGGTCGCTATACTGTTCGACTCCCGACAGCTTGCGAATCATTCCCACCAGACCCATGTTCTGCATCAGAGCAAACATATTCTGCGTATTCTTTCCCCCCAAAGCCGAGAACCAGTTTCGGTACTGCTCCACGGCATAATCCCATCCGCCAAGCATCGGAAGCAGTCCGAGTAGAAGCGTCCAAAAGAAGAAGGAGAGCAGGAAGCTCTTTTTCTTCTTGGAGAAGAGCCAGAAGCACAGCCCCGCAATGCCGTATATCTTGGTCAGAAAGCCCAAAGCGATGAAAAACGTAGCAGCCCAAGGCTTCTCCTTGACAGTGAAAACATAGGAGAAAATCAGCAGTGCGGCAATGAGGACATTGTACTGCTCCATCAGAAGACCCAGCAACAGCTCATTGGCTGTAACCCAAAAGATCACCGCCCTGCCGGACATGGAGAGACCGGGAATGCTCTTGATGGCATAGAAAAGCATGGCTGTACTCACGATGAGCCACAGCACGACACCCGCAACAGGCGGTAACATGGAGAAAGGAGCTATCACCAACGTGAAGAGCGGACCGTACAAGAAGCGGTCGTGATACTCTGCCGGATAGTAGGCATACAGGTCTTGATGTTGCAGGAAGTGGTCCCAACTCCTCTCGAAAATCCGATAGTTGTTAAACTTCCCCCTTGCTATTTTCTTAAAGCAGGCAAACAGCAAGACGGCTCCCCACACCACCAAAGGAGTACGAGAGCTTCTGCCCAACGCCCCCAACACAGATACTATACTTTTTTTCTCCATCTACTCGGTTTTTCGGATAGTGCCGACAAACAGCCACACAAAGATAAGAAAAGCCATCGCAAAGCAACAGCTCTGCGATGGCTTCGGATAGCTATAAAAGTATCTTTACTTCTTCTTGCCCTGATTTGCTACGGCATCCATAAGCTTCTTGATCTCTTCCGGATCGCCTATGAAATAATCTTTTACCAGATTGTAGTTGTCGTCGAACTCGAACACGTAAGGCACAGCCGTTGGCAGGTTAAGGCTTACGATATCTTCGTCCGAAATGTTCTTCAACACCTTGATAATACCACGAAGGCTATTGCCATGCGCTGCCACAAGAACATCGTCATGCTCTTTAAGAGTCGGGAAGATAGTACCCTCCCAGTATGGCAATATACGAGCCACGGTATCTTTGAGCGACTCTGTAAGCGGAAGCAGCTTTCTGTCTACCCCTGCATAGCGAGGATCATTGTGCGGTGCACGCTCATCTCTTTCGTCAAGAGGTGTGGGAGGAATATCGTAGCTGCGACGCCAGATATGTACTTGCTCATCGCCGTACTTCTCTGCAGTCTCCGCCTTATTAAGCCCTTGCAACATACCGTAGTGCTTTTCGTTCAGCACCCAATGCTTCTCTACCGGGATCCAGTCCAGATCCATCTGATCCAATACATTGTTAAGGGTCTTCACCGCTCTCTTCAAGTATGAAGTGTAAGCCTTACCGAAACGGAATCCGGCAGCTTTCATCTCCTTACCTGCTTTGATTGCTTCTTCTATGCCTTTCTCGGAAAGATCAACGTCTGTCCAGCCTGTAAATCTGTTCTCTTTGTTCCACTGGCTTTCCCCGTGGCGAATAAGGACAAGTCTTTTCATGTCTGATATCTTCTATGGATTATGTATGTGAATTAAATTCTATCCTGCAAGGCTTTAGCTCTTCTGCCATTGCCTTTCACAAAGATAACGAATATTTATCACAAGCAAAGAGCCATACTCACACTCTCACCCCTCCCCCTTTTTCTCTTCTGTGCGGACATAAAAGAGGATAAATGCGTACAAAAGTTCTCTTTATCGTATTCATTTTCTCCGCTCAACGCATTCACATCTCCAAACCAAAGCACGATTGCCATCATTCAAGCCCTGACTTCCACTCTTCAAACTCCGATTGCTACACATCAAGACTTGAAAAAGAACCCCAAAAAGGTTTGGAGCAACTTCTATATACTTACAAACAAAAATATTAACCGGTTTACGACTGTTTTATCATCCGATTACGGCTTGAAGCACTGCCATCACAGCCATCAGGGCTAATAATAGCAGAAGAAGCGAATAGAGTGGAGAAAGAAAAATCTCAAGGCAACTCCACTGTCGGAGCCGCCTTGAGATCTCTTTTTATCCTGTTTCGGAATAGTGCTTCTACTATTTGCCGGAACCGACACTTATACCTTCGTCTGCCGATTGATTCAGACGAGATTCCCCATTGACACTCTTTCGGGTAGAAGATTTAAGCTCTTTGTTGCCGAACGTATAGCTCACACCGAACGTGAGCTTAGGGCTATGCCAGTTTTTGGAAAAGGAGATCGGGGTATTCATTCCCACTATCTCTCCCCTGGCAATATTGGTATTGAAAAGGTCGTATCCCGTTAAGGAGAATTTCCAGCTGCCCATACGTTTGCTGAGAGTAAAGTCTACCCACCACTGTTTTTCTGTCTTGTAAACTCCCACAAAAAGAGGGCTGTAATAGGTAATCCCGGCATCGAAATACCATTGGGCAGGCAGGTTCAGAGACTGCTTGTGTTGGACATAGTAGGCATTGAACAGACGATTGTAATCCGCAGCGTTCACAACACCTCTATCCTGCTGAAGATGATATGCCAGATAGATTGAAGCAAACCACTGCAAACCATTCTCCCGGTAAATGAGAGGTATCGGTGCTCCGGCAACAAAGCGCAAGTAACGGCTGTTTTCAAGGTTTGTTTTAGCCAAAGTATAGCCCCCTTTATGAGGCTTCAGGTATTCGATGATCGGATTTTTCTCATCCGACAGGCTCACTTCCAGCATAGCCGCCCTCAAATAGGTATAGCTGAGGGAGAGATTGTATCTTGTGCTGTTTTTCAAATCAGGGTTTCCTTCACGCGACAGAAAGCCCGAAGAGGACGAGACATAAGGCATGAGGTCTCGGAAAGATGGGCGTTTGTAATAGGTCTGCAACATGGTCGAAAAACGATGCTTACGGGAGAAGTCGTAAGAGAAAGAGAGGTAAGGCTGCCAGTTTAAGAAAGCATCCGCCTTGCTCTTTTCCATTCCGATCCAGTGGTTATCCCGTTGGTCATAGTTGAGTTGCACCCCTGCATAAGTATCTACAGCCTCTTTGCGATAGCGTAGAGAGAGATAAGCGGAAGTGCTGCTCTCCTTATAGCCATTGCTCTTACCATCGGGAGAGTCTTGGGGCATGGTGTCAAACCTGCTGTCGTTTCGGATACCGCCAAACTGAGTACTAATGGTAGAGGTGAAGCGGAAAAGGAAGTCCGTTGCGATCCTGAAGTAATGATACCGGTCTTCCAATGCGCCGTTGATGGCGGAGTTGTGAAAATAGTCTCGACGGTTAAGGCTGAAAGTGTAGTCCGCATAGTTGTTCCAGCTCCACCTTTTCCCGGATGAAGAGTGGAAAAGATTTACCGTTCCCACTTTTCTATCCATATCTATCCTGTTGGAGGTATTGTATTCCAATCTTTCGTCAGAGAGGGTAAGATAACTTCTCACCCCGATCAGATGCCGAGGAGATACCTGCCACTCCGATCCTATTTGGATACCATGCCCCCGATAAGGATTTACAGAGGTTGTATCGGCTCCTATGGATGTTGTCAGTGTCTCTTTTCGGCGATTGTCGAAATATTGGTAAGCAAGATAGTTTCTTGTATTTCCTTTGTTATAATTAAGGCGTACACGACTGTTGCCGGACAGCAATGCCTGATAGGATATATCCGCAGAAAGAAAAGCGTTAAAGCCTTCGTTCGGCTTTTTCTTGGTGATAATATTCAATACTGCATCTACACGTGTGCCGTACTCAGGACCTGGATTTCGGATGAGTTCCACGGATTCCACATCGGCTATACCGAGAGAAGCAAGATAGGTATGCACTTCATTATTTGACAATCGAAGTATCTGACCATTGACGGCAACGGTCAGATTGTAAAACCCGAAGATGGATAGGCTGTTGTTTTCATTCACTTGTACACCCGGCAGGAGCTTTATACCATCCAAGAGAGTTCCGCCCACGGCAGCAGGATTGGCGGACAGATTATATACGGCATTGCTTCCTTTGTAAGACACAAACGGGCGTCGGCTCACAACAACCACTTCGTCCAACTGTTGCGACCTCAAATTTATGACGATCGGAGGCAGCTCTACCTCTTTTTCTGAAACGGTTACCGCATTGTTTTGAGGATAGTAACGCTCCCCTAAATAAGAGACCAGAAAGCGGTATCTGCCTTGTGGCAATTCCTGGCGAAAATATCCTTTAATATCACATACTGCCGGATAGAGCTGTGTTGTATCCCGAATGTTCTTGAAAACAACAATGGCATTGGTCAGCGATTCTCCTGCCTGATCTTTGAGATGACCCGAAACCTTGTAGCTGTTGTGCTGTGCCATCAAGGAGAGCATGGGGCAGAAAAGAAGTAAAAGAAGAAGTTTTTTCATACTGCAATATCAGACTAAAGGGGCGATTTCTCCGGTCGGAATTTCAACACCGGCACGTATAGAGCATCTATTGTTTGGAAATCAGCCCTCGTTATTAAGCTTTATCTTTTTTGCAAATATAGATATTTTATAAAAGCAGTAAATGTATTATTAGCATAGTTCTTGGAAGGAGGCAGATATTCAAGAGAGGAGATAAAAAAGAATCGGGATCGTAAAGATTACAATCCCGATTCTCTGTTTTATTTTCTCGTAAAATATCCGGCTATTATCCCTTCTTATATGCGACATAAGCCGTATAGCCACCATTCAGATTATAAATGGTAAAGTTTTTTGCAGAAAGCATCTTTGCAGCTCTGAGCGAACGACCTCCGGATCTGCAGTAAACAAGAACGGGCTTTTTCGGATCAAGAACCTTCAATGCTCTCTCCAGGAAGTCGTTCTGAGTAACATCTATCAGAATGGCTCCCGATATAAAGCCGGCATCATACTCGGCTTTAGTCCGAACATCGACAATCTGCATATTGGGATTTGCTTCCAATAGTTTGTCCAGCTGTGATACTTCCACATTTGTAATTGTTTGGACTGTCTCTTGCGGAGAGGAACTCTTGCAACCGACGAACAAGGCAGCAACAGCAAGAGCGGATACCACAAATAGTGCTGCTATAACTCTCTTATAATTCATGACTCCTCTACTTTATGGTTTAAGCGAAAGTGATAAGGAAGTAGTTTTTCTTGCCTTTCTGTGCAAGGATATACTTCCCGGCAAGAAGATCCGAAGAGGTCAATACCATCCCTTCACTCTCTACTTTCTCTTTGTTTATACTCACTCCTCCACTCTTTAGAAGCTTACGAAGCTCTCCACGAGAGGGGAACATTGCAACCTCATCGGCTAATAGATCCAATATGTTGATACCCTCCCCGTTGATCTTATCCATGGGCAGTGTAGCAGATGGGACACCTTCAAAGAGTGCAAGAAGTGTATCTTCGTCCAGCTTGGTAAGTGCTTCTCTGGTTGCATTTCCAAAAAGGATGGCAGACGCTTCCACGGCAGACTCGTAGGCTTCTCTCGAATGCACCATACAGGTAACCTCTTCCGCAAGTCTCTTTTGCAAAGGACGCAGATGAGGTGCAGCCGCTTGCTCTTCTTCCAATGCCATTATCTCCTCTTTGGTGAGCGATGTAAAGATCTTGATATACTTGGCGGCATCTGCATCCGAGACATTGAGCCAGAACTGATAGAACTTATACGGTGAGGTGTATTTCGGATCCAGCCAGATGTTTCCACTCTCTGTTTTCCCGAATTTACCACCATCAGCCTTGGTGATAAGCGGACAAGTGAGAGCGTATGCTTCGCCTCCCAATGTCCGGCGAATGAGTTCCGTACCGGTGGTAATATTACCCCACTGGTCGGATCCTCCCATCTGCAAACGACAACCTTCATGCTGGTAAAGATAGGTAAAGTCGTAGCCTTGTATCAGCTGGTAAGAAAACTCGGTAAATGAAAGCCCTTCTCCACTCTCTCCGGAAATTCTCTTCTTTACAGAGTCCTTTGCCATCATGTAGTTTACAGTGATATGCTTGCCGACATCCCGGATAAAGTCCAAGAAGCTGAACTCTTTCATCCAGTCGTAGTTGTTCACCAACTTGGCTGCATTAGGGGCATCGCTCTCAAAATCGAGGAATTTTGCCAGCTGTTTGCGTATTGCCTCCTGGTTATGACGCAAGGTATCCTCGTCTATCAACTTTCTTTCGGCACTTTTCATGGATGGGTCTCCAATCATTCCGGTAGCTCCTCCAACAAGAGCTATGGGGCGGTGTCCCGCTCTCTGAAAGTGGCGAAGCATCATGACACCCACAAGGTGTCCTATGTGTAGAGAGTCCGCCGTAGGGTCTATACCCACATAAGCAGAAGTCATCTCCTTCATCAGGAGTTCTTCCGTACCGGGCATCATGTCATGGATCATACCTCTCCAGCGGAGTTCTTCAACAAAATTTATCATCTTGGTATATATGGCTTAATGTATATGTATGCTTAAATTTCAATCTTCATGATCTCGAATGTTACAGTACCGCTCGGCACTTTTATCTCAACTACATCCCCGACCTTCTTTCCTACAAGACCTTGAGCAATGGGAGTGGATATGGAGATCTTACCGGCACGCAGGTCGCTCTCTGTGTCCGAAACCAGAGTATAAGTCATGACAGCATTGTTGGCTTTGTTCTTTATGGTTACCTTATTCAGCATGTGCACTATGTCCGTACCAATCTTAGATGTATCCACAATACGTGCATTCATCAACTTGGAGCGCAACTGAGCTATACGTGCTTCCAATAGCCCTTGAGCCTCTTTCGCAGCAGAGTATTCTGCATTTTCGGAAAGGTCTCCCTTGTCTCTCGCTTCTGCAATCTGGTTAATCACATCAAGCCTGTCCACCGATTCGAGCTTCTTTATCTCCTCTACAAGCTTGTTGTATCCTTCTTCCGTAAGGAGTGTATATCCTGCCATAATATAAAGTTTGTTTCAAAATATTGAGACCTCACGCCACAAGGATGAGGTATAAAAAATATTTAGACCAAGACTTTCGCCTCGATCTAAAAACATGAAAATATTCACAATAAGGTATTTACTCGGACAAAGTTAAGGTTAAATATGGATATTAGCAAGGAATGCTTTATAAATGTGAGCCTTGAGATCCCCTATCGAGATGCCCAAAGCCTCGGCAAATACACTATAAACATCCGTGATGTCCTGACTGCTCTCATCGCTTTCCAAGAGGAACGGCTTCTCTTTCAGCCATGATAGAATACCGGGATCACTTGGAACGACCCGGAGAGAGACTATAATGCTCGCCCGATAAAGCTGCTCCAAAAGCATCTGCTTGCCTCTGAACCCATGCACAATCCAAGCAGGAGGATCGGGCAAGAGCCCTCTCACGGATGCAAGAGACAACAGCCTGTCCCAACCACCTACCATGTGAAAGAGGCAGGGCAGGCAATACTCGGACGCTATACGCAACTGCATTTCGACCCATGCGGTCTGCTCGTCAAGAGAGATGGATGAGCGTTTATCCCAACCAATCTCTCCAATCGCCACAACACTGTTTCCCTTAGGATTCTGCAAGTATTCACGCAGAATGGATTCTCCCTCTTCTATGGTCAAATCGTGCCTAAGAGACATCGGATGTATGCCTATGGTAAGGAAATTGGAGCCGGAAGGCAGCTCTTCTTGTATGGGATCTACTACAAAAAGAGCCATACAATCCGGTCGATCTGCATATTGTCGCAGATGCGATAGATGTGTATGGCTGTCTATGTATTGCATTATCTTTATCGCCTGAAAAGACTATGGTACGGGGTCGTATCCGCTTCCACCCCACGGATGACACCTTAAGATGCGTCGAACGGTAAGATATAAACCCTTGAACGGACCATGCTTCCGAAGAGCCTGAACGGCATAGGTGCTGCAAGTTGGCGAGAATCTACAACTCGGAGGAGTATATGGAGAAATACACTTCCGATAGAAGTAGATCGGTAAAAGCAGTATCTGCACCAATAGTTTCTTTATCATTCTGTTTCCTCCTTTCGTTCCAAAGAGCGACAAACCTCAGTGAGTTTCCGCAGAGCCTTCTTCACTCCCTGCTCTATCGCAGAATAGGAGGAAATGCCATCTCCTATATAAAGAAAAGCAACAAGAAGGCCGAAACTCTTTTCGGCTTGAGCCAGCAACTCGTTCTTGTGAAGACGATAAGCTTCTTTGGTTCTTCTTTTTACAAGATTCCTGTCTACCGCATGCTTGAGCCGCTTTTTCGGAACACTTACCAACAGTTCCACGGGAGCAAGCATGTCCATCTCTTTTCCACAGGCATAAACAACCTTGAAAGGATAAGCTACAAATCCGGTACGAGAAGAGAATACCCTTTCTTTATGAGAATTAAGATAAAGACGTTGCGACTTTGGGAATGTAGCTTTGGACACCTGTTTTACTTATGCTTCTTAATGTAGTGCTCAAGAGCAGCAGTCATTGAAGGGAACTCTGGAGACGGAGCTTCAATGTTCACTTCAAGTCCATTTTCTCTAAGAGCCAAAGCAGTAGCTTCCCCGAAACAAGCAAGAAGCTGTTTGTTTTGCTTATACTCAGGATAGTTGCTCCTTAGAGAGGTTACGCCATTGGGGCTGAAGAATATGAGAAGATCATACCCATCTATCTCTTCTTTTGTAAAGCCATTAGGAACAGAGCGGTATATCGCACTGGTAGAATAAGGAATCTTTTTACTATCCAATACTGCAACAATATCTTCCTTTAGTCCTTCTATTCCGGGAATGAAGTAAGTCTCCTTATTGTGCTTAAGCAAGAGAGCATGAAACTGAGCCGCCTGCCCGCTTTCGTGATAAAACACTTTGCGCTTGCGATACACAATATACTTCTGCAAATAAGATGCAATAGCCGCACTATGGCAAAAATACTTCATATCTTCCGGCATTGTCAAACGCAACTCTTGAGTAAGCTTGAAGAAATGGTCTATCGCTGTTCTGGAGGTAAAAATGATCGCTGTATGATCTAAGATATTAACTTTCTGATCACGAAACTCCCTTGTTCCAAGCGTTTGGATAGAGAAAAACGGCTTAAAGTCCACCTCAAAACCATACTGCTCAGACAATGTTATATATGGGGACTTTCCTGTTACCGGTGCCGGCTGAGACACCAATATTCTTTTTATTTTTGCGCTCATTAAAGTCGTATCCTGTTCTTTTAAGATTAGGATTATCACACACTCATACTACGAATAAATTGCCACACAGCAACAAAGGGTAGTATTTCCAAGGCGCAAAGGTACAAAATTAGATGTAATGAATAACGAAGATTAAACTCTATTAACTTCCAAGACTTATAAAAGGAGGTTAGTCGGTAAAGAAGAAATAGAGCTAAAAAGAGCCATATAGCACTGCTTTTGTTGCTACTCCAGCTCAAGAATAAGGCAAAAGGCAAATATAGAAATGCTCCCCATGTTGTAAACAGAACAAACTCCTGGAACTGCCATAGTCTCTTTGTCTCTGCTGTCATAAAGATAGCCCCTATAACAGACCTGATAATCCAATGAAAAACTATAAAAATAAGGACAGCCCCTGCGGCTATCAATAAGAACCGAGACGTAGAGAAGAAAGGATCGGAAAGATAAGACTCTACGGAGAGAAACAGGACTAAAGAAGCCAGCAGAAAACCTTGCAAGCCCAAAAAGAATTTCATCCCAAAGGAGAAGCCATATATATTTTCCCCCAGCGCATCTTGCGGCTTAAGTCTTAAAGCTCCTTTGATACTCCCAAGAGAGTAGTTGGGATGAACCGCATACATCACGGCGAAAAGAAGCAATAGAAAGACAAGAGAAAACACAAAAAATGTGCTGTCATATCCGGGAGGTTCAGGAGCCTCTCCTTGAAATTGAATCGGGAAAGAGGGAAAGTTCACGAAAACGTGCAACGTTTTAATATCAAGAACGCCTAGTCCAGATATCTTCGTACTTTTCCGGAAGAAGGGCAAGAGCCGCATCTTCTTCCTGTCTCATAGTTTGTTGTTCTTCCTCTGTGGCATCTCTATACCCACAAAGATGCAATACTCCATGAATCATCACACGAAGAAGCTCCCGGTAAGAAGGTTCGCCAAAGATTGAGGCATTACTATCAATCGTTTCAAGACTGATGACAATATCAGCAAAGAGAAGATCGTCTACACAGTTGTCAAATGTTAGAATATCTGTCTCATAGTCATGGTTGAGACTTTTTTTGTTGAGTCTTCTTATGAAGCGATCATCACAAAAAACGTAAGTGATCTCCCCGACACGCTTACCTTTCAACTCCGCAACTTCTCTAATCCAATTTGTAATGACACGGCGCCTGAATCCCGGAACTTTTATATTGTCATTTTCTGTTGTAAATATAATATCTGCAGATCTACTCATGGCTCAATAGGAATTAAAGAATAATAATACCAACCATTGCAAAGGTAAGAAATCTATCTTATATGCTTAGCTTCTAACGCCATCCCTAAATATATACCACGCATGTAGCGCAGAACCGATACAGAATAAAAGCATCCACAAATTCGATGCAGTGTAAACAAAGTACGCAGCCACAGCCATTGCCACAGCCCCCAAAAAACCTATACGATGCAAACGTCGTTTAGTCGGAGAGACATCTTTATCTCTCTTAGGAATGGACAGAAAATAGTACAACAATAGTAACAGCACCCCAAAAGTGTAAATAAAAAAACCGCTTTGAGATCCAAGAAAAACAAGGAACGTTCCTCCCATTGTAATGAACGTCCCTAAAAGTACGGCAATATAGCCTTTGGGCATTCTTTTTTCCGATGACATGAATATCTCTATTATTTATATTGTTATCTACGAGCCTGATAAGTTCTTCACTTTCTCTCTGTCTATGATGTAAAGATCTTCATTGGGGGCCTTCATTAAAAATGTCTCACGAGCAAATCTCTCCAACTCAGACTTATCGAACTGTAGCTCCTCCAACATCTCTTTCTCTGTTGCAATCTGCTTTTGTAACTCTGCTTTCTCTCTCTCCAACTCATTGATTTGGTCATAGTACTTCATCTGATTGTACAAATTATCATCACTGGGCCAAAGTAAGAATAGTGCAATCAGTATGGCAAAGAGTCGTCCGGGAGTAATTTTTCCGGAAATCTTCTGAACAATTTTTGTTGCTCGTTGAATATCTATTTCTGGCATAATCTAAAATGTTCAATCTCAGGAATAACATAAGCCTCCACCTCTTCATAAGAAAGCTGATGCATGGCTTCTATGTAAATCTTGTTTCTGTAATACTTATCAAACAGATCGTCTTGCTTTATAACTTCATCCTGCAAGGAAAATATTCCGAAAGTTGCTTCTATATCCTTTTCGGAAATTCTTTTCCACTGCTCAGACTCAACCTCTACGTACGAGAGCAATAAATCTTCTGTTACCTCAAAATCTTCCTCATCCGGATCAAACCTCTCGTGATAAAATCTCAAGCGAAGTCCTTTATAACGCCCCATCACTTCAGATGTTGTAAACGCAGGATTGATAAGGATCTTCTTCTTTGCCGGAAGTTGATGAGCAAAAAAACCTCCCATTGAACTTCCTATAATCACATCCGGTTCCTCTCGATTCACAATATCCGAAAGGAAATGCAGAGCTTCATGAGCATCAAGAGGGATGTCCGGTGTAAGGATGTGATCTTTAGGAAGAAGATCCCTCAAGAATCGACCACGAGAACTCATATATGAAGAAGTTAAACCGTGCAGATAAAGGATAGTAAGAGTATTCATCTAAGCTCTATCTCACCAACACAAGCTTCCACAATTCCTCTATTTCCGAAAAGCGCGAGTCGATATTTCTAAAATACTCCAACTTATCTTCTATCTTCGTCGGGATAGCATCCTTATGACCATCCAATAGCAGCGTGGAAAGAGTGATATAGTCATTGGACAACTCTTCCCGTAAAAATATGAGAAGCTCATCTTTTACTCGCTCTATTTCTATTTTGCTTTGAAGATTATACGTTAGAGCACAGACATCTTTGGTAGTACTTCCGATACTCGGTCTACAATCCATAAGAGTTCTCTTAAGGATTATACGTCCATCCTGCATTCCTGCGAACTTCTGCCAAGCCTTAATAAGCTGTTCCTCTGTAAAAGTGTTGTCTCTCAGATCCGTTTCCAATGTACTTTCCTGCTCCTTTTCTTCATTATGATTGGCATGAGAAATAGAGAAGCTAAACTTGCTCTTATAGGCTTCCCTCTGAAGCTTTTGCGGAGGAGTTACGGGAGTATTATATGTAAGAGAAGGAGACTCCCTCAATATGGAAGTTGACAGTGCAGGATTTGGTTCTACATTACTCCTCGAGGTATCTCGTCCGGAAGGTTCTCTCTGATCTGTCTGAGGAGGTGTGTTTGTAGAAGAATTTAGTTCCGAACTATTCTGTGCACACATATTGATGAGAGCAACTTCCGCAGAAAGTCTTTTACTGGAAAGCTGTCTATACTTCTCCTCATAGCCGACAGAGACTTTCAGACAATTCCAAATCATGGCTTTGGAGCAAGTCTGTGCAGCTTTTATATAGCGTCCTCTTACACTATCTATTACTTCAAGCATGGAGGCCGTTCTAGGGTCTTGAGCCAATAATACATTACGGAAGAACGCCGAGAGTCCTGTCATAACCTGAAGAGGATCAAAACCTTTGACAAGAACCTCCTCCAATAAAAGCAGGCATTGATGATAGTCCCCTCTTAAGACATAGGCCAAGAATCTAAAATAAAGAGCCTCATCCAACTTCCTAAGATTTTCCAGAACAGATTGGTACGTGATATTTCCTTGTGTAAAGCCCGCTATTTGGTCAAATATGCTAAGAGCATCTCTCATCCCACCATCGGCATGTACGGCTATTGTCTGTAATGCTTCGGGCTCTGCAGATACTCCCTCTTGTGAGGCGACATAAGCAAGATGGTTAGCAATATCCGGAACAGAAATACGATTAAAGTCAAAAGTCTGGCAACGCGAAAGTATCGTAGGCAGGACTTTGTATTTTTCTGTTGTAGCAAGAATAAATACTGCGTGAGCCGGTGGCTCCTCCAAGGTCTTAAGAAAAGCATTAAATGCCGATGAAGAAAGCATGTGTACCTCATCAATGATATAGACCTTATATCTTCCGGTCATGGGACGGACTTGTACCTGATCTATAAGATTTCGCATCTCATCCACAGAGTTATTGGATGCTGCATCCAACTCTATAACGTTGTAAGAGCTCTGTTCATTGAACATCTTACAGCTCTCACAAGCGTTACAAGCCTCACCCTCTGAAGTCCTATTAGTACAGTTTATTGTTTTCGCAAATATCCGAGCACAAGAAGTCTTTCCCACTCCACGAGGACCACAGAATAGATAAGCATGTGCAAGCTTATCTTCCGTAATGGCATTCTTCAAAGTGGTTGATAAGGCATCCTGTCCTACCACACTTCTAAATGTAGCAGGTCTATATTTTCTTGCCGATACAATATACTGACTCATTGCTTCTACGGATATTATAGGGAAGAAGCCCTAACACGTGTGCACCTCCTTAAAATCCTTCTGTAAAAATTTTATGCCTTGCTAGCATACAAGCTCCTACGACTCCTGCCATATCTCCGAGTTGTGAATTCCGGAGCGTGGTATCCTGGTTGACCATATTAAGAGAGTACTTTCGGATGGCTGTTCTAAGAGGTTGTATGATATAGTCTCCTGTCTTACAAAGTAGTCCCCCAAGAACAACAACATTCGGATTAAAGAGATTGATCAATCCGGAAATATGTTTTCCCAACTCCTGTCCGATCTCTTCAAGAATCTCTATGCAGAGGATATCCTCTTTTATAGTTGCCTCCAAGATTTCTTCGAGCGATACATTTTCTATTGTCTCAGAAGAATAGTTCTTTTCTGCAAGCAGAATAGAGCTACTTCCGTTCTGAATTCTGTTTATAAACTTTCGATGTATGGCACTTCCGGAAGCCTCTGTTTCAAGACAGCCTTTTTTCCCGCAACGACAAATGATTTCATTATCATAGGCGTGGATGTGTCCAAACTCTCCGGCAAATCCGCTCTTACCATTGTAGGGCTTACCATTGACGATAACTCCGAGACCCAATCCCCAAGCAGCATTTACGAAAAGCATATTAGACTCCATCGGAGCATAATGAGTGATGTATTCACCATAAGCACACGCCCTTGAGTCATTATCAATATAGGTCTCTATGCCAAGGTGCTCATTAAAATAGTTAGTCAAAGGCTCATTGAAGAAGTTAAAGTAGCTATAACTATATCCGGTCTCCGGATTTACCCGACCAAACATATTGATCTCGACACTGAATATCTTATCTCGATCCACAGTCGGGCGAGCCAAAAATATCTTTATCTCCGCAACAATATTCTGGAGACACTCCATTGTATTCTCAAAGCGAAAAGGCATCTCCATGGATGTCTCCACAATCTCTCCGGCAAAGTTCATCAAAGCAATGTTGATGGTATTGACTCCGAAATCAATCCCCAAAAAATGCGCACAATCCGCATTCACGCCATATAGGAACGGGTGTCTTCCTCCTCCACCAGCTTCAAGTTTTCCACAATCCCCAATCCAGCCGGATTTGCAAAGCTCCATAACAATCTTGTTGGTAGTGGGCAGACTCAATCCTAAATTCTTTGCGATACTGGTCAAGGTAGAGTTTCCTACCCGTAACAGGTATGCCAATATTTCTCTTTTCTGCAAAAGATTCTTTCCACTTGACTGTAAGGAATGTTCTAACTTCTTATTCATTGCTGCATTGCGAGGATTTATCTATTGATGATGCTTCTGTGCAAATATAGATAAAACTATTTGTTTAAGAGCCCCTAAAAAGTGACGATTCTCAAATTTTCTACAAGTGGGAAACAATGGATACAAAAAAGCAATAAAACCCCGGAATCATACGTAAAATCATCACAAAACAGCAGAAAAAGCTCTTTCCCACGACATGAAAAGAGCTTTACATCACATTTGTTTCAAACAGGATGCCTCGCAACTTGAAGCTAAGGATTGTCTATTCTACAATATCCCATCCGGGACAAGAACTGACGAATACGAGAATAAACAACCGGAGTACAAGGGACAAGAGGCAAACGAAGGACATTCTCAATAAGATCCATGCAGTGTAAAGCACTCTTGATACCACTTGGGTTCCCTTCCACGAACAGGAGTTCATAAAGCTCGACCAACGACCGCTGCACATGAGCAGCTTCGGCAAACTTCCCTTGACGACAGAGAGAAACCAATCCTCCAAACTCTTTCGGAAGAGCATTCCCAATAACAGATATCACTCCGTCTCCTCCCATAGAGATATAGCTGAGGGTCGAGCTGTCATCCCCACTAAAAAGAGCAAAGTTTGACGGTCGTTGTTTAAGTATTCTCTCTATCTGGGTAATAGATCCCGAAGCCTCTTTTATTCCAATGACTTTGTCAGGGAACGCTTGTGAGAGTCGTAAGACAGTTTCCACCTGCATATTGACACCCGTACGACCGGGGATATTGTACAGAATCACAGGTTTAGAAGATGCTTCTACTACCTCCGAGAAGTGTGCATACAGCCCCTCTTGAGACGGTTTGTTATAGTAGGGTGCCACTGAGAGTATTGCAGAAATGCCCTCCATAGGAAAACGACGTATTTTCTTGCAAAGCTCTCTTGTGGCATTCCCTCCCATACCGACAACGATAGGGACTCTCTTGTCCACTACCTTCTGTACAAATGCAACTATCTTGATCTGCTCTTCTTCTGTAAGAGTAGGTGTCTCAGCCGTTGTTCCCAACGTCACCAAAAAGTCTACTCCTCCTGCAATCTGAAACTCTATCAATTTCTCAAGAGCTGAATAGTCCACCTCATAGTCAGAAGTAAATGGAGTAACAAGAGCCACCCCAAAGCCTCCTAAAGTATTCGTCTTGCAGGTCATAGTAATAATAGAAAAGCTATTTAATAATCAAGATAGCATGAGCTATGCTTTAACGACGATCACCTCTATTTCCACAAGTCCGTTCTTTGGCAATGTCTTCACTGCCACAGCCGAGCGTGCAGGGTACGGAGCTTGGAAGTACTTGCCATAGACTTCATTCATCTCTGCGAAATAAGCCATATCGGCAAGGAAAACGGTCGTCTTAACCACATCGGAAAATGTGCAACCCACTTCTGTCAAAAGAGCCTGAATATTCTTGAATATCTGTTCACACTGAGCTGTAACATCTGTCTCTGAAACGAAAGCTCCTGCAGCCGGATCAAGGCCAAGCTGACCCGAAAAATAAAATATCTGTCCGGCCTGAATACCTTGGCTATAAGGACCAATAGCTGCAGGAGCATTAGTGGTGTTGATTACTTTTTTCATCTTAATTCTGTTATGTATTAGGTTAGATTATAAATATTGTCTTGTTTTTATCGCTGCTTCACTGCCTCATACATTATAATACCGCCCGCAACGGAAACATTGAGAGAACCGATCTCTCCTAATAGAGGAATGGAAACCAATTCATCTGCCAATTCCATCGTCAAAGGAGAAAGCCCTGTATCTTCTGCTCCCAAAACCAAAGCAAGAGGACCGGTGTAGTTACCCTTTGTATAGGTAAGATCACTCTTCTCGGTGGCTCCAATGATGCGCACACCACTATCTTTCAAATAGTGAAGAATATCTCCCATGGTTCGTTCTCGACAAACGGCTATACGACTAAGAGCTCCGGCAGAAGTCTTTATGGCATCTCCATTTACAGAGACGGTATTCTGCTCCGCTATCACAATAGCATCTACCGCAGCACACTCGCAAGTCCGGGCAATTGCACCAAAGTTCCGAACATCCGTTATTCCGTCCAAAACTACAATAAAAGGATCCAATCCCTCTTCATAAAGGACCGGAATCACTTCGTGCAAACGATAATATGTTGTAGAGGCCTTAAATGCTATAACCCCTTGGTGATTTTTACGAGTAAGACGATCGAGCTTCTCAACCGGCACTTTCCGTATAGGAATACTGCGCTCACCGACTGCTGTAAGAAGAGTTTGCATCAGATCACTTCTACTCTCTCTACGTACAAATATCTTATCCAACTCCTGCCCGGCTTCAAGAGCCTCTATCACGGCACGAAGTCCAAATATCATTTCGCTATCTTTTACTGCCATACGAATCTGTTTTATCATTTATACTGTTTGAGAAGCACCTTTGCATTATGGATAGCTTCGTCCGTCAGGACACTTCCACTAAGCATTGAAGCGATCTCTTTTTCTCTCTCTTCGTAGGAGAGA
This sequence comes from Porphyromonas canoris, assembly GCF_000765975.1. Taxonomy (NCBI): domain Bacteria; kingdom Pseudomonadati; phylum Bacteroidota; class Bacteroidia; order Bacteroidales; family Porphyromonadaceae; genus Porphyromonas; species Porphyromonas canoris. The sequence continues at coordinate 116,451 of NZ_JQZX01000015.1, forward strand.
TGATCTATATGAGTATTATACTCTCCTTGTTCATTCTGCCTCTTAAATACTCGAAGCTGCTCTTGTGCCAATGCCGCAATCTGGGGTAAGTGCGTTATGGTAACGACCTGTACTCGATGCCCCAGGTCCTTCATCATCAAACCCATTCTTTCCGCGATCTGCCCACTGACTCCGGTATCAATCTCATCGAATATGATTGTAGGAAGAGTGGAGTGTAGTGCTATTATGGCTTTCAGAGCAAGCATAAAGCGAGAAATCTCTCCGCCGGAAGCTATTTCATTGATCGGACGAAGCTCGGAACGATTATTGGCAGAAAATAGAAAGCGAACCTTGTCCATCCCATTTTCAGAGAGACTACCCTCTTCCCAATCCACCTCTATCCGGAATAATGCTCCTGCAACACCAAGTTGTTTAAGTTCTCTTTCAAGAGGTTCTGAGAGACTTTTTGCCGCCTCGACTCTGGACAGATGAAGCTCTCTTGCAGTAGCCAATACCTCGGCATAAGCTACATTCATAGCCTGAGCCATATCTTCAAGTTCACTTGAGCCGTTTCCTATCGCACTAAGAGACTTCCTGTAACTCTCTTGCAGCTCAAGCAACTCTTTTGTATTCTCTTTCTTATGCTTGTGAAGGAGTGTCTGTATGAGATCCATTCTTTGAGTCAGCTCTTCAACCTGAGCAGGATTTGCGCCAAAAGCATCTATCTTTTGGACACACTCTCTGGACAACTCCTTTAATTCTATCTTGACACTCTCCAATCGCTCGGCGTAACCCTCTGCATCTGTCCAATAAGAGAGGACACCCTGCATAGCTTTGGCAGCATCCTCTATCTGAGAAAGAGCAGAAGGAACATCATCTGCATCGGACAGGTATGCAACCTTTCCTATTGCTTCTGTTATTTCCTGTGAGTGCTGCGCCTGCGACAGTATGCTCTGAATCTGCTCCTCTTCCAGCGGTTTAAGGGAAGCCTCGGCAAGTTGGCGATACTGATACTCTATGTACTCACGTTCGCTACTTTGCCTTTGCAACTCTTCCGTTCTTCTCTCCAAAGCTTTTTTTAGAGATTTGTAGAGTTGGAGCTGTTCCCTGTAACGAGAAAGTATCTCTCTGTTTTGCCCGACAACATCAAGCACGGAGATCTGAAAGGAAGACTCTCCTATCAGCATATTGTTGTGCTGAGAATGGATATCTATCAATCGCTCTCCGAGAGTTCTCATCTGTTGAGCGGTTACCGGGGTATCATTTATGAAAGCCCTGCTCTTACCGGAAGCCAAGATCTCTCGACGGAAAGTGCAGGTATCGTCCTCTGCATCCAAATCTTCCTTATTCAATATCTCCTTAATATCGGAAAGGGATGAAATATCGAACGTTGCTTCGACAACACTTTTTGTCTCTCCTGCTCGAATAGTCTTAATATCTGCACGACCTCCAAGTATCAAGGCGACAGCACCTAAAAGAACAGATTTTCCGGCTCCGGTTTCCCCTGTGATAGAGGTCATTCCGGAAGTAAAATCAATCCTTGTTTCCTTAATGAGAATAAAGTTCTTAATGTAGAGAGACGTTATCATAATACTTGTCTACAAATGTAGCGTTTTTGTCGGGAACAATCTCTTTATGAGAGCCACAACTTTAGGCTCTTTACCCATAAGTCGGATCACCTCATCCACTTTAGCATCTTCCCATATCCAAAGCCACGATCCCTTTTCGGGAAAAGTCTCAAAAGTCTCCAAACTTTTTCTTATCTCATCTTTTGCCTGCTCCGAATGCTCCATAAGACGATCCAATCCCTTACGATGATAAAGATACCAGACAGTCAATAGCTGTTCCGAAAGATCTGCAACCAACGTAAATCTACTTTTGGAAAGAGCATTGGCACCCCATCCGCTCCACTCTCCACGAGAGGCAGCACTCTTGGCAAGAGTGGTAGCTTGTCTTAAGTAAGACACTCCTCCGTTCTCTTCAAAACTTGAGAGCCAAAGTCCCAAAGCGACCCCTCTGTAAAAAGACAGGAGTGCTTCAAGTTGGGATGTAGGTTCTTGCTGATAAGCTATAAGTGTTCGAGAAGACTGATAATCAAAAACGACCTCTTTATCGTACCACTTGAAAAGAGTGCTGTACGCGGAAGAGTGATACACCGGACGCCTCACGTCTATGGTTATATCTGCCACGATACGAGAAGAAGCAACTTGCCTGGGATAGATTGTCAGCAAAGCCATAGGGATCGGTACCTCTATCTGCCTCTCCCCGGCATTAAGATAAGAAAGGCTCTCTCTTTCCAAGCTGTTCATCGCCTGCCTTTGGTGAGACGGCAAAGCGGAGGCATCGATACGCACAGAAAAGAACTGTGCCGAACTTTGTGCCTCTATCTCTTTGATGGAAAAAGAGACAAGCAAAGAGAAAAAGAGCAAGAGCCTTAAGAGTCTCATCAGAACAAGATTCGCACTATTTCTTTTGCCACATCGGCTTTAGACATAAGAGGAAGATCGTGTCGCTTTCCGTCTGCTTCCAAGACCGATACTTTATTGGTATCCACGCCGAACCCGGCACCTTCGTGAGCCATAGAGTTGAGGATGATGGCATCAAGATTTTTACGCTTCATCTTATCCAAAGCGTATGATGTCCCCTCTTCTGTCTCCAAAGCAAAGCCGATCATCTTTTGATGCGGTTGCTTTATGGCTCCGATTCCTGCCGCAATATCCGGATTGGCAATGAGTTCCAAGTTCCACACCTCTTTCTTCTCTCTTTTGACCTTATCCCCTTCCGGAGAAGCCACTCTATAATCTGCAACTGCTGCACAGAATATGGTAGCATCCGTCTCTGCATCGAAACAAGAACGCACCGCAGCCCCCATTTCCAAAGCAGAGGTTACTTTAATCAGTTGACTCACCTCTTTATCGGACGGCATCACAGATGCAGGACCGGTGATGAATATCACTTCTGCGCCCTCCTCGTGCAACGCTTGAGCCAGAGCCGTTCCCATTTTCCCGCTGGAGTAGTTACCGACAAATCGCACCGGGTCTATCTTTTCATGAGTAGGTCCGGACGTTACTATCACTCTTTTCCCTAAAAGTCTTTTCTCTCTGGAAAGAGATTCCGATACCCTGCGGAAGATCTCTTCCGGCTCCTCCATACGCCCTTTACCGATAAGTTTGGAGGCAAGAAAACCCTCTTGAGGAGAGATAATGATGCAGCCTCTCTCTTGAAGTCTTTGGAGATTTTCTTGAGTAGTAGGGTGTGCAAACATATCTAAGTCCATTGCCGGAGCGATATAGACCTTTGCCCTGGTGGAGAGATAGGAGGTGATGAGCATATTGTCTGCCACACCGTAAGAGCACTTTGCAATGGTAGAAGCCGAGGCAGGAGCTATGATAAAAGCATCCGCCCACAATCCCAAGTCCACATGGCTGTGCCACTGACCGTCTGCCTTGTCGAAAAACTCGGATATAACCGGTGCTTGAGACAGCGTGGCAAGCGTAAGCGGAGAGATAAACTCCTTTGCTGCAGGCGTCATAATTACCCGCACTTCTGCTCCGGCTTTCACAAACAGCCTTACAAGAGTAGCGGCTTTATAGGCTGCTATACTTCCTGTTATCCCTATGACGATATGTTTATCCTGCATCATTTTTATTTATTTCTTTGGTGCGTGTATTTCGGCATACACTTTCATGAACTCCAACTTTGTGTTACGAGGAAAGTCCGAAGACAATATCCAGTCGTAATACCCGGGATCTCTTTTCAACACTTCGGCAGCAACCTGATTGCGATACTTGCCAAAGGCGATCACCTTTTCATCCTTATCGTTCCACTGCAAACGCCCTGCGTAGTCCACCACGCGGCGCTGCTTGGTGTACTCATCCAAGAAATCCACATCTCCTTGCAGGTCATCATATCTGTCGAGCTGCCCTAAAAGGACCTCATACGTAGCTATCGTATCTGCCTCTGCAGAGTGTGCGTCCACCAGCTCTTTATTGCAGTAAAACTCATAAGCCGCAGCAAGAGTACGCTGTTCTTTCTTATGGAATATCACCTGAACATCTATCACTTTTCTGTCGGAGAAGTCCACGGGAATTTCTGCCCTTAGAAACTCCTCCACAAGCATGGGTAAATCGAATCTGTTGCAGTTGTATCCGCCAAAGTCGCAATTCTCTAAGATGCGAGCCAGATCCTTTGCTATGCTTTTGAATGGGGGTTCATCTTTGACATCCTCATCCGATATGCCGTGTACCGCTGTCGCTTCTACCGGAATGGGTATTTCGGGGTTGATCCGTCGGGTTTTCGTCTCTGTATCTCCATTTGGATAGACTTTGTGGAGAGAGATCTCCACTATTCGGTCTTTGGTAATATCCGTACCGGTAGTTTCAAGATCGAAAAAAACTAACGGCCTTTGAAGTTGAAGCTTCATTTCTCAGTCTGTATAAGTATATCAAAAAGCAGATACGGAACAGTCCCGAAAGAGCGCTCCGCATCTGCTTCTATTGTTCTGTTCATTACCTCATCAGAGGCATAACCATTGCTTTCAGCTCTACATTTTCCGGAAGAGAGGCAGGCATTACCAGACCGGGAGCGGTCTTGTCTCCGAGTTTGAACTGAAGAGTATCGGAAAGGTCGAATGTAGAGAATATGTCAAGAAGATGATTGATCTTGAAGCTTATGATCATATCCTCTCCCGAATAGGATACATCCATATACTCATCCGCAGAGGTGGAGTAGTCTATGTCTCGACAGCACATTCTAAGTGCATTTGCCTTGAGATCCAGCTCTACCATTCCCAATGTTTTATCCGAAAACATCGACACACGTCTCAGGGCTGCCACGGTCTTTTGACGATCCACTTCCAACACGTTAGCCTGTTCTTTCGGAAAGACACTGCGGTAGTTGGGATACTTCCCGGCTATCAGACTGCAACGCAAAGTAAACTCATCGCAGCTCATGATCGTATGTTTGTCTCCCACATGAATATTGATAAGGCTTTCCGGGTCCAGCTTCTGTAACAGAAGACGAATAAGCAACGACGGCTTTCGCGAGAGAATAAACTCCACCGGAGCAGCAACCTTCACATCGCTGTTGGAGTAAAGCGCAAGAAGAAATCCGTCCGTTCCTACAAAAGAGAGCCTGTCTTCTCTGGCATCCACACAGATACCGGTTGTGATAGGGCGTGCTTTGTCCTGACTTGTGGCAAATAACGTATAAGCAATTCCCTCGTCCAACACTTTTGCCGGTACGGCATAGCTCGGAGCATCTTCCCTTAAAGGGTCCATCACAGGATATTGATCTGCCGCCTCTGCCCTGTAAACGAACTGTCCGTTAAGGTAAGAAACCACAGTATTAAGATCGGCTTCGTTGATATCAAAAGTGATAATCTGCTCCGGTATCTCTCTTAAAGGCTCCAGCAAGAAAGCACTCTTGACTGCAAAAGAGAAGTCATCCCCCTCTTGTTCATCCAGATCCATCCATGTTTCAAGTCTGTTTTCCCCATCGGAAGAAGCCAAAAAGAGCTTTCCGGCACGCACTTCAAACAGAACGCTTTCTAAGATTGGCACACTATTCCTTGATGCAATAAGGCGACTGAGTATCTGAAGTTGCGCATGAAGCTTTGTGTTTGAGACCTTAAATTTCATATATGTAGATATTTAGTTTAATTCTTCACGACCATTCCTCCCATCTGTTTTCAGGAGTCTTTACCCGGAGATCTCTTGCCCTCGGTTGCCGTACAACTCTTCCGAAATAAGGGTATAAGAGGCAGTAACAGAGGAGACATCACGTTGTTTTCGTACAAGGATCTCAAAGAACAAATATACATAAATTGGTCGGATGGGCAATTATTGTAAGTGAGGATGTCCTTAACTCCAATACAAAAGAGGAACTTGTATGGTTTGAATATTTTTCACTCTTGTGTACCACTAATCTCTCAAGCAGCCAAGAGGAATTACTTTGACACCATCTGTGCGAGTATATGCCATTTGTCCTCCGGTCAGAATTATCAATAAATCGGGTTCTCGTATAGGCATCTGCCGCTCTTGTTTGTTGTGTTCTCGGATGAGTCGTTTAAGTTCCAGCAGATGCTCAGCTCCCATATCTATTTCTTTGCTTCCAAGCTTACATTCTATAAGCGCATATCTACCATCCTCAAGATGAAGTACTATATCGGCTTCAAGCCCATAACGATCATTATAGTATGAGACATGACTGTTTACATCCATGGTGTAAGCCCTGAGATCTCGTACGCACATCTGTTCAAATATGAAGCCGAATGTTTTTAGCTGAACCGACAACGCCTCCGGAGACATCCCGAGCAGTGCGACAGCAATTGACGGATCGCAAAAACTTCGTTTGGGAGAGCTTCTAATAGCGGTTTTACTCCGGATCGCCGGGCTCCATGCGTCTATATTCTGTATGACAAAAAGGTTCTCCAAGGCTCTTTCATAATCATTGAACGTATCCATGGACAAACAGACTTCTCCGGAAGCCGTAATATCAGACAAAAGTGTAGTTTTCTTTGCGAGAGTGGATATATTACGAGCATACGAACGCAATAGGAAATCTGCGGTCTTTGTATCTCTCTGCCGTCCATCTATGCGTGAAATATCCTCACTGCAAACCGTGCGTACATAATTTTTCGCAATAAGCAGCTGTGCCTTATGTGAGCGGGCAAAAAGAGAGGCAGGCCAACCTCCCCGAGAAGCGGCGAATATAAGATCTTCTATACTCATTTTTGATGTTTTACCATCGATATCGTAGTTCGGATCATTGAATAGATTTCGCAGGGAGACTTCCCCTGCTGAGTCCCCGGACTCCCATAAACTCATTGGAAGCATCTTCATACGAGCTATTCGTCCTGTGCCGGAGTGTAGGATTTTGCTTTTTTCTATCGCATTAGACCCGGTGAGGATAAACTGACCGGGCAATCCACGCTCATCGACTTGAGTACGAACCGCATCCCATAAAACCGGAGCATCCTGCCATTCGTCTATAAGCCGAGGCACATCTCCTTTGAGCAATAATGAGGGCTTGGAAGTCGCAGTAGCAAGATACTCTTCTCTCATATCAGTATCCTGCATTTTGATAATACTTTTGGCAAACTGTGCTGCCGTAGTTGTTTTACCGCACCATTTCGGACCTTCTATCAGCACTGCACCAAAGGCATCGAGAAGATCTTGAAGCATTGCATCGGCCGTTCTTTGAAAGTATTCCATATACTGAATATTATAAAGACAAATGTACGAAAAGAGTTTTTCTAAAGCAAATCCATTCGGTGTTTTTGTGGCATTTCATTCGGTGTTTTTGTGGCATTTCATTCGGTGTTTTTGCGGCTTGTCCGCTATCTTTTCTCAAAGGATAATCTTCTTCCCTCTATGCAAGTTCTCTAAAATTGAAATACTCTATGTTCATTTGGAGGAGATTATTCGGATCAATGCTGCCGGGAAAGTTTGCCCGTCTGCCAAACAACTGTTTATCGAACCCTCCCACTATATTTACTTTTATACTATTAGTAGCGTCAATATGATGTTTCTACGGACAGGTTTATTATTGAACCTATCGGGTGCTTTTGAAGCCCTCATAAGGAGCTTTTCCGAAGCACTATTTTTATATATTCCATCCCGAAAAATGCTCACTTTTTTCGCGCTCTCTATTTTGATCGGAGGGGTCATTTTCAGAGCGCGACCGAACTGTTAAATTTGCCCTGTTTTATTAACATAAATTCCGATACCTGTTCATCAAAAACAGTAAACAAGCATATTTTGTCGGCTTAACGTGTTTAATTTTTCAACGAACACGTTTAGTGATTTCATTAAACACGTTTACCGGATTCGATAAACGTGTTTAGCCAAAACCAATAAAATGCTAACAATCAGCCATCTACGTATTTTCGTCCCCAAATATACCTGAAAAAGCAGATTTCTTTATTAGGAAACATTTACAGAAAAGGGCGTTGAAATTTACACCTATTAACGCGAAAAAGCCCCATGAAATGGACTGAGAAAAAATTTTTTCCAAATTCGCGATTTTCAGTAAAACCCTGATTAAAAATCCATTACAACGATTGATTGATTTGATCTTCAAGAAGAGAGAGACGGAAGAGGTACCTGAGAGGAGAAAATTAACAGCTCCGTTTTTATATAAAAGCTCCCTGAAAATGCTGCTTTTTTGCCCTCGTCAAAGCAGTTGAAAAGTGATAAAAACAACCTCGTTTTGGAACAAAAAAGAAGCTGCGCCTTATCTGCTCCGAAAATGGCAGACAAGGCGCAGCTTGTTTATCCTTTTATACCTTCCCGAAGATCGGGAACGGCTCTTTTGGGGATCTTACTTGATGTATTCGGCGATAACTGTGCTGAGTTCGCTTGGATTGATACCGCGCTTTAGGATCACGCCATCAGGGCTGATAAGCATAAGGTGAGGAATACCGTTTACGCCGTAAGCAGTAGCACCTGCACTCTCTTTATCGAAAAGGTTTTCCCACACGATACCGTGCTCTTCTTTAGCCTTTTCGTTTGCTTCAAACTTGTCCCAAGTAGCAACGCCAAGTACGCGAAGACCTTTGTCTTTATAAGCATCGTAGGCTTTGCGGATATGTGGCATGGCTGCCTTGCAAGGACCGCACCAAGAAGCCCAGAAGTCTACAAGAAGATAGCTCTTGCCGTCCATGAAAGAAGAGAACAACACTTCTGTTCCATCCTCTTGAGCAGCTGTGAAGTCTACGTAATTAACGCCTTCTTTTGTGGCTTCAAAGTTCTTTACAGCCTCATAGCCCTTGAGAAGTCTTGGGCTCTTCTTTACCATATCGGAAGCTGCTTCATACATTTGTACGAACTCTGCATCTTCCAAGAATGGTCTTGCGAACTCGAAAGATACACGACCAAGAACGTTTTCTTTGTTGGCTTCGTAGATGGCAAGGGCTTCTTTCTTCAAGCCTGCAATAACTTCCTCTTCCTTAACGCCATAGAGAGAATCTTTTTGCTCTTCTTGCAAAGTAGAGTCTGCCATCAAAGTGTTGCCGTATTCCCTTAGATCCTTGATAGCAACTCTGCGTGTCTTGATCAAAGAGCTCCAAGAGTCTGCAAGAGGAGTACCGGCAAAGTCTACCTTAGGAGCAGTACCTTCTGCCACCGGATTTACTGTAACGGTAAGGTTACCCGGCTCAGCGATAAAAGAACCTGCAATGTCTTCTACCTTGAACACCAAATAAGCGATAGTGTCTGCTGTAATAGGAGCAAAAGTAAACTTACCTGCTTCCACCAATACTGAGTCCACCACTTTTTCGTCTTCCGAATAGATGTAGGCATACTTGCCGTCAAGAGAACCATCCGATACGGTACCGGAAATAAGTGCCTCGTTTTTTGAAGTGTTACAAGCAGTGAGCAACAGCGCTGCACTCATAACACCGAAAATAAACTTCTTCATAATAAAAATAAATGTTTGTGATAATCTTCTTGTCTTAAAGTCTCTGAAAGAACATCCAAAGATGGAGCAAAGGTACAAATATTTAGTCGGTTAGCTCATATTTAGAGAAAAACTTTTGTGCCGACAGTGATATTTTGGAGAATTTTATACAAGAGAGGAAAACAAGAGTATCTCTCAAAGTGCAATCCTCACACCCTTTTCTGCAAATGCAAACGGCTCTTCTGTCTCAATGAGATAGTATCTTTTCAGCATTTACACATTGCACACTTCCCTGTTTTTTGTTCAATTATTTATATCTTTGCCCAATAAAGATACTTGGAGGTCTGTTTACGACTGCAAGACAATGGTAGTCCGATCTCTCTAAAACGAAGCAGATAAGAATGCAACTCCTACAAAACAAACTCAGAAAGTTTGATGCCGACAAGAAAGCAATAGCTGCCGGTATATATCCATACTTCCGAACTATTCAGAGTGAACAGGGTAATGAAGTGATCATAAACGGGAAGAAAGTGCTGATGTTCGGATCGAACTCCTATCTCGGACTCACCAATCATCCCAAAGTAAAAGAAGCAGCCGAACAGGCAACCAAGAAATATGGTACGGGCTGTGCAGGATCAAGATTCTTGAATGGTACACTCGATATACACCTCGAACTGGAAGATGAGTTGGCAGACTTCCTTGGAAAAGAAGCCGTACAACTCTACTCTACCGGATTCCAAGCAAATGTCGGAGCGGTCTCATGCGTTACCGGTCGGGAAGATTACATTCTCTGGGATGAGAGAGACCACGCCTCTATCATAGAGGGACACCGTTTGTCGTTCTCGACAAAGCTGAAGTTCCGCCACAACGATATGGATTCGCTCGAACAGATGTTGCAGAAATGCGAACCGGACAGAGTGAAGCTAATTGTCGTGGATGGCGTATTCAGCATGGAAGGAGACCTTGCTCCTCTACCGGAAATAACCCAGTTGGCAAAGAAGTACAACGCAGCCGTCATGGTGGACGAAGCGCATGGCATCGGAGTGATGGGCGATATGGGACGAGGAACATGCGATCATTTCGGAGTGGTCGATGACGTCGATCTCATCATGGGAACATTCTCCAAGTCTTTTGCATCCCTCGGTGGCTTCATCGCCGGAGACAAGGACACCATAAATTATCTTAAACATCATGCCCGTTCTTATATCTTCAGCGCAAGCTGTACACCTGCTGCCACCGCAGCTGCTCGTGCTGCTCTGGAGATCATGAAGACAGAACCATACTATATAGATAACCTTTGGAGGCTTACGCACAAAGCGCTTAGAGGTTTCAAGGAACGCAATTTCGAGATCGGCGCAACCTCTACACCTATCATTCCACTCTTTGTCAGAAACAATGAAAAGACATTCATGATTACCAAAGAGCTGTTTGAGAGAGGGTTATTTGTCAATCCGGTTGTTGCTCCTGCCGTAGCATCGGGAGATACGTTAATACGCTTCTCGCTCATGGCATCCCATACCGACGAGCAGCTGGATTTCGCTTTAGACCAGCTCCAAGAGGTGTTCATAAAATATGGTGTCATAGAACAATAAAACAGAAGAAGCTCGATCGTCATCGAGCTTCTTCTGTTTTATCACTGTGATAGGAGCTATCGCTTGTACTGTCTAAACCAATTGTCCTCTTCAAAGATCTCTCCCCAGACGGAGCGGAACTTCTCTATCTCTTTCTCCCGATCCCTTACGGCAGATAGAGAAAACAAAGACACAGCACCAAATAGATCTCTCTTCTTTCCGGCAAGAGCCGGCTCCGTCTCTCGAAAATCCTTTCTCCAAAGAGACAAAAAAGTAATTGAGTCGTTCTCCGATTTGGCTAACTGTTCGATATAAAAGTAAGCACGAGACTCCTCTGACCGGTCTGAGACATAAGGCGGACACAGTCGCTTCTTTTTCCCATGCTGTTGGTACCCGGCAATTGCTCTGATCTCCCACGAAAAGGGAATGAAAGAGAGCTTTTTCAAGAAGTACTTTTCTGTGGTACGATCGCCTGTCCTGTTGGCAACATCCCAGCCTATGAGCGAGGCTCTCCACTTTAGAGAGGGGAAAGAGTCGCTTCTGACAAGTTGTTGAAGAAGCATTGAAGCCCGGTTGTAATCCGCACTATCCAACGCATTTTGAGCGTTGGCCACGAGAGCCGAATAGCTTCTGCCGGTGTACAAATCATACTCCCGGCGCAGCTTTGAAGAGGGTGCTTCTCTATCTATCTCTTCTGAAAGAGGGTAAATCAACTGATGAGACGGGATCAAAAACAGGTTTCTCTCATGCTCTTGCAGCAGTTCTTCAAACCTTTCGGAGCTTTTCACTCTTGCGTTGTACTCCTTCCCTTTGTTCCAAATACGGCATCCGGAAAGAGTTAGAAGCAGAATAAAGAAAAGAAGAACCCTAACGCACCTTCTGTGTTGCCCATTTTGCCAGCCAAGCGAAGCCATAAGAGATACAAAGAAGAACTATAATGGTAGCCCCCGTAGGCAGATTCAAGAAATAACTGCCGGCTAATCCGACCAGCGCTGCCAGCATGGAGATGGAGATAGAGAGCAGTATGATTTTCTTCAGATCATGAACATACAAAGAGGCAATCATCTGCGGAATGGTAAGCATACTCATCAACATCATCACTCCCATCGTTCTTATCGTAAGGACAATTCCTATGGAAAGAAATCCTATCATAAAGAAGCGCACAACCCCAACACCTTTTGCACGTGTGGAAGCGTACTCAGAGTCGAACATGATAAAGAGCAACGTCTTATAATAGTAGAGCACCAAAGGTATCAGGATAGCAAGAAAGCCGATCAACATCCAGAAATCGGCTTTTGAGACCAACAGGATATTTCCGAAAAGGTAAGCGGAAAGGTTGGGAGCATATCCGGGCGTAAAATGACTGAAAAGAATACCCACCGCCATACCTAAAGACCAGACAGCAGCAATAGCAGAGTCTTCTCTCACTCTCCCTTTACTGCTTAAGCCCTCCACCAAAAAGCCACTGCCCAATGCAAAAAGAGCAGCCGTATATATCGGATTTACGCCTAAAAAGAAGCCCAGACCAAGTCCGCCGAAAGAGGCATGCGTGATACCTCCGCCGACAAATACCATTCTACGAACCACCATAAAGGAGCCGATAATCCCCGTGAGTACGGAGATCAGCAGTGCCACAGCTATCGTATGCAGCAGAATATCGGTCATACGCTATCGGTTATGCTCAGGCAGAGGGATGGGTATAGCTGTTTTCTAGAGCGGAATAGTCTCTCATTTCGTTCACGATCAAGAATAGTTCGTCCTTGATAACAGCAGGAAGCGGAATGTTTCTAAGCTGAATGCTCCTCGCCCATCCGGGAACATCTTCTTGCTTGAGCGTGTAAAGGACATCCCGGAAACTATCTTCATCTTCCGCTGTATAGAGTGCCGGATCCATTCCGGCATATCTATCCAGCTCTTCATCATCGTAATACTCTATCTTGGTACTCACTCCGGAGTGAAGGCTATCCTTGATGCACGTCAGGTGCATACCGCAACAGCCTTCCGGGCGTTCCTTTTGTTCCTGTTGCCGTTCCTCTTCGGATAGAGGTTTACTCCTGAGCAGTATTCCTACCAGAACAGCCGTAATCACCGCTATACCTGAAAGTATGATCCATGTTTCCATATACAGTAGATTACAGAGTCTTTTCCTGTTATTTTCTATACGGACGTATGACGAAGCCGAAAGCGGTCTCTTCCACCGGCACTAAGAACTCTTTTCTCACACCGGGTCCGCATGTTGCAGTACCTATACCCATTTGGCGATGATCCAAGTGTACTGTTACATCCTCTCCATCGGGCAGATGATGTTGGTGAGTGGCTTTACGGATAGAGCTGTCGCTGTACGGATAAGCACTGAACTGGAACAGCTCCTCACCGAGTGCTTTTACATACAACCCCTTACCTCTTCCGTCTGTAATCTCCATCCAGCGAGTACCTGTTCTGTTACCCGTAGCTTGCGGACGCACATAGTTGTGGAACATCTCATCGACGCTTCGAGAATCTATCCGAACGATGCCGGCATCTGCTCTATCCACGTATGTTTCGTACGGAGCACGTCCCAAATATTTCACGTTGCGGAACTCCTTGGACATCGCAAAGGCGAGTCCCAAACGAGCCACAGCCTTCAACACTTCTTGGTTAGGCTTCCAAACGATGGATATTTTCACCTCTCCTTGAGCACCCTTACTGATCTTTTGTTCTGCAAAACCGAGTTTCTGACCGCTTCTGCCCAGTAGTTCCAGATTCACTATGGTAGATCCGTCTTTCTGTGCAATAACGGAAACCACCTTTTGTTGCAGGCTATCTATTCCGGAAGATTGCCATGCACGGTTGCCATGAGCATCTCTAATGTCGTTATCCGTAGGCGGTCTCCAGAGCGATATGGCTATCGGTGAGGTCAGCATTTCCTCTCCATCCAATGTCAAGGAAGAGATTGCACCGGTTGTTTTATCTATGCGATACTCCACTTTCTCCTTACCAAAAGTGCGAACAGAGGGCTTTGCCGGAGCAATAGGAAGTGCAAACTGATCGTAAGCAACCCTCTTTCCGTCCGGAGCACACCACTCTATGTAGAAAAATCTTTCACCTACACCTTCGAGTTCTTTATCGAAAGCGATACGCATTTCGCCTTTTGAATCGGGAGCGAGATCCAGATTCTCTTTGCCATGAACAAGCATATTTCCTTCGCTATCGAGCACATTCCACTCGGCGTGGAAGGCATTCGTATTGGTGAAAGCGTACCAGTTGCGTACCTCCAAGCGGACTTCTTTCGGAGAAGCAGAGAGCAGGCTGCTCTTTATATTCTGATACACCTTCTGTACTTCTGCCAAATGAGGGTGAGGAGTACGGTCTGCGGCAACCAATCCGTTGGTACAGAAGTTCCCGAAGCTGGGAACATTCTTCGGGCCATAGTCGCCACCGTATGTCCAGTAACTCTTACCGCTCTTCGGATCGACCTCTCTGAACGACTGATCCACCCAGTCCCACACGCAACCTCCTTGTGCTTTCGGATATTTCTCAATGACATCCCAGTAAGTTCTGAAGCCACCCAAGCTGTTACCCATAGCGTGAGCGTACTCACACAAAATGAATGGACGGTAGATGTCTTCCCTTGTTACATACTCCTCGATATGCTCCGGTGAGCGATACATTCGGCAGTATATGTCTGTGTTGTACGCCTCTTCGGATCTTTCGTACTGTACCGGACGAGAAGTATCTTGCTTCTTGAGCCAGTTGTATGTTGCTTCAAAGTTCACCCCGTTTCCTGCTTCATTACCGAGCGACCAGATGATAACCGATGGAGTATTCTTGGTTCTGTGATACATTCTCTCGGTCCGCGCCATGTGGTGAGCCATCCAGCGTTCATCCTTAGCGAGCGACTCTTTTCCGTAGCCCATACCATGGCTTTCGATGTTCGCTTCATCTATCACATACAGTCCGTACTGATTGCAAAGATGATACCAGTAAAGATCGGTAGGATAGTGCGAGTTTCTTACCGTATTGATGTTATGCTCTTTCATAAGGAGTATATCCTGAAGCATCTCTTCACGAGATATTGTGCGACCGCGTTGCGAGTGCTCATGACGATTGACCCCCTTTATAAGTATCGGTTTCCCGTTTACTTTTAACAGCCCATCGGCAACCTCTACGGAACGGAAACCTATCTCCATTCCTGTCTGATAGATCGGAGTACCTTTCTTATCCTTGAGTTCTAAACGGAGTGTATAGAGATTGGGATGCTCCGCACTCCATGCTTTCACATCCGGAAGTACGACCTGCGGGAACTGTACAGCCTTAGATCCTTTGCCCTTGATACTCGCGGAAGAAGAAGCGACCGTAGCCCCACTATCATCAAGAAGCATATAAGAGAGTTCGAGAGCACTTCTGTTGTTATTGAACAGCTCGGCACTCACATCAAGGATACCGTTCTTGTACTGCTCTTTGTCCAATGAAGCATTCAGAGAGAGGTCTTTGATGTAGCTTTTAGGCGTGGAATAGAGAAAAACATCACGCTCTATCCCGCTGATACGCCACATATCCTGACACTCCAGATAAGAACCGGTGCTCCATCTGTACACCTCTATCGCTATGGTATTGCTCTTATCGTCTCCAATGCGAACATACTCGGTAAGATCCCATTCGGTGGCAGTCTTCGAGTCCATCGCATATCCCAACTTCTTTCCATTGACCCAGAGGTAGTAGAAAGAGGATACACCTTCGAGCCTCAACAGTACTCTCCGGCCTTTCCATGCAGACGGAACGGAAAAAGAGCGACGATAAGAGCCCACCTCGTTTGCCTCAGTCGGGACATAGGGCGGATTCTTCTTGAATGAGAAGAGCGGAGAGTCGAACTCGTATGTCTCGTTCACATAAATGGGAAGCCCGTAGCCCTGTCTCTCCCAGTTGCCCGGGACATTGATAAGATCCCATTTGGAGACATCATAATCCTCCTTATAAAATTCTCTCGGTGCTTTCTCCGGGTTACGCACCCAAGAGAAATGCCACTTGCCATTCAGGCTCATGAACGAGGGCGAAGCCTCTCGATCATATCTCTTTATCTGCTCTGCCGTAGCAAATGGCAGCAGTCCGGCATGAGGTTTAACACCTCCTTCTCCGGTCTTAAAATTCGCCTGCCATTCGGGCAGATTCTTGTCGGTTGATTCTTGCGCAACGGCTACACTACCCAGCAAAGGCAGAGCCATGATGAGCGCCATAAGGATATACATAGTAGAACATCGTTTCATAGTATTACAAAGTTACATTATTCGGTGCAATAGAACAAGAACAGAGTGTTTCTTGATGATATTCTCCCTGCTCGGTGTGGTGCTTTTATATAAAAACGGATGGCAAAAAATCCGGTGAAGAGGCGGCATGAGGCTTCCTCGCATTTCCCTTCCGGGCAAGAGACAAATCCGCAAAAATATGACACACAACGAGATACAAAAGATCGCGAATTTGGGAAAAATTTTTTCTCAGTCCGTTTGATGGAGCTTTTTTGCGTTAATTCGTGTGAATTTCAACATCCACTTCTGTAAATAAGCCTTAATAGGATTTTGCCTCCAAAAACAGCAAAAAAGAGGGCAAAATAGATAAACCACTATCTTTCAACGCCATAAGCAAAAATTCTAAACACGTTAATTGAATCCGGTAAACGTATTAAATGAAATCGGTAAATACGTTTACCGATTTCGGTTAATACTTTAAGCCGACAAAATATACTGCTTTATCGTTTTGAGTGAATCTGCATCAAAAATCGTGTTAATAAAACAGCCCGAATTTAACAGTTCGATCATGCTCTGAAAACACTTCCTCCGATCAAAATAGAAGCAGGAATTTTCGGGGCATTTCACTCGGTATGGAATATATAAAAATCTCTTCGGCAGATGGTCCCAAAAAGTTTTTTGAAAAGGCAAAAGTATTATACATTAAGACACAACTTATAACAAACCGACTTGCATCAAAATAAAAATAAGTTTCGTAGCTTTGTATCCGGTGGCTTTACGTTAATACAAAGCCTTATGAATTAGAATGTTATTAACACACAAACTTCAATGAAAACAACACAAAACATTAGAAATATTTTCCGGATGGCACTGCTCGTCACTTTGTGCGGCCTCATCCAAGCCCCTAATGCCCTTGCAGACATCCGCTCTACCTCATCAGTCCTTATCTCTACTCTTTCAGATGGAGACGATGAGGACGACAAAGATGATGACGATCTCGATGGAGTAGATGGTCCTTACATCGTAGGAGAAACGCTATACAGGGTAGACACACAGGACAACCTGCTCAAAGAAAAAGTGGACAGAAGCAGACCGATACGGGTAGAGGTAAAAAATGAGGACAGAGACCACTTCACCCTCTTTCTTCGTTCCGGTTTCAAGGTGTCGCCCGGAACTATACCGATGCCGGATAAACTGGTTGCAATATCAGATGTTGAAGGGAACTTCGACGGATTTGCCTCTTTCCTCCAAAGCAATGGAGTGATAGACCGAGAGTTCCGATGGAGCTTCGGGGAGGGGCATCTTGTACTCGTAGGCGACTTTGTGGATAGAGGCGACAATGTAACAGCGGTACTCTGGCTGATCTACAAACTGGAACAGGAGGCAGCACAAGCAGGTGGAGCGGTACACTTCATACTGGGCAACCATGAGCTGATGAATATGCAGGGGAAGTTCCGGTACAATCGCGAAAGGTATGTTGCCGTAGCCCGGAAGATAAGCAGATACGACGATCCGAAAAAGGCAGTGCGGTACATCTTTTCCGAGACAGAGCTGGGCAGATGGCTTCAAACCAAAAACGGCATCATGAAGATAGGTTCGACCCTCTTTGTACACGCCGGTCTTTCACCCGAAATATTGGACCACAACCTCTCGATAGAGGATATAAACCGAATATCAAGAGCCAATCAGACAAAAGATCTCTACGGACACCCCGGAGAAGATCCGAAAGCCAACTTTCTGTTAGGAGCTAAAGGTGTGTTCTGGTATAGAGGCTTTGTATCGGCATACAAGGACAGATACACCAAGATAGAGCAGCACCGGCTGGATGAAATACTGAACCGCTACGGAGCAGACAGGGTGGTGTTCGGACACTCTGTCGTTGAGGATATTGTTCCGACATTCAATGGCAAAGCAATCAACATAGACCTCAAACACGGCCAAAAGAAACAGACCGGCAAGACCAAAGGTCTTCTTGTGGAGAGAGGTGTATTTTACAGCATCGATGACCTCGGCAATCGCAGAAAGTTATACTAAGACTAAAAGCGTGTAGGAGCCATCCTCTCTCACGGAAACATACTCAACAGCACCTTTCCTACCACATCTCTCGTGGCGCGATAGGTGCTGTTGTGGTTATTGACCATAATGCAGACCGCATAAGTCTTCCCTTTATAGGGGATATATCCGGCATAAGTAACCACCTGCCTCATGGATCCGCTTTTCAGTTGAGCCTTTCCTGCAAGAGAGCTATTCTTGAGAAAGTTTTTTACACTCCCGTCCTGCCCAACGAATGGCAGCGTACTGCGAAACAGCGCACCGCGAGGAGAGCGATGCTCTTTGGCAAGCAGTTCGGAGAGGAATGCCGGAGACAGTCTACCGTATGGCGATAGTCCGCTGCCGTCCATCAAGTCTGCCTCTTTCAGCGATAACCCTCTGCCCGTCCAATAAGCTTCGAGATCTGCCAATGCTTTCTGGAAAATATTTTGCCCGGCAAGGTGTTTTCCTTGAGGAGAAGCTATTGCAAGCAGAAGCTGTTCGGCAAAGAGATTGTGGCTGTGCACATTGGTGATCTTCGCTATTTCGAGAAGCGTCGGGGAGAGGTGCCTGTACAAGAGTATTGCCTCCGAGGGGAAGTCCATCGTTTGATCTGCAGGAAGAGCAATGGAAACACCATTCTGCCGGAGAACGGATGTGAGTCTTCGGGCAGCAAAAAGTGCCGGAGAAGGGATGCTTCCACGTATGGTTACACTCTCTTTATCTGCCGGGAAAAGTCCGTAAACGGTTCTTTCGTAAGAGTTCAAAGCTCCGGTGATATGCAGACTGTCGGTACTCTTTCTGCCGGACACTTCAAAACTTTGGCGGATATTCAGTTCCGGGACATTCGGAAAGACTCTGACATTCCGCTTATCCCGATAGATCGTGAGGGAATAGGCATTATCGTAGAGACAGAGCCGGGAAACGTGAGGAGCATAATGGTTGCCAAGATCGGTGTGAAGCCAGTACGGATTTATGGAGAACAGGTCTGCTTCGGATACCGGAGCCAATACTCGTCCGACAATCTGACGTATGCCGAGTGCTTTAAGCTCTTTCAGCACAGCAGAGAAAAGCGTATCTTGAGGTGTATTGGTGAGAAAACGAGAGCCGAGAGAGGGATCTCCTCCCCCGATGATATAGAGATCGCCATTCAAGATACCGCCTTTCTCTATGGTGCCGGTATATCTGACCTCTGTGGAAAAGCGATAATCCGCACCCAAAACTTCGAGTGCGGTAGCTGTGGTTATCACTTTCATCACACTTGCGGCAGTGAACAGCACATGGCTGTTTTGAGATAAAATCTCTTTCCCGGTATCGGCATCCCTGACGCTTATACCCAGTAAAGCATTCTTTAGGGGTGCAACAGAAGATGAGGCAGGCATCCTCTGAGAGTAAGCGGAAGCATATCCGAATGAGATAAGAATAAGTGTAAAGAGGTGTCGAAGTCCAATCATACAAGTCTAAATCTTTTTTACGTATTTCTTCAAAGATAGCGATCTTTTGCTCGCGACCCGATATTTCGAGCGTGAATCTTGTTAAGACAGCTCAGTAAAAAAGGCAACAAAATTTAACGCAGCTGAAAGAATAGTAGCACAAAAGGTATCATTCTAAATTTTTTATCTTTGTAAACATCAAGTTTTACACAGACACAAGACCGAAAAATATATGATTAAAGACTTTTTCGACAGGCCATTTACCTTAGACAGACTATCTAAAATCTTCTTTTCCGTACTGTTTGCGGCGTTGGGAATATTTCTGTTCCAAAAGTTATCGGGCATATTGATCCCTTTTATACTGGCATGGGTCATCGCACATCTGCTTATGCCGTTGGTTTACTTCTTCGAGAAGAAACTCAAAATACGCTCACGGGCTCTCTCGGTACTTACGGTTCTGATCCTTGTTGGGGGAACAATTTCGGGAATAATCATAGCTATATGGCCCTCTTTAACGGCAGAAGCGAATAAAGCATGGGAGTTACTCCAGACGTATGCTTCGTTTGAAGCCTTAAAGAGCATCCTTCCACCGAGTGTGGTAGAGCAGCTGGAACAGTATCCCGATGTGGCTTCGGTGATGAATGAGTTCAATATGGAGAACCTGATCAAGACACTCCAACAGTTCTTAAGCAAGTCTGTCTCTATTCTTGCAAGCACGTTCTCCATCATCATGAGTACGACAGTGGTTTTCCTATTCCTCCTTTACCTCATCTTTATCATGCTGGACTACGAAAGGCTAAATGCCGGATTCATGAAGCTGATACCGGATCATCTGAAGCCATTCGTGATAGAAATGGGACACAATGTAGAATACTACCTGACCAACTACTTCAAAGGGCAGTCTCTTATAGCCCTTTGCGTGGGCGTACTACTGTCTATAGGCTACTCTATACAAGGGCTTCCTCTCGGTATTTTACTGGGTATGCTGATCGGATTGCTGAATCTGGTTCCATATCTGCAAATATTGGGACTGCTTCCTATCGTCTTTCTTTCAATGCTGCATAGCGCAGAGACGGGTCAGCATCTGGGCATAGTCCTCGCAATATCTTTGGGCATACTTCTTCTGGTACAGATTATCCAGGATACGTTCCTCACTCCGCGCATCATGGGAAAGACCATGGGAATGATGCCTGCCGTTATCCTTATTTCTCTATCCATATTCGGGTATCTGTTCGGACTGCTTGGAATGGTGATCGCTCTCCCTGCAACAATGATTCTGTACACCTTCCACATGAAATATATCGTGGGCAAACCGGTGGAAAATCTTGAACTTGAACAGAAGAAAGCCGATCCGCTTTGGAGCAAAATAGTAAAGAAAACAAGGAGAAAGAAATAGATTTTTGAGTAGAGGTATTGGAGAATTAAAAATTTCTCTCTACCTTTGCGCTGCAATGAAGTGATTCATGCGCTAGTTTTTCATTTGATTTTCATAATTGACAGGTGGGATTCGCTAGCTCAGTAGGTAGAGCACATCCCTTTTAAGGATGGGGTCCTGGGTTCGAGCCCCAGGCGAATCACCAAGAGAGGTGGAATTCGGGAGAATTCTGCCTCTCTTTGGTTTTTATAAGCACCTAACGCTTGCCAGATGAAGAGAGAAAGCGCCAGAATCAGAAAGCAATAGACTTTTTTCGTAACTTTGGACTCTTCTTTTTTGATTCCTTACATATATCTTCCACAACATGATTCCAAAAGAAAAGCATCCGCATATCTCTACCATGATTCCACACTTGTGGGAATTATTGGCTCAGAATGAGAAAGAATTTTTTCAGATCTACTCTGCTTTTGAACAGGTAGCCCCGAAAGAGATACTACTCGAAGAGGGGATGATACCGGAGTATTGCTATATCCTTATTCAAGGACAGGTAAAAGTAACAATGGAATCTTACGGGGGGAGAAGGCATATCGTCAACCTTATCTGTCCGGGGAAGCTTTTCGGGTATCGCACTTTCTTTATGGGAAAGCCGAGTGCAGTCCGCATCTCTGCTGTGGGTGCAAGCCTTGTTTATAAATTTCCTTTGACAGTCTTGGAGGATATTGCAAGAGAAAATCCCAAAGTAAGCTACTGGCTGATGCTGGAAAGCTATCGGGACATATTCTTAAGCGACAGAAGATCGGTAGGGTTGCTGGTCAAGCAATCCCGCGCACGCATGGCAGAAGGACTGCTGTTACTGAAAGAGATGTACGGACTCAAGCCGAACGGTTCTTTGAATATCAATCCGACCAGAAAGGATATGGGCGAACTTTCCAACATGACCATCAGCAATGCGATACGTACTCTCAATGCATTTGAAGAAGAAGGTCTCATAAAAATGGAAGGTCGGGAGATTACAATACTCAACGAAAAAAGCATCGATGAGATAGCACGAAAGGGTTAAATCAACGCATCAAGAGCCGTTCCCGAACAGAAAGGATAAAAGTGATGGACAAAAGAAGCGAAGCATTGGAGCATCTTCCGGTAGGACGACTACTAAGGCAGTTTGCCGTTCCGGCTGTGGTTGGAACGATGGTAAACTCGCTTTACAATGTCGTGGATAGAATGTTTATCGGAAATGGTGTCGGCAGCTTGGCAATATCCGGACTGGCTGTAACATTTCCCATCATCATATTCCTTCAGGCTATGGGAATGCTCATCGGTTCGGGAGCATCTGCAAGGGTCTCCATTTTGCTCGGAGCAAAAAAAAGAGAGACAGCGGAAGAGCTTTTGGGCAATGCTTTTCTCCTCACGCTCCTGATCAGTCTTCCGGCCACACTGCTCTGTCTCATCTATCTGGACGATCTCCTTTTGGCTTTCGGCGCAAGCTATCAGACCTTGAAGTATGCTCGCGAATATCTCATAATAGCACTGCCCGGCAATATCTTTGCAAACATTGCTTTCAGCTACAATGCGGTAATGAGAGCGGCAGGCTATCCCTCCAAAGCCATGACGACAATGCTTATCGGAGCCATATCGAATATTATTCTGGATCCGATCTTTATCTTTGTCTTCAACATGGGAATAGCGGGAGCAGCATGGGCTACCGTCATATCCATGTTCATCAGTATGTGTTTCGTCGTTACTCACTTCCTGAGTAAGAGCAGCAACATACAGCTTCGCATAAAAAACTTCAAACTCAAAAAGAGACACATCATCGCCATCCTCTCCATCGGTATGGCGCCTTTCTCCATGCAGCTGACCGGCAGTCTCATCACCGTGATCCTCAATAAAAGTTTGGCACAGTACGGAGGAGACTATGCGGTGGGGGCGTATGGCATACTGAGTAGCTTCGCTATGCTTATCCTGATGTTGTGTTTGGGTGTTTCTCAAGGTATGCAGCCGATTGTCGGTTATAACTATGGAGCCGAACTCTACCACAGAGTAAAAGAGGCTTCGTGGCGATCTTTCGGCTTGAATATGAGCATTGGTCTCGTTGGCGGACTATTGGGTGTTCTCGCTCCGAGCCTCATCGTACGAGGCTTTACATCTGATCCCAAACTCATGGATCTCACTATATATGCTGTCCGGGTATGTACTTTTCACTTCGCCGTTGTCGGTTTCCAAATCACCACAACGCAGTACTTTCAGAGCATTGGCAGGGCAAAAGTCTCCATGCTTCTCTCTCTTACCCGTCAGATTATCTATCTAATTCCGCTGTTATTGCTGCTTCCTCCCATTTTGGGACTCAAAGGAATCTGGTTTTCACTCCCCATATCCGATATACTAGCAGCGATGACAGCTTTTTTTGTGTACTTGTACCACTATAACAAACGCATCAAACCGGCTTTATGAAAGTATTCCTCATGTCCATTGTAGGGCAGACTCTCATCATGTTATACCTGCTCTACAAAGTGAATCAGACCTCTCTCAAAAAAACAAAATGGGGAAAGGTGATCATGGCACTTCTTATCCTGATGTATCTTTTCTTCCTCGGAGTATATATTGCTCGTAAATCCATACCATGGGAGAGCTTCGGGCAGATCATGTATTTCCTTAACAACTACTACGTTATCATTCTCATATACAGCTTTATCATTGCTCTGATAGGCTTGGGAACGCGCATTGCGCTTCTGCTGTTCCGCAAGAGGTGGAACGTCTCCGCTGAAAACAAACAGCGGTGGTACGGCTACATGATGCTCCTGTCTCTTCTGCTCCTCATACTGGCGTGCAATAAAGGCTATCGCAATACGATGGAGCCGATCGTCTCACGCTATGAAGTGAAGATTGCAAAGCCCTCTCCCGGACAAGAGAAGCTCCGAATAGCTCTGGTAACGGACCCTCACATCGGAGAGATCATGGGCTTGAGCAGCATAGAACGTCTGGCTAAAATGGTCGAAGCAGAGAAGCCCGATATTTTTCTCATCGGCGGAGACATCTTCGATTATGACCTGAGATATGGAGAGAAAGAGGGCGTAAAAGAGACCTTGAAATCCATCAACAGCAAGTACGGCACCTATATCGTAATGGGAAATCACGAGTACCGAGGCGATGTCGAGGGCAAAAAGGCTTGGCTTCGAGACGCAGGAATGCTTCTGATAGACTCCCTCATCACTCTTCCCGGTACGGATATACAGCTGCTCGGAAGGGATGATCACAACAACCCCGACGGGCGTGCCTCTTTCTCTGAGCTGGCAATGCGCTATCGCATAGACCGCAATAAACCTCTGCTGCTACTCGATCATCAACCCCGTCAGATAGACGAAGCTCAGAGTTTGGGCATAGATCTTGCAATGTTCGGACACACTCATGGCGGACAGTTTATACCTTTCCGCTTTCTTGTACAGCTTGCTTTCAAGCAGATCGAAGGCATTTCACGGTACGGCAATACCACGGTGGTGGTCTCTTCCGGATATGGAGTGGCGGGATCGCCGTTCCGTGTCGGCACACGTAGCGAATTGGTTATTATAGATGTCGAATTTCAAAAATAACTTATCCCGTCCTGCCATTTTTGGTCGGATGAAATAATAGCACTAATTTTGTAAGCTTCAATAAAGTAGGATATTAAAACACATCATATAAGAGTATGAACATAACAATAAAAGAGAAGAGCGGTATCAAAGCCATCTTTGAAGTGGTTATCACTCCGGAAGACTACAAACCGGGAGTAGAAAAAGCCCTTAAGCAGATCAAGAACAACGGTAACTTCCAAGGTTTCCGCAAGGGTAAAGTGCCTATGGCAATGGTACAAAAGCTCTATGGTATGTCTGCCAAAGTAGAAGAAGTTCAACGTCAAATCAGCGAAGGAGTAGATAAAGCCTTGAGAGAAAACGAGCTTAAAGTGCTCGGACAACCCATGGTTACGGACAGCACTCCTGCTATCGACTTTGAGAAGCAAGAGACTTTCGCACTCGACTTTGAAGTGGCTCTTCGTCCGGAAGTAACCAATCTTCCCACAAAAGAAGACAAGCTGCCATACTACAACATAGAGCTTACAGATGCAGATATAGATGCTCGCATCCAAGAGATACTTAAGTCCAACCCTCGCTACGTAGATGCAGAAGTGGTGGAAGTAAACGACATCATTCGCGGAACAGTATGCGAGCTTGACGCAGACGGTAAGCCTCTCGAAGGCGGATTGCGCAAGGAAGAAAACGCCATGCTTCTTGTCTCCATGATCAAGAATGAAGAACAGCAAAAGCTCTTCATCGGCTCATCTCTCAACAGCGTTGTGGTATTCGATCCTGCCACTGCTTTCGGTAGCACAGTGGAGTTTGCATCACTTCTCGGTCTGAAGAAAGAAGAGGTGGAAGGCAACCAATCCCAGTTCAGCTTTGAAATCCAAAAGATCACTCGCAGTGAAGCGGCAGAGCTCAACCAAGACTTCTTCGATGCTCTATTCGGAGAGGGTGAGGTAAAGAGCGAAGACGAAATGCGTGCAAAGCTGAGAGAGATCTACGGCAGACAGAACGAGAACGACTCCATGTATAAGTTCCAACTCGATACAGAGTCTTACATCAAAGAACATAAGGCAAACGCCATCGCACTGGATGAAGAACTCCTCAAGAAGTGGTACAAGACTACCGAGCAGGGAGCAAAGATGACGGACGAAGAGTTTGAAAAGTCTATGCCTCGCTTCTTTGAAGACATCAAGAGCTACATTTACAGAGATGCAATCCTTACGGCAAATAATATCGTAGCCACAGAGGAAGACACTCTCAACTCTGCAAAACAGATGGCAGCGATGCAGTTTGCACAGTATGGCATGAACAACATCCCAGAAGATGTGCTTGCCAACTACGCCAAGACGCTTATAGAAAAGCCTGAAAGCCGCAACCAGATCAACGATCAGATCGAGAGAAGCAAGTTTGCCGCTTGGATGAAAGACCAGGTAACACTTGAAGAAAAGAACGTTACGGCAGAAGAGTTCAAGAAAATGTTTGAACCGGCAGAAGCATAATCTTCTCCCGCCACAGATAACAATACCGGACTCCGATAACCAAACTGCACCCCGAAAGTTAGGAACAAAACTTTCGGGGTGCAGTTTCTTTTGAGCCGTCAGCCCGGAAATCCTCCGTCCGAAATACAGATTAACGCACACCATAAAGAGACCTTTGAAGCAGATAAGCTGCTGTGCAAAGATCTTCTTACGGCTATTTGGGGTATATTTGCACCAAGATCAACAAGACCACACAGATCATGACACAAAAAACAAAGTACGTAATCGCCTACCTGATGGTAACAATACTGATAGCTGTAATAATAAGGTTTATCATCGAAATGGGTTGGCTCTCCCGCACTTCAGGAGTTATCGTTTTCATTATGATTGTCGCATCGGATCTCATAGGCAGATACACTCGCAAAAGAGTGGAGAAGAAAAAAACGTGCGAAGAGCAATCCGATCTTCCGAGATAGTTTTCAGCCCCCGAAACCACCCTTCATTTTTATATATTCCATCCCGAAAAATACTCACTTTTTTTTCGCTCTCTATTTTGATCGGAGGGAGTGTTTTCAGAGCATGACCGAACTGTTAAATTCGGGCTGTTTTATTAACACGATTTTTGATGCAGGTTTACTCAAAACGCTAAAGCAGTANACTGTTAAATTCGGGCTGTTTTATTAACACGATTTTTGATGCAGGTTTACTCAAAACGCTAAAGCAGTATATTTTGTCGGCTTAAAGTATTTAACGAAGTCGGTAAACGTATTTACCGATTTCATTTAATATGTTTACCAGATTCGATTAAAGTGTTTAGCCAAAATAATCAAGACACTAAATATCAGCAGATTACCTGTTTTTACCCTAAAATGCCTCTGAAAAGGCAAATTTCTTTATTAGGAAACGTTCACAGACAAAGGCGTTAAAATTTACACCTATTAACGCGAAAAAGCCCCATCAAACGGACTGAGAAAAAATTTTTTCCAAATTCGAGAAAATCTGTATCACTTTGGGATAAAAGATCTTACGACATTACGGCTTTTCTTCCATAATGAAAAGAGAGAAAAAAGAAGAGATTTTTAGGAGCTTTGGAGGAGGTCATTTTTATATATTCCATCCCATCAGAAGCTCTTTTCAGCCGAGCCTCTGTACCCGCTTTTCCATAAGAAAAATGGTGCAAATCTTGTGAGCAAATATCGCCGAGCCAATCAGCGCACGACGATTTCGTCCGTAAAGATCCACTCACCCCTGCTTCCTGCCTTGCCAATAATACGCAGGTAACGCGCCTTAATCTTTCCCTCCCACTTCCAATGCTCTATGAAAGAGATTGTTCGAGGCTCTTTCGGATGCTCTTTTCGGAAGATTTCCACAAAGTTTTTCCCATCTGTCGAAGCCATGATACAGAGTTCTTTTGGCAGATAGATCCCTGCGACATCCGCTTGGAGGAAGTCCATTCCGATGGATTGTAGTGTAGATGTTTTACCAAGATCAAGAGTAAGGTCGAGGCAATTCTCTCCCAGGAAACCCTGCCAACGTCCATCGCCGTGCTGCCAGTTACCGCGAAGTCCGTCTACCAAAGCCTGTTCACCGCCGGCATTATAGGAAGGATAGAAAGGTTTGTGATAGATGACCTTCGCCCCCGAGGCCTTGTGGACGACAGGCTGAAGAGTCTCCGGACGATCGCCTTGCTCATGTTTCAGGTCGAATGTATTCACGTTGTTTCGGCGCAGATGCTCTGTTTGTTCCAACGCCCAAGCTCTGAACACCTCATACGGCGGACGCTTATCTCCCAGACGTCCGACCTCTGCAATCGCGAGCATACGAGGGTAGAGCATATACTCCAGATGCTGAGGTGTAGCTACGTATTCCGTCCAAAGGTTTCCCTGCACGCCGAGTATCCCTTTCGGCAGCTCCATTTCCCAGACACGTTTCAAGGGGAGATAGCCTCCGAAAGATCGGGGTTGAGACTGTGGTGCATCTTGTGCATAGTCCAGATAACAATATTGCGACGGGGAGAAAATAACGTCATAACCTTTTTCCAATGCACGCTGCACCTGCTTGACATCGCGCCAAACCATGACGATGCTGCCTTCGGGGAGAGAGTCGCACAGGGCATCGTCCCAGCAGACAGGCTTACGACCGTGAGCCGTGACACGACGCATGGCATAGCTTACGATATGGTCTTGGAGTTCGTCGGTGCTTTTCAGCCCCAGCCGTGAAGCCATCTCCCGGCAACGGGAGCAAGTGCGCCAGTGTGTCTTGCCCGCTTCATCGCCTCCGATGTGGATATAATCCGAAGGAAAGATCCTCACGACCTCGTCTATGAGATGGTCTATGAACTTGTAACAGGCAGGATTGGAGGCACAGAAGTCTGCCTGCGCCCCATCGTTCCCAACGCACTTCAGCTCCGGATAAGCCGCCATCACCTCTTCGCTATGCCCCGGTATCTCCACTTCGGGAACGATCATGATGCCTCGTTCATTGGCATAAGCGATGAGGGCTTTCAGTTCGGTCTCGGTGTAATATCCGCCATAGGCGCCGGGTGTTCCTTCCGGGAGGTATCGGCGATCCCCTTCTCCCCACCACTTGTCCCAGTCGCTCTCGGTACGCCATGCCGACAGCTCGGTCAGACGAGGATATCCGGACAATACAAAACGCCAGCCTCCGGCATCGGTCAGATGCAGATGCAGGCGATTGATGCCGTAGGAGGAGAGGATGTCTATCTGCTTTTTCAGCACATCCACACCGAAGAAATGACGCGAAACGTCTATCATGCAGCCCCGCCATTCGTAGGCATTCGGGGAGCTTTGATGCAATACTTGTGCGGATACGGTGTGCCATTTTGCCAAGAAGAGCCATAGCAAAACTGCGGGAACAAGGAGAGTAATACGAGATTTCATGATGAAAAATTGGGGTAACGATATAATGTTTATAAACGGAAGCAATGTAGCATTTATTTTGGAGATAATTATCAACCTGAAAAACGATAATTACTAAACCGAGAACGGTAATTACTAAACCGAGAAATGGTAATTACTAAATTGGAGAACGGTAATTACTAAACCGAGAAATGGTAATTACTAAATTGGAGAACGGTAATTACCATTCCGAAGAACGATAAAAAGCACCTAAGCTTTCGTTTGAAAGCTTAGGTGCTTTTTCAGATAAGTAATGACCGAAAGTATTACTTCTTATTCAATTGCTCTTGGAGAGTCTTCACTGCTGCACGCAGCTGTTGATCGTCATCGACAAGGTATTGTTCCGGTGTATTATAAACCAAAACATCCGGTTCGAGCTGTACGTTTTCCAGCGGTTTGCCATCCAAATCGGAGCATGTTACCTGCGGAATACCGAAGACCAAAGTAGGATCTATCTGGCTTTCCCACCATACGGCAGTCATGGTTCCCGGTACGGGCGCACCGATCAGCTTACCCAATCCGAGCGTCTTATAGACATAAGGGAAGCCGTGAGCGTTGGAGTAGTTGCCCTCGCTCATGAGTACGGCAGACGGCTTGGTCCACTGAGCGAAAGGATCGGAGCCGATATATGTGCCACGAGGCGTGAATCGGGAATAAACCTTTCCGCTCAAAAGGATAGCCAAATCTTCATGCAGCCAGCCGCCACCATTGAAGCGGGTGTCCACGATAACGGCATCGCAATGACGATATTTACCCAAAAGCTCCTTGTACATCTTGCGGAACGACGGGCTGTTCATCCCCTGAATATGGATGTAAGCGATGCGTCCGTTCGACCATTTATTGACCATTTCGGTACGCTTCTCTACCCAGCGTCTGTATAGAAGTCCGTTCTCTGCCGATTGTGAGATGAGGCGGACGTACTCTTCCGTTACCTTTCCGCTCTTTGCATCCTTGATGGTAAGAAGCACTCGCTTTCCAACCTTGCCGTTGAAGTATTGCTCTATGGGCATATTGCGTAAGATCTTTTCGCCATCTATGCTTTCGATGATAGCTCCGGGCTTGGCATTGCTCGCTGCATTCTTGAGAGGACTGCCCGGCATTACCTCTGCAATCTTGAGCCCGTCGCCTGTATAAGATTCGTCATAGAACAGACCAAGACTTGCCGTAATCTGTGCAGAGACGGGAGCTCCGTATCTTGCACCGGTGTGAGAAGCATTGAGCTCGCCAAGAATTTCGGACATCAGCTCGGCAAAGTCGTAGTTGTTGTTGATGTAAGGCAAGAACTTTCCATAGTTCGCAGAGTACATTGCCCAATCCACGCCATGAAGATTGACGTCGTAGAACTTATCCTGTACCTGCTGTACCATGTGGCGGTAAATATACTCACGCTCCTGTGTCTTACGAAGTTCGTATGGCGCAGAGAATGTTACAGGAGTCTGCTTGGTTCCGTCAATCTTCTTGATACCGGAAGAAGTAGCTACAAAGAGAGTGGTACCATTCTTACCCATGAACAGAGAACCGGATCCGATGTTGGGGATAAGTACTTTGGTAGAACCTTCGACAAGATTGATTTCGTACAGATTGAACGCATTGTCTACAAGACCAATATAGTAAAGGATTTCTCCCTTTGGCTCTATAACATAATCTGTCTGCATTCCGGACGTTCTGGTAAGACGAACAGTGAGATAATCTCTGTCTTCAAGCTGGAATACCAAAGGCTTTTCGGTCTTCTTCTCTTTATCGTCTTTCTTGGCTTTGGACTTTTTGTTCTTATCCGCACTCTTTTCGTCTTCTTTCTTCTTATCGACATCAGAAATCTCTGTCTTTGCCAATTCGCGCTCTTCTTTAGAACGGATAAACTGATCGTACGCTTCTCTATCCAAGAACATCAAATAGATGTCTCGCTCTGCTCCCCAGCTACCATGGCTTCTATAACCGGATCTGTCCGAAGAGAAAAGAACCGCTTTACCTCCAAGTACAAATCGTCCTCTGATATCAGA
This sequence comes from Porphyromonas canoris, assembly GCF_000765975.1. Classification (NCBI taxonomy): domain Bacteria; kingdom Pseudomonadati; phylum Bacteroidota; class Bacteroidia; order Bacteroidales; family Porphyromonadaceae; genus Porphyromonas; species Porphyromonas canoris. The sequence continues at coordinate 147,414 of NZ_JQZX01000015.1, forward strand.
GTAACCACTCTCAGTAAGGTTGTGTACCGTTCCACTACCATCTGCTTTGAAAATAGCAACGTCTTTATTGTTCCATCCTCCAACGCCGATATAGTTCGTTATAATCCACTTGGAATCCGGACTCCACTCAAACCACTGATCACCGTCCGAATAGGAATAGTCGAACACTTTGTCCTTTATCAATCGCTCTTTATTTGTGGCAAGATTAAGCACCACAATAGCAGAACGATCTCTCAAAAACGCAATCTCTTTTCCATCCGGACTGAACTTTGGATCAAAAGAGGGATACGGACTATCTGTCAACTGAGTCTCTTTCAACTCCCTGGCATAAGTAAAGCTCTTGTCATCTTTACGGACCAGTTCTGTCATGAAAAGATCCCACTTGCCGTTGCGCTCCGAAGCATAAACAATCTTTCTGCCATCGGGACTGAATGTAATGTTTCTTTCTTGTTGAGGAGTATTGGTGATACGCTTTGTGGTTTTGTAGTCTACAGATGTTACGTAAACCTCTCCACGAACAACCATTGCAATCTCTTTATTATCCGGAGAAAGTGCCATACTGCTGAGACCGGATGAGAGATTAAAATGCTGCACTTCCGGAGTTGTATAGTCCGCTACAATCTCAATATCAACCTTTCGAGGCTGCCCACCCACAGGCATATAATAGAGTTCGCCATTCCAGGAGAAAGAGAGATTGCCCAAGCGGTCTGCAGACATATAGCGCACAGGATGATGCTTAAACGTGGTAAGCTGAACATCCTTTCCTCCGGCGAGTGCACGCTTGTAGATATTGAGTGTTCCATCCTGCTCGGATGTATAGTAGAAAGCATCTTCATTTGCCACCCACTGTGCATTACGGTCTTCGCCGACAAAAGAAGTGATCTTCTTATACCCTCCGTCTTTGCTGTAAAGCCAAATATCTCTCGTTACAGATGAGGTGTGATGCTTGCGGAATGGATCTTCATACCCTTTTCTATCTGTATAGAGGATTTTCCCATCTCTGATAGATGGTTCTTCCATGGTAATGGCACTGAACATCTTGGCTCTACCTCCTGTAATAGGAATAGTATAAAGCTGAGAGAAGACTCCCGTTGGGAACAGTCCGACCTCTTTTGCAGGACGGATATTGGCACGATAAATAACGTTATGATTGCCGTCAAAAGCAACAGGAATTTCCGAAGAAGAGTTAAACGTAAGGCGTTTGGCCTGTCCTCCTTGCGAAGTAGTAAGATAGACATTCATCGCACCCTCACGATCCGAAGCAAATGCAAGGTTCTTGCTGTCCGGAGACCATACCGGAGCTGTATCGTAAGAGGGATTGGAGGTAATCTGTGTGGCGCGTCCTCCGGAAACAGGGACAGTGAAAATATCCCCCTTGTAAGTAAATGCAATGGTCCGACCATCGGGCGAAAGTGCCGTTTGACGCACCCACATCGGAGCCTCTTGAGCAGAAGCAAAAGCACTCAAGCCTAAACCGGCGAGTAGAGATAATGCAATCTTTCTTTTCATAAGAGTGTTATTGTTAAAGTATAAGTATGTGTTAATGCCTTGTTTAGAACAGGGCAACAAAAAAGTCTACAATCTGCTGCCAAACCAGATAACGCACAAGTTTTCCGGCAAGCATAAACAGCGCAACGCTCCAAACATTGGCACGAAGAAGACCAAGAGCTATTGCAAAAAAGTCTCCCACTCCGGGTAGAAATGCCCAAAAGCCCATCCAACTGCCTCGACCTTGAAGCCATGTAGTTATCTTCTCCAGACGTTGCGGATTTACTCGGAGATACTTAATAATCCACTCCTTCTTCCCTTGCGCTCCAAGCCAATAGCAACTCATACCTCCAAGCCAATTACCCAGGGTTGCAGCAACAATGCACATCCAATAGTCCGAACCGGCAAGCAATACTCCGGAGAGTACCACTTCGCTCGAAAAGGGTAGGATGGTAGCTGCAAGAAATGCGGCAATGAATACTCCCAAGTATCCGTATTCTATGAGAAAGTCCATGTTGTATTCAATAAATTTTGTACGCTCGAATAAAGCAAAAAGAGATATGGCAGCAGTATCAAACTGCGTAAGATCACACCCTTCGCTTGGGTCAGACAATATCCCGAAAGTATAGAGATATAGAAGGCACAGCAAAGGTATAGAGATGCCCCCTCAGGCTCATAAAGGAGATGAGCGATATAGAGAAGGATAACCAAACGAATGTGTATATCAATGGTAAACCGCTGTCTCTCCAAAGATCTTGGCAGCATTCCGGTTGTTTGCACCACTATCATAATGATAAGCGCAATCAGAGGAAGCTCCCTCAAGAGAAACTGTTGAGAAAATATCCGGTAGGATTGGAGATTCTTCACTAAATCGCCCGGTAAAAGAAGGTAATGAACTACACTATCCTTTAGAACCTCTATACCGGAGAAGATATATATAATCAGAGCAGAACACCAAAATATGGAGAAGATCCCCAAAATAAGTGCCCCTATCTGTTTTTTATGCAGAAGTTCCAATCGCCTAAGTACCCTAAAAATAATAGGAAGCAGGATAAAGAAGACCGGATGGATATGAGCAAGCAGGGCAATGAAGATTCCCGTGTCAAACATCGCAACTACTCTCTGCTTGCGGCCATAACTATTCAGACCTATCTCTACAAAGAAGAGTAGAAGATATGTACTCAATAAAGAGAGAGTCCAGACCGAAATATCCCTAAAAACAGCACCGGCAAGGAGTGTAAACAACAGAGGAACGACAAATGCCTGAGAGCGTCCTCCGTAGTATATCAGTCCGTGCCGGCGCACAAAAAACAGGGTCAAAACAAACACAATACCAAGCACCCACGGAGTAAGAAACTCGTAAGTAGAAAAGCAAAAACGAATCTGTTCTAAAGCTTTTTGTGCCGGTAAAGCGATGTTTGTTATGTCCAAGGTATCAAATCTTTTCCTATATCGGATCTATTATACTTGTCTGTAAAAGAGATTAACGATGTGGCTCGATAGCTCTTATCCAATGCCTTCTGAAGCGTAGGGGCTATGCCGGTACATGCCAACACTCGTCCTCCTGAAGATAGAAGTTTACCGTCTGCTCCTTTAGTACCGGCATGGAAGACAACCACTCCGTCTCCATTTTCTGCCGACTCTATTCCGGCAATCTCGTATCCTGTTTTATATTCTTCCGGATACCCCCCGCTGGTCATGACAACAGTGGTGGCATACTCCGCAATCTCTTCCAATGATCCGGAAGACAACGTTTGGTCTTTCAGTTTGATAAGATGTGGCAGAAGATCTTCTCCAATTCTCGGCATTACCACTTCCGTTTCGGGATCTCCCATTCTGCAGTTGTACTCTATCACATAAGGGTCTTTCCCCTCACAGATCATCAAGCCGATAAAAACAAAGCCCTTATAGTCCAACCCCTCTCGGTTGAGTCCCTCTATGGTAGGGCATACCACCTGTTCCTCTATACGCTTTTTGAGTTCCGAAGAGAGGAATGGAACGGGAGACACAGCACCCATCCCTCCGGTATTGAGGCCTTTATCTCCATCGCCGATACGCTTGTAATCTTTGGCATAAGGCAGCAACATATAGCCTTTGCCATCGGTCAAGACAAAGCAAGAACACTCTATACCGGAAAGATACTGCTCTATCACAACCTTATTGCCGGCATTGCCAAACTTTCCGGTAAGCATCTCCCGAAGTTCTTTAAGAGCTTCTTCCAAAGAAGACAAAATCAACACACCTTTACCGGCAGCCAGTCCATCTGCTTTTAGTACATAAGGAGCGGAAAGAGAGGCTAAAAATGCTTCTCCCTGCGCTATGTTTTCAGAAGTTACGGTAAGATACTTTGCCGTTGGGATTCCATATTTCTGCATGAACTCTTTTGCAAAATCTTTACTCCCTTCAAGCATTGCACCTTTAGCGGATGGTCCCACGATATGAAGCCTTTCAAGCTCTTTTTTCTCCTTGAGAAAGTCAACCAGACCATCCACAAGAGGTTGCTCCGGACCTATGACCACAACATCAATATCCTTCTCTTGTATAGCAGAGCAGATGGCATTAAAGTCGGAAAGCTTTATGCCCAACTTCTCTATACCGTTTCTTTCCGTTCCATTTCCGGGAGCAAGGTAGAGATGATCTGCCAAAGAGCTTTGCCTTAGCTTCCATGCAAGAGCATCTTCTCTTCCTCCACTACCGAGAACAAGTATGTTATGCTTTGTTTTTGCCTGACTCATTTCCGTATATTTTTAAGATGATCGTCAAAATATCTGGAGATCGTAAAGTACAAGTGTACTCTTTGAGAACCTCGAACATTGTGTTCATGTCCCGGATAGACCATGTAGTCCGGATATGTTCCGGCATCTACTGCTGCTCGTACAAATTGTATGCTGTGTTGCCAAACCACGGTAGGATCAAGGTCTCCATGTATAAGGAGTAGCCTGCCTTTAAGATCGCCTGCTCTTTTAAGAAGATTGTTGGTATTGTATCCTTCCGGATTGCTTTGAGGTGTATCCATATAACGCTCCCCATACATCACTTCGTACATAGACCAATCCATGACCGGTCCACCGGCAACACCCACCTTAAAGATATCCGAGTGTGTCAGCATAAGGTTTGTAGTCATAAACCCTCCATAACTCCAGCCGTGTACTCCAATCCTATCCGGATCGACGAAAGGAAGAGAAAGAAGATACTCCACACCTTTCATCTGATCTGCCATCTCTACTTCTCCAAGTCGTCTGAACGTAACGTTTTCAAACTCCAATCCTCTATTGGCTGAACCTCTACTATCCACCGTAAATACAACATATCCATTTTGTGCCATGAATATATCCCATCCACGATTCAGGCTATTCCATGAATTTGTCACAAGCTGGGCATGAGGACCTCCATATACATAAACAATTGTAGGCAGTTTCTCTCCCGGTTTGATGTCTTTAGGATAAGTGATCTTATAGTGAAGGTCATACTTCCCCGAAGCATCTTTTATGATACCTCTTTCTACATTGGGCAAGCGAAAATCTGCGATAGGGTTCTCACTCTTGAAGAATGTCTCTTTTTTCCACTTGTTACCTTTGAGTGTATAAATATCTTCCTGACCGGGAATAGTTTGAGACGAGAATCGGTCAAAGATTGCCGTAAGTCCCGGATTGAATAGAGCAGTATGATATGCAGGAACGGAAGTGATCAGCTCCATCTTTCCACTCGGGATGGCTACACGAGCAACTTGTCTTTCCGTCGGATTATTGATATTGCAGGTAAAGTAGGCATACTTATGATCTGCGGACAATCCGTGAAAATCGGTAATCTCCCACTCTCCTTTAGTAAGTTGTTTGCTCTTAGCTCCATTCTTGGTAAACAGGATAAGATGCTTAAATCCGTTGTTTCGGGAAAGTCTAAGAAAGCTGTCCTGCTTCTTGCTGTTCAGAGGGATAATAGGGTCCGAGGGCTCTATATACTTTGGGTGAGTCTCCTGAAGGATTTCTCTTACCTTTTCTCCCGTACGGACATCATACACCACCAAAGAACAGCGATTTTGCTCCCTGTTCACTTCATCTATATAAAGGTATCTGTCGTCCGGGCTCCAGGCAAGATTGGTAAAATATCTGTCCTCCGGTGCACCGGTCTTTAAGTAGATGGTCTTTTGGCTTTCAAGATCATATATTCCTACCGTAACATGATGGCTCGCCATCCCTGCCATGGGATACTTTATGGGAGTATGTTCCGATATTCTTGCTGCCGTATTTACCAACGGATAGTCTGTAACCATACTCTGATCCATTCTGTAAAAAGCAAGAAGACGTCCGTCGTGAGACCAGAACATACCATCATTTATTCCGAACTCGTTACGATGAGGCACCTCACCATAGACCACTTCTCGCGATCCATCCGGAGTGATCTCTTGTGGTTCGGCATCGGGATAGATGATATATACTTTATGGTTGGCACTCTGAGATATTGCGCCCTTCTCCGTCGAGTGATAGAGCTTATCCCCTCCCGGCACACTCTTGTACTTTGCCAGTATCTGTTTCCCGTCATTGGAGATATGATAAACGAAAGAGGGGTGATATGCTATGAGATAAGAGCCTTTTGCCCCTGGGGAGATGGCATACGGCATCTCCTCTTCCCCAGTCAAAGATTTCCAGCTGTCGGGGGTCAGGAATGGTCGATGTTTGCTCACATCGGAAAGTGGAGCAGCTACCCAGATATTATCTCTCTTATAGATAAAATGAGTATTGGTAAGCAGAGGACGTGCTGTGCTTTCCGGCACTATCGTGTGAGACTCTTTTCCTCCCGGAATAAGTTGATCCAACGTAAACGTTTTCATCTGTGCTGTGGCTTTTCCGCCTAAAAGCAGTATCAAAAGTAGAGATACGCTCAGGGTCTTTTTCATCTTCTCTTAAAATGTTTGGATATATGACTTGTCTGTTATTCTTTCTCTTCCTGTATATGTTTTCGGCGAGGACGGAAGCGCACTTCGTTCTCTCTCTTGGGTGCTCTGCGTCTCTCGTCATCGAAATGAGCTATCCTACGAGGTCTGAACTCTCTGCGAAACTCTTCTATCTCTCTTTCGGAGCGAGACAGTTCGGGTTCCTCCCGCTTCTTATCTGTTTTGGCTCCAAAAGTGCGGGGCTTAAATGCTCTCTTCTCTCCCTCTTCCTGCTTCTTGAAATCGCCTTTTCTTCTTCCGCTTTTCTCACCATCTCCGGAAGATTGTCCTTTTGAAACGGAGTAACCTCTGGTTTTGAACTCCGACTCCTTAGAAGATTTTCGAGATGGTTTTTCGGGAGACTTTTCCAAAAACTCGCTTCTCTTTCCCGAAAATGTCTCATAGCCTCTCAGCTCGCACTCCAAAGAACCGTTGAAAAGCACCTCTTTGAAAAATGGCTTAAGACCGATCTTCCACAACCCCTCCTTGGATGAAGAGATAACCCACGCACGATACCCCGTAAAGGTATGCTTGAGTTTAGATCCAAGCACACTATATGTCTTTTCCAAATCTTCCGGACGAAGCCGCTCTCCATACGGAGGGTTTGTCATAAGCATCGGCGGCTCTTCTCCCGAAGATAAAGCCGGGACTTGTTCCGGCAAGACGTCCGATATATCGGACACAACAAAAGAAATATCCTTCAAAACACCTGCATATTCGGCATTTTTCTTGGCTGCAACTATCGCCTTTGGGGATATATCCATCCCCACAACGGGATGATTGAATGGTTTCTCCTCCCATTCATCCAGAATGGAGCTCAGCAACTCTTGGTCGAAATCTTTCCATCTCTCGAAAGCAAAACAGGGACGGAAGATACCGGGAGGTATCCCCTTCGCCATAAGAAGTGCTTCTATAAGGATGGTACCGCTACCGCACATCGGATCCACAAAGGCACTCTTGCCTTCCCAACCGGCAAGAAGCAGCATCCCGGCAGCCAAAACCTCCGATATGGGAGCATCTGTCTGAACTTTCCTATACCCTCGGATATGAAGGCTTTCACCGCTGGAATCGAGAGCGAGTGTTACGGTTGTATGCGAGATATGGAGATGGAATAAAATATCAGGGTTACTCACCGAAACATTGGGTCTGCGTCCCTGCAGATCCGAGAAGTAGTCGGCAATGGCATCTTTCGTTCTGTAAGCAACAAACTTACTGTGTGTAAAGTGATCCGAATAGACCACGCTGTCCACCGCGAAGGTAGATTTGGGATCCAGATAGTTGTCCCAAGCGATATGCTCATTGAGATAGTCATAAACCTCATCTGCATTTGTCGCCTCGAATGTGGCAATCGGGACAAGGACTCTCAATGCTGTACGAAGATGAATATTGGCTTTGTACAGCAGCCTTTTATCTCCCTTAAAATAGACCACGCGTCTACCTTTTTCTATCTCTTCGGCTCCAAGTTCCTGCAACTCTTTGCAGAGTACTTCTTCCAGACCGTGCAAGGTCTTCGCCATCATCCTGAATTGTTCTCTTTCTTCTATCTCCATCTATCTATTTCTATTAAGCAGGCTATCGTTCCGATAGTTTGACAACAGTTGTATAAAATCACAGAAATCCTCCTCTAAGCCAGACAAACAAAAGCCCCCATCTTGACGCCGATATATTTGGCGAGGGATATGTACTTCTCCATTATCTCTGCCGGCACATCCGGAGTACGCGAAAGGATCATCGCTTCCGCTGCGGTGCGTCCTATTATAAGAGCCACGCTGTAAGCTTCATCTACCGCAACAACATTGTATCCACGATAAAACGGTCCACAAAAAGATACTCTGAGTGCACCGCGAGAGGAAGAACCGCGAAACAGCACATGCCCTACCGAGCGATGCCAACGCTCCTTGCTCGCCTCGCAGTAGCTCTTCAAGACTTGCATGGAGCCATCCGGAAGAATGGAAAAGTCGTAGCTCAAATTCTCTCTACAAGAAGAAACCCACTGGGGTGTACCTGCCACCACAAGCCATGAGCCGACAAACTTTTCCGGCTCAAAAGAGTCTATCGGATATGCTCTTGCCGGTTTTACTCTACCCCACTCCCTGTATGCCATATAGCCCAATGCTCCGACGGCAAGAGTTATGGCTGCTTTAGTTCTTGTTTTCATGGACTAAGACTCTATTATTTACCTCTAAAGGTAGTCATTATTCTATACTTACACTTGTCCGAATAGGATCATCGTACAACTCTTGCAGGCGTTTAAGCTCCTGCTTAAGCTCTTGTGTTACCGCTTCGTAGCCGGGATCACCATAGAGGTTGTTCATTTCGGAAGGATCGGTCTTTAGGTCATACAGCTCCCAGGCATCTATATCCTTGTAGAATCGGATCAGCTTGTACCGCTCGGTACGAACGCCGAAGTGGCGACGCACGGCGTGCTCTCCCGGAAATTCATAGAAGTGATAGTAGAGCGACTTTCGCCAATCTTTGGGGGCTTTCTTGCTTGAAAGCAACGGCATCAGCGATACTCCCTGTATATCTTCAGGTATCTCCACTCCGGCAATATCCAGCATCGTTGGGGCAAAGTCTATGTTCTGTACCAACTCAGATATCTCTCCTCTCTTACCATATCCCTTCGGAAGTCTTACCAATAGAGGGGTAGAGAAAGACTCTTCGTACATGAATCGTTTATCGAACCAGCCATGCTCACCCATGTAGAACCCTTGATCCGATGTGTAGATCACGACCGTATTTTCAAGCAGTCCGCTCTGCTCCAGATAGTCCAGCACTCTACCCACGTTGTCGTCCAGGGACTTCACCGTCTTGGCATAGTCTCTCATGTAGCGTTGGTACTTCCACTCGGCAAGCTCTTGCCCTTGAAGTCCGACGGAGACAAACTGCTCAATGATCGGATTGTAATGCTTATCCCATGCTGCTCTCTGCTTCGGAGTCATTCTTTCCATCATTCCCGGATACCATCCGCTGAGTCTGGATCGTTTCCCTTCCCGGTATATTTTAAGGTCATAAGCCAAGTCCATATCCCTGTCGCTGGCTATGCTCATCTCCTGCTTGGCTGCGGCGGGGCGACCCTCGTAGTTATCGTAGAAGTTGGCAGGCAATTCAAACACCTTATCCTCGTACAGCGCAAGATCCGCAGTATCTGCCATCCAGTTTCGATGCACGGCTTTGTGATGCAGGAAGAGGCAGAACGGTTTGTCTTTGTCTCGTTTGCTGTCCAGCCACTCCAGCCCCAAGTCTGTGGTAACGGTGGTTACATATCCTTCATACTTCGTCTTTCCGGCAGCAGTGATGAAGTCCGGATTGTAATAGTCTCCTTGTCCCGGCAATATCTCCCAGTGGTCGAAGTGACGAGGCTGGCTATCCAAGTGCCACTTACCGATCATCGCCGTCTGGTATCCTGCCTTTTGCAAAAGTTCCTGAACCGTCTGCTGATTGCCGTCAAAAGTGGTATGGTTATCCTTCTTACCATTCTTATGGCTGTGCTTCCCGGTAAGAAGACATGCTCGACTCGGTCCGGAAATAGAGTTTGCCACGTAAGCATTGGAAAATAAGACCCCCTGCTCCGCTATCCGATCCAGATTGGGCGTACTGATATGACGCCCGTCATAACAGCTCATCATCTGTCTGGTATGATCATCGGTCATGATATACACAATGTTCAGAGGCTTATTCGATTCTCTCTTTCCCTCGGCAAACAGCTTTGCCGGAGCCACCATCGCAACACCCGAAAGGGGCAGCAACACCACTTTATAGACACTCTTCATCTATGGATCCTTTGAAAAACATTAAACTTGTACCACAAAGATAACCTTAATCGCCCTAATGGTAATACATCCGATACCGGAACGAAAAATTTTCTGCACACAAAAGGAAGAGAATGAGTCTGAAAGGGAGAAAACAGAGTCCCCCTTCTTTCTTCTTTTAGATATACTCACAACTTACTCCAAACCTGTTTACAACCAAGACTTAACACGTTCAGAGCCGAAAATCAAGGCTTGACTTCTGCAAATCAAAGCATGATTTGCACCAATCGTGGCTTGACGGCTGCAAATCGAGATTCGGTTTGTAGATTTATACCGCTTTAGTACAACTCTTTATCCTGTTTACAACCACTTTTAAGAGTTTATATTCGGAAAAAACAGGTGCAATTCGGCTTCGTTTATAAGAGTTCATATCGTAAATTAGACTATCTTTAGGTGTCGTAGAAAGAGGTAAAACTTCCTCTCACAATACCGAGCAAAGACACTTTTCCTAATGAATGAAAGCACGATAGAGAAGCTGAAAACGCTTGCAGAAGCTGCAAAGTATGATGTATCCTGTGCATCCAGCGGTTCTTCTCGCAAGAATACAAAGGGCGGAATAGGTAACGCTTCGGGGTGGGGTATTTGTCACAGCTTCACTCCGGACGGACGTTGCATCTCTCTATTCAAAGTATTGCTGACCAATCACTGCATATACGACTGTGCCTACTGCTCCAACAGAAGAAGCAATGACGTGCAGCGAGCCATGTTCACGCCCGAAGAGCTGGCAGAGCTGACTATTGAGTTTTACCGCAGAAACTATATCGAAGGGCTCTTCCTAAGCTCCGGAGTGATACGCAATCCGGACTATACGATGGAGCAGATGCTGCGAACAGTGAAGCTACTAAGAGAGGTGTACGGATTCAACGGCTACATTCACATGAAGAGCATACCGGGAGCGAGCCGGGAATTGGTAGCCAAAGCAGGAACGTATGTGGATCGGATGAGTGTAAATCTGGAGATTCCGTCCGAAGAGAACCTGAAAATCCTCGCCCCGGAAAAGGATTATGCCGGGGTGTTCGGACCTATGCGTTTTATCCAACAAGGGATGTTGGAAAGCGTCGAAGAGAGAAAGAAGTTTCGCTCTGCACCGAAGTTTGTTCCTGCCGGGCAGAGTACACAGATGATTATAGGTGCCACTCCGGACAGCGACAAGCAGATACTGACCCTCGCATCCGCCCTCTACAAACGTCCTTCATTCAAACGGGTTTATTACTCCGGCTATATCCCGGTCAATACGAATGACAGCCGTCTTCCGGCTCTGCTCTCTCCGCCACTGGTACGAGAGAACAGACTCTATCAGGCAGACTGGTTGATGAGGTTCTATAACTTCAGTGCGGATGAGATTGTGAACGACCGGCATCCGGACTTGGACTTGGATATAGATCCGAAGATGAGCTGGGCACTTCGGCATCCGGAGTATTTTCCGGTGGATTTGAGTACGGCTCCTTATGAATTGATACTGAGGATACCGGGAATAGGAGTGAAGTCCGCAAAGCTGATTATCGCTTCAAGAAGATTCGGGACACTCTACTCTTTTCAGCTGAAACGAATGGGAGTGGTGATGAAAAGAGCACAATACTTTATCATTTGCCGAGATCTCCCGATGCGCACCATCAACGAACTTTCTCCCGAATACGTTCGCAAGCAGGTCGCAGAGAAAAAAGAGAAGCAGGCATTGGCTGCAGCAATGCAGATTCCTATAAACTTCGGAGAGTGATAACAGCCTGAAAACAGACAGAAGAAGGATGGCGATATTTCTTTACGACAAAACACTCGACGGGTTGCTCTCCTGCATCTTTTTCTCCTATGAGCAGAAGATTGTACCGGAAGCCATCCTTTCGCAAGACGCACAAAGGTCTTTTCTCATGGACGAGGTATACACCATAAGCGCAGACACAAAAAAAGCCGGACGTGTATGGTCCGGCTTGGAAAAGAAGATCTCTAAGATTGCTCAAAACATGCTTCTCTTGGTGTGGCTGTCGGAGCTGCCTGAAGTGGAAATGCTTCTATTCAGATACATCTGTAAGGTGATAGATGCCCCTAAAGGCTATGAAATGAACTTCGGAGACGAAGACGTAATACGGGTAAAAGAGATTACAAGAAAGGTTGCAGGAGAATCGAGAAAATTCATCCAGTTCGTCCGATTTCAACGAACGGCAGACAACATCTATTTTGCCCCCATAGCTCCCCGTTTCAATATACTCTCTCTTATCGTTTCTCACTTTGAGGCAAGATATGCAGACCAGCAGTGGATCATATATGACACGAACAGAAACTCCGGCATCTACTACGACAAAGCAACAACACGCTATATCTCATTCTCCGAGAAAGATTTTACTGCTCTCAAAAGCGGCATAATAGAAGAGGAGAAGCTGTCTGACGAGGAGATTTTATTCCAAAAAATGTGGAAAGAATACTTCCAAAGCATCACGGTAAAAGAGCGCATCAATCTCAAACTTCAACGCCAAAATATGCCGAAACGATACTGGAAGTATCTGACGGAGATGCAGTAAAGGCTACAAAATCTACCTTTTCAAGGACATTGAACAGGGAAGTATCGGCTATTTGCTTTTACTTCCTCATTTAACTTATTTAGTTAGGTATTATCTTTGGCTCAACTCCACAATTGGATGTTCCGATAACCCCAACAACACTATTCCATACCCATCTGGATCTTAAAACCAGACCTCTCATATCTCACTCGTTCGTTAAAGAATGGAGCTTTGTTCAGAGGTATTTGATTTGCACTTAATCGTTCTACTGCCTCTGTATTGCTTACGATAATAAGTATCAGTTGTGGATTTTTCTTCTTTATCTCAGATAGAGATATATTCTTAGTATTCAAATTAACTATCAAGGGTCTCTGTCCAAAACTTTCATACTAAAGGCATTATCACCTTTTCTTTGTCACAAGCTTATAGGTAAATAAAACCAATGGATCGGATAAGTCCCAACTCTTTAATTCTTCAAGTAGTAAATCTTGATGCTTTTTTCCTATATCTCTCAAAGCATTTCCTACAGATTTTCTCAGGTATTTGCTTGGATGAGCCTTATGTTTGCTGATAAGTTCGATAGCTAATAATGGTCTATCCTTGAAGAAAGGGCGGCTTGTCCATATTCTCAATCCCTCTGTTACAGCTCGGATAATGTTAGGATTTTCTGCATTCATCCACTCTTCAATAAGGGGTAGAGATGCTTCATAACCTCTTTTTCTACATATCTCATCAAAAGCTTTTGCAAGCATCTCTTGGACTCGCCAGTTCGTATCCATACTGACTATGTCTTTCAGATACAAAAGAGCTGCCTGATTACTCACAGCTAAATGCCCTAAGATAACAGTAGCCAACATTCGAACTTGATAGCTATCTTTCTTAAATAGATCAAGAGCTATATCGAAACAATGCTCATCTCCATACAGCAATATGATTTCTTCTGCTCCTTCATTCACATGTTTGAAGCCGTGTTCTATCTCTACTATTCTATTCAAAATAGTATCAATTTTTCTACTATTAGCTCCTCGACTCGTCACCATAATCGTCACAATCAATCCTCTAAAAGTACAACAAAGGGTTTATTATCGCAAAAACAATTTTTTCTTTAATGATAAATCCCTCTTTCTCGTATCATAAGGACGACATGTTAAGTGAAGTAATTATTTCAATTAGGAAGGAAACAAATTTATTCAATACTGATAGAGCTAAGCCAAAAAGATTCTTTCTTACAGTTGAAGCACACCGAAGAAGATAGAAACTGAAACAGCAAACCTATAAAAACAAAGGAGAGAAACAATCCCCGTCATACGGTTCATACCTCTCTCCTTCTAGCTAAGTGGCGACTACCTACTTCTCCTATTTGTGTATTCCAGAAGTATGGAAAAAGAAAAAGGGATTAAAGAGAATGGAGAATATACGCCCCATACTCAAGAACAACCTATATGGAAAGAGAAAAAGGATTGAGGAAGAGGAAAAGTAGCTATTCCATCTCTATTTTCATACAGGGAAGGATAAGAAGAAAGAGGATTAANAGAGGAAAAGTAGCTATTCCATCTCTATTTTCATACAGGGAAGGATAAGAAGAAAGAGGATTAAAGAGGAGAAAGAAGGAAGCTCGTATGTGTCTTAATACAGAGGAGGAACGGAGTGAAAAGAATTAAAGAGAAGATAGCAAAGAGTTCCATTGGTATTTTCATACGGAGTGGAGAAAAAGAAAAAAACGATTGAAGAGGAGAAAAGAAAGAAGAAGCAAAATCTGTAAACCTCCAAAAACAAAGGAGAGAGCCACGTTCCTGTTACGGTTCATGTCTCTCTCCTTCTCTTCAAGTGGCGGCTACCTACCCTTCTATTTGCATATTCCTTAGAAGCATGGAAAGAGAAAAAGGATTGAAAAGAAGACAACAGTAAAGCCATATCTATTTTCATCCGAAGGAAGAACAAAATAAAAATCAAAGAGAAAGCAGTGAAAAGTTTCCGTCTGTATTTTCATGCGGAATGGCGAAAAGACAAAAAGGGGGTAAAGAGAAGAGAAGAGAAGAGAAGAACAAACCGGCCAACCTATAAAAACAAAGGAGAGAGCCATGTCCTGTTACCGTTCATGTCTCTCTCCTTCTCTATATAAGTGGCGGGCGTGATCGGGCTTAACTGCTCTGTTCGGAATGGTTAGAGGTGGATCCCCGATGCTATAGCCACCTTTATTGGCTTCGCAAGTCCGTCGGCGTCTTTGTTTCCCTTGTCTCGTTCGTTTCCTTTTCCGACTTCTTCACTATCTCTTTCTCGTGTCAGAAGTATATCTTCCCACACTTCTTCCACGCTGTATGTCTAACATATACGGAGAAAAGAACATAGTCCTAAAACTACAACACCCTTTAATTGAGAGATCTTCTCAATATAAGCGTTCGGGAGATTAGTACCACTCGGCTGAATACATTACTGCACTTGCACCTGTGGCCT
>NZ_JQZX01000016.1:0-435 GCF_000765975.1 Porphyromonas canoris
CTTTTCCGTGGGAGATACAGCGATGCCTTCCACCACCTTCACCAGGGTTACTTTCACCTCCTGCCCGTAAGCCGTACCGGCGGAATTGGTTGCGTACGCACGTGCATGGTAGACCTTGCCCGGAGTAAGGTTGCCGATGCTTACCTTGAAGCTGCCGGTCCCGGAGCCTCCGGAGACTTTATCGTTGGAAATAGTGGGAGCAGAACTCATGGCATAGCAGACACCACGATCCGTAACCGCCGCTCCGCCATCTGCAGAGACATTCCCCTCGCACTCGAAACTTGTTGTGGTGATGTTGGAAACAGAGCCGGTTGCTACCGTGGGAGCTTTTGCAGGCTCTTTCTGATCTTTCTTGCATCCCATAACAGACAGGGATACAGCCAGTAATAAAAATAGTACTCTTTTCATAATCATAAATTTTGTTATTTTCTCTTT
>NZ_JQZX01000017.1:0-46282 GCF_000765975.1 Porphyromonas canoris
ATCACCGTCTCCCCGACAGAGAAGAGCGTTATCGAAGGTGAAAGCTTTACGATCACCGCCACCGTACAGCCTGCCGATGCAGACAACAAGGCGGTACGCTGGAGCAGCTCCGCATCGGACATTGCCACGGTGGACAATCAAGGCAAAGTAACGACCCGCAAACCGGGTAAAGCGACCATCACCGCCACAACGGAGGATGGCGGCAAGACAGCCGGTTGCGAAGTTACGGTAAAGAGCAAGATCACCGAAGAGTACAAGGCTCTCAAGAAGAAAGCCGAAGAGATGGAAGGCAAGACGGATGACGCAAAGAAAGAGCTCGCCGGCATCAAGTCTTCCGACAAGAGCATCAACGAAAAGATCAAGCTCATGGAAGCCCTTCTAAAGAAGATCAACGGCATCAAGAGGACAGCTTAAGCGATGAGATAGAAGCGAAGAAAGATCTGCTTCACGAAAGCGAGTACAACGAACTGAAAGAGAAGAAAGAGAGCCTGCTCTCCGGCATTGCTGAGCTTCAGAGCGAGGCGGAGACCTACAAACAGAAGCTGGATAAAGCAGCTAAAGAGGGAAAAGGAGATCTTTCCGACCTTGAAATCGTGGATCTATGATGACCGACAAAAGCGAAAAGAACATAAACCATAAACCATAAATACAGAATCAGATGAGACTTACATGTAATATATACACCAAAGCAGTATGCGCGCTGACGCTGCTGCTGGTTCTGCTGGCAACCGGTTGCCGGAACGAACGGGAAGATCTGCCTACGGGAAAAAGAAGCAGACAGCTCACCCTTACGGCATCCATGCCTCAGGATGGAGGCGGAATGCGCGTGGAGCTGAAGAAGTCGGCAGACAACAGCACGCTTATAGCCAAATGGAAATCGGGAGACATGGTAACGTTCGTCTTCGAGCAGGGCGATGTTCTGACAGACCCCGTGGAAGCAGCCATAGGCAGAATCGAAAACAACGGCAAGCGTGCGAAGCTGCATATCGAAGTGCCCGAAAGCATAGACACTTCGGAAGAGTACACCATCCATGCCTTCTGCGGAGTACCGGGAACAGGCGTGAGCGTAGAGAGGGGAGAGATCCTTTTGGACATCCTGCCGTTGAGAGCCAACCGCTTGGAGGATATTGCCGTTCCGGTGATTGCCAAGAGGGATATATCTCCGGAGGGAGAAGAGGAAATGGCTCTGCCGTTCGACTATCTTGGCTCGATAGAGTACGTGGATCTCAAGAACGGCTCCTCCACCACACTCCGGGTTAACAACTGCCACCTTTATGCCGTCGATCCGGCAGCGGAAGAGTGGAGATACCTGCCCCGCAACGGCAAATACCATCTCTACAAACCGATGACGGACGAAGTGATGGAGGCAGACGGCGACAAACCCAACCCGTTGGAAGAGTCCGGTTCGGCAGTCTCGGTGGCACCGGGAGCGACACACACGTTTGCGGTGTGGCATCGTCCGACAGGCAACAGCATTCCGGAGTTCGGCATATCGGTGCAGACAGACAACGGGACTCAGCTCTCCAAGAACAAGAAGATAGCCAAAGCATTCTCCATGACTCCGGGCAAGGCGTATCGTGTACGGGCAGAGTGGAAAGATAACCGCCTGACGATCTTGGGCGAACGATCTTGGGCGATGACGTGGAAGAGGATCTTCCTTCCATCACCTTGACGACAGAGAAAGAGGAGGGCGAGACGATAACGCTTGGGATCATCGCCGAGCCGGAAGACCAAGCGGATGTCTGGATAGACCTGAACAACAACAAGGTCAAAGATGCAGGCGAGAGCGTGACCGGATTTTACTCCGACCAAGAGTACACACTCGGCTCCCGGACCGTTACGGTGTATGGAAAGGTAACGACGTTGTCCTGCCCCTCTAACTCCCTCACCTCGCTGGATGTGAGCAAGAACACCGCTTTGAAATGGTTGTCCTGCCACTCTAACTCCCTCACCTCGCTGGATGTGAGCAAGAACACGGCTTTGACAGTGTTGAGCTGCAACTCTAACTCCCTCACCTCGCTGGATGTGAGNGATGTGAGCAAGAACACGGCTTTGACAGTGTTGAGCTGCAACTCTAACTCCCTCACCTCGCTGGATGTGAGCAAGAACACGGCTTTGACAGGGTTGCACTGCGACTCTAACTCCCTCACCTCGCTGGATGTGAGCAAGAACACGGCTTTGACAGAGTTGAACTGCAACTCTAACTCCCTCACCTCGCTGGATGTGAGCAAGAACACGGCTTTGACAGAGTTGGACTGCGACGATAACTCCCTCACCTCGCTGGATGTGAGCAAGAACACGGCTTTGACAGTGTTGAGCTGCAACTCTAACTCCCTCACCTCGCTGGATGTGAGNGATGTGAGCAAGAACACGGCTTTGACAGTGTTGAGCTGCAACTCTAACTCCCTCACCTCGCTGGATGTGAGCAAGAACACGGCTTTGACAGAGTTGTCCTGCGACTCTAACTCCCTCACCTCGCTGGATGTGAGCAAGAACACCGCTTTGACACGATTCTCCTGCGAGAATAACCCGAATCTTAGCTCCTTGAAGATCTCAAGCAGCATAAATGACGCGTTGTGGGTCAACCGCTGTCAGCTGAGCGCGGAGACGCTGAACGAGATATTCACCACGCTTCCCGATGTAAAAGGGCAGACAGAAGGCGCGAAGAAGATCTGGATAGCAGACAATCCGGGTACGGATGCGTGCAACAAGAAGATAGCCAAGGACAAAGGCTGGAAATTGGATGTCGGAGATACTCCGCCTGCCGGCTACAGCATGACGATGACGACAAAGAAAGCCGTAGGCGAGAAGATAAAGCTTTGGATCGACGCCGAGCCGGCAGACCAAGCGGATGTCTGGATAGACCTGAACAACAACAAGGTCAAAGATGCAGGCGAGAGCGTAACCGTATTTGGCTCCGACCAATACGACCAATATTACACACTCGGTGCACAGACCGTTACGGTGTACGGGAAGGTAACCGGGTTGCGCTGCGTCGCTAACTTGCTCACCTCGCTGGATGTGAGCAAGAACACTGCTTTGACAGAGTTGGGCTGCTCCTATAACTCCCTCACCTCGCTGGATGTGAGCAAGAACACTGCTTTGACAAATTTCTACTGCAGAAATAACTCCCTCACTTCGCTGGATGTGAGCAAGAACACCGCTTTGACATGGTTGGACTGCGGCTATAACCCCCTCACCTCGCTGGATGTGAGCAAGAACACCACTTTGAAAGAGTTGTACTGCCACTCTAACTCCCTCACCTCGCTGGATGTGAGCAAGAACACCGCTTTGACATGGTTGGACTGCCAGTCTAACTCCCTCACCTCGCTGGATGTGAGCAAGAACACCGCTTTGGCTTATTTGTGCTGCGACAAAAACTCCCTCACCTCGCTGGATGTGAGCAAGAACACGGCTTTGGCAATATTCTCCTGCGAGAATAACCCGAATCTAAGCTCCTTGAAGATCTCAAGCAGCATAAATGAGGCGTTGTGGGTCAACCACTGTAAGCTGAGCACGGAGACGCTGAACGAGATATTCACCACGCTTCCCGATGTAAAAGAGCAGACCGACGAAGACGAAGACGAGAAGAAGATCTGGATAGCAGACAATCCGGGCACGGATGCGTGCAACAAGAAGATAGCCGAAGACAAAGGGTGGACGGTAGATATTGAAGAATAGGGAAAACTCCCCTCACCCCGAAGTGGCGGGGCGTAAAATATTGTAGACAAATTCGGGCAGTGCCGGTGCGATAAGTGCCGGCACTGCTTTTTTTGTGCCGAGACGGAAAACCGGGATCGGGAAAAGAGAAAAGGTCGGTTTCGGAGAGCATGAAAATTTCGTACGTACAAAAAAATATTTTCGTAGGTAAGAAAATAAATTTCCGTAGGTAAGAAAAAATATTTTCGTAGGTAAGAAAAAATATTTTCGTAGGTAAGAAAAAATATTTCCGTAGGTAAGAAAAAAAATTTCTGTGGCCAAGAAAAAAAATTTTTGTGGCCAAGAAAATAAATTTCCGTGGCCAAGAAAAAAAATTTTTGTGGCCAAGAAAAAAAATTTCCGTGGCCAAGAAAAAAATTTTTCGTGGGCATAGAAAAAAATTTTCGTGCGGACGAAAAAATATTTGCGTGCGCAGAAAAAGTATTTTCTTTAGCATAAGAGTTGTAGCGATCCGGGCATAAAAATATATTTTCATAGGCAGGAAAATATATTTTTATACGAATGGGAAATATTTTTTTATGCCTGCGGACATATTTTTGTCTGCGCACAAAAATATATTTTCGTGCGAATGGGAGGAGATTTTTGTACGAAGAAGAGGAGATTTTTGTGCGAAAGGAAGGGATTTTTTGTGCGAATAAAAAAGGATTTTCATGCGGACAGAAATTTTACCTCTTTCGGAATCGGATCCGCCTATGTGGCTTTTGCCCGAAATTTTTAGTGCCTTCGGGAGGAGAAGAAAAAAAAATGAACAGATTGATTTTCAGCGACATACAGAACAAGCTAAATATAGAATGTGGCATGGCGGGGGAGCAGATGGGGGCCATAAAGAAGCCATCCCGGAAAGATTTTGCTCTTTCCGGGATGGCTCCGATTGGGATGCTGGGAAGGTCCCCTGCGTTATTCTCCGATCTCTTTCTGCAAGTCTGCCACAAGGCTGCTCGCACCTATGCGGAAAAGGTCGGGGGTAAGCCATTCGTCCCCAAGCACTTCTTTGACAATGGCAAGGTAGCGGAGGGCATCCTCTGTGGTGCGCACTCCTCCGGATACTTTGAGTCCGCGCTTTTCTCCGAAGAGCTCGGCATACTGCTTCAAGACGGTCGCCATGGTGTAGGCCGCGTTGAGGGTTGCGCCGGGATACTCTTTGCCGGTGGAGGTCTTGATGAAGTCGGCATCGCAGAAGAGGGATAGGATGGAAGCCCGGCGTATGTTTTCGGTGCTCTTCAACGCCCCGGTCTCCAAGATCACCTTGAGGTGCCTGCCCTTCGTTACCTCTCTCAGCTCCAAGATTTCGTCTGCGACTTCTTCGTAGTTTTCGGAAAGGAAGTTGCCGACGTGCAGTACGATGTCTATCTCATCGGCTCCATCTTCGACGGCAAGACCGGTCTCGACCACTTTTACCTCCGGAAAAGTCTGGGAGGATGGGAAGCCCCCGGAGACGGCTGCGATATTGACGCCCCGGGTGGAAAGGGCGTTCTTGACGGTGGAGACGAAGTTGGGATAGACGCAGATGGCTGCGACGTGAGGGATGTCGGGTCTGTTGCTGTCGAGGGCATTGACCTGCTCGACAAACTGCATGATCTGCACGTCATGATCCGTTGCGGATAGCGAGGTGAGGTCTACCACGCTGTGGAGAAACTTGATGTTGTCCACGGTGTGGAGCGTATTGCCATACTTGGAGAGGATCTTTTCGACTTCAAGTGTTGTCTCTTCTTCTGTCAGTGCCGGACGAAACTTTGCAAACGCGTCCGTATATCTGTTACTGCTGTTCATGTTGATTGTTGAGTTTAGGATTATTGATGTGTCTTGTTTTGTCTCTTTCGGTCTTCTTGAGGAAGTTCTTTCGGATGGCGGCGGTAAGATCGCAGCCGGTCTGGTTCGCAATGCAGGCAACGACCCAAAGAAGATCCGCCAGCTCGTCTTCCAGATCGAGCTTCTCTCCCTCCTTTGCCTGCTGCTCCCCGTACAAACGAGCCATGATGCGTGCCACTTCTCCCACCTCTTCGGTGAGAACAGCCATGTTGGTGAGAGGATCGAAATAGCGCACGCCGTAACGCCTGATCCAGCCATCGACCTGCTCTTGCAGCTCGGAAAGGGTAAGCTCCTGCTTCATGTCTTATGCGTTTTTTGAGTCGATAATGATGGTAACAGGTCCATTGTTGGTCAGCGCAATCTGCATATCCGCTCCGAATACGCCGCGTGCCACCGGCTTTTCCAGCGCCTGCTCGAATGCCTGCACGGCTTTCTCGTACAAAGGCTCGGAGATCTCTCCGGGAGCAGCGTGTATGTAGGAAGGACGGTTGCCCTTCTGCGTGGATGCCATGAGGGTAAACTGCGAGACAAGCATCACCTCTCCGCCGACATCGAGCACGCTTCTGTTCATCACTCCATCCGCATCATCAAAGATGCGAAGACGGACACACTTGCGGACGATATAGTCGATGTCTTTGTCGCCATCATCAGAAGCGATGCCGATAAGGATAAGCAGTCCCTCCCCTATTCGGGAGATCTCTTTGTCGTCAACGGTGAGCCGGGAAGACCGGACTCTCTGTACCACTACTTTCATAGCCCAAATTTACTCATTACTTTTTGTATGGAAATATTCATGGACGAGCCGCGCCTTGGCTCTGCCCAAAATAATCTCTATGTCTTCAAGCGACGCCTCACGGATCTTCTTGACACTCTTGAAATGCTTCAAGAGCTTCGCTTTGGAAGCAGATCCTATGCCGTGGATGGTGTCCAGCTCCGAATGTGTCTGCGACTTGCTACGAACTTCCCGGTGAAACTTGATGGCAAAGCGATGGACTTCGTTCTGCACACGCTCCAAAAGCAGAAACACCGGCGAACGCTGCATGATGCCGACAACCTCAGGAGGATTTCCGTAGAGGATATTTGCGGTCTTGTGCTTCCGGTCTTTAGCAAGCCCGAGAATGGGAATAGCCAGCCCCATATCCTCCAATGTCTTTCTGATGGTCTCCATGTGCCCTTTACCCCCATCGGCAATAATGAGATCCGGCAGCTCTCTATCCTCTTCGATAAAGGCGGTATAGCGTCTCTGCACCGCCTCTGCCATAGAGGCATAGTCGTCCTGCCCTTGTACGGATCGTATGTGATAGTGCCTGTACAACTCTTTTGCCGGCCTGCCTCCAATAAAAGCAACGCAGGCTGCAACGGGAGAAGAACCCTGGATATTGGAGTTGTCAAAGCACTCCATATGATATGGAAGCCCCGGCAGTCCGAGAGTGTTCTGCAACTCTTGAAGGAGCTGCATATTGCGCTGTTCGGGGTTGAGCTTTTCGGCTTGACGGTCTCTATCGGTCTTGTACTGCTCCACATTCTTCTGCGAAAGTTCCAAGAGTCTTTTTTTATCGCCTCTTTGAGGAATGGTAACGGTAATACCCTCCGGCACGTAAGCAATAGGAAGAGGAAGAATAAGCTCTTTAATACCTGGTCTCAAAGCATTCAGACTCTCTTGAACAAGAGTGGAAAGCCACTCCTCCGGCTCTTCAGACAGGCTCTTCTTGTACTCCAACGTCTCTCCGGAAACGATATTGCCACTCCGCACCTCCAGATAGTTGAGGTAGATGGAACCGAGATCTTCGGAGAAAGAGCAGACCAAAGCATCGCCCACACTGTGGGAAATAACAGCAGAAGCGGCTTGATAACTCTCTAAAATGGAGATGGAATGCTTTATGGCTTGTGCCTCTTCAAACTTCAACTCCGAGGCGTACAGCAGCATCCTATCAGACAGTTCTTGCTTTACGGACGAGATATTGCCTTTCAAAACCTCTCTGATCTGACGGATATTCTCATCGTAATCTGCTTCGCTCTGCTTGCCAACGCAAGGAGCAAGGCAGCGATGAATATGATAGTTGAGGCAGACTCGGAATCGTCCCAACGCAATATTCTCTTGTGTAAGATTCAGACTGCAAGTGCGAGGAAGAAAGACTTTCTTAATGACACCGACGAGAGTGTGCGCCATCTTGCCTGCCGGATATGGGCCAAAATATTCCGAGCCATCACGAACCGGCTTGTGAGTGATAAAAACTCTTGGGAAAGGCTCTCTCTTGACGCAGATGTAAGGATAAAAGTTGCCATTCTTGAGCATGATGTTGTAGCGAGGACGATACTCTTTGATAAGATTATACTCCAACAGAAGAGCGTCATGCTCCGTATCGACAACGAAATATTCCAACCACTGCAAGGTGTTTACCAGAGCACGCGTTTTGGCATCCGAATGCTCCTTTTGGAAATAAGAAGCGATCCTTCTGCGCAACGACTTTGCCTTACCTATGTAAATGACATCCTCATTTTTGTCCAAATAACGATAACACCCCGGGAGCTCCGGAATGCTGCTCAATGTCTCAAGAATGTCCTTTTTAGGTATCAGCATTATCTCTGTTTATGTTTCACGTGAAACATTTCTTGTTTTCAGACTCGGCCACAAAGAACAAGAAGAATATTTATATCGCTTGGAGAAATGCCCGGTATACGAGATGCCTGACCTATATTCTCCGGATCTATGGCAGAAAGTTTCTGACGAGCTTCCGTAGAGAGCGAAGAGATTTCCATATAATTGAAACGACCTTTAAGCGTAATATGCTCCAAACGCTTTGCTCTATCCGCCAACTCTTTTTCGCGCAATATATAACCCGAATATTTTGCCTCAATCTCCACCGCTTCAAGAACCTCATCTCTTAATTCCGAAGGGACAGAAGCAGAGATTTCTGCAAGTTCCGGGAGCATTGCAACCATATGTTCAATATGGATATTGGGACGAAGGAGCAGATCCATCGCCTTACAACCCTGCTTTAGAGGTGTAGTGTTATAGGCTTGAAGCTGCTCGTTTACCTCAGAAGGGCGAACGCCCAAAGAGCGCAAGCAAGCATCCACTCTGCCAATCCATTCCATTTTGGCTTCATAGGCGTGCCATCTTTCATCTTCTACCAATCCGATCTCTCTACCTCTGGGAGTGAGTCGCTGGTCTGCATTGTCTTGTCTCAACAATATGCGATACTCTGCCCTACTGGTAAACATCCGATAGGGTTCATCCACCCCTTTTGTAACAAGATCATCTATGAGCACTCCAATGTATGCTTCATCTCTGCCAAGTGTAAACTCCGGCAGGTTCTTTATTTTCAGTGCGGCATTTATTCCGGCGACAATTCCTTGACCGGCGGCTTCCTCATAACCTGTGGTACCATTGATCTGACCGGCAAAATAGAGACCAGGAATCAGTTTTGTCTCCAAAGTATGATAGAGCTGGGTAGGATCAAAGAAATCATACTCTATGGCATATCCCGGTCTTAAAAGATGTACCTGCTCCAAAGCAGGAATCTTTTTCAAAGCATCAAGCTGCACCTGAAAAGGAAGAGATGACGAGAACCCATTGATGTAGTATTCTGTGGTATCTTCACCCTCCGGCTCCAAAAAGAGCTGGTGCTGACTCTTGTCCGCAAAAGTTACAATCTTGGTCTCGATGCTTGGACAGTAGCGAGGCCCGATACTTACAATCTGTCCGTTGTAGAGCGGGGAGTCTTCCAAGTGATTTCTCAACTCCGTATGACTTGCCTCATTCGTGTAAGTGATATGGCAAGGACGCTGCTTGAGATGATTCTTCAAACGAGAGTCGGGCAAGAAAGAAAAGCGGTGAAAATCTTCGTCTCCATACTGAGCCTCACAGAGGTCGAAGCGAATACTCCTTGCATCTACCCGTGCAGGCGTTCCGGTCTTCATCCTATCCGTACGAAACCCTTTTGAGATAAGCTGCTCGGTGATGCCGTAAGATGCCGGTTCCGAAATGCGCCCTCCTTTCCATTGATGAGATCCAACGTGCATAAGTCCATTTAAGAACGTGCCGTTGGTCAGTATCACTTTAGAGGCATAAAAAGAGATCTTCTGAGCAGTTTCCACACCTTCTATGCTACCATCTTCCTCTGAAAAGAGCAAGCGAGTTACGGTATCCTGCCACATATAGAGATTCTCCGTATTCTCCAAAATGCGTCTCCAAGCCATAGAAAACTGCTGCCTGTCACTCTGAGCTCTCGGACTCCACATGGCAGGTCCTTTGCTCCTATTGAGCATCCGAAACTGAATGGATGTGGCATCCGTAACAACCGCCGTAGCACCGCCTAAAGCATCTATCTCGCGAACAATCTGCCCTTTTGCAATGCCGCCAATAGCCGGATTACAACTCATTTGGGCAATCTTACCCATATCCATCGTAATGAGCAAAACAGAGCAGCCCATTACCGCCGAAGCTCGTGCAGCTTCACAGCCTGCGTGCCCCGCTCCTACGACTATTATATCATATCTAAACTTCATTCGTTCTTACCTGTAATTACTTTTTTTATTTCACTTAACTTGTTCAATGCTTCGATAGGTGTCAGATGGTTAATATCTACTCCTATGATTTCTTTTCGTACCTGACCGAGTACAGGATCATCCAATTGGAAAAAGCTGATTTGATAAGGAGTGTTTCCTACAACCTCTCTACTCGAACCGCTATGATTAAAAGATGGGATCGCTCCTCTATCGCCCTTCTCCAGCTGATGCAGAATATCACCGGCTCTTTCTACAATCGTTGATGGAAGACCTGCAAGCTTGGCAACATTGATACCAAAACTATGTTCACTTCCTCCCGGCTGAAGTTTTCTGAGAAAAATCACTTTACCATCGACCTCCTTGACAGAAACATTAAAGTTCTTTATCCTGTCGTACTCCGCTTCCAACTCATTCAGTTCGTGATAGTGCGTTGCAAAAAGTGTTTTTGCTTTGCCGTGAGGATATTCATGTATATACTCTACAATAGCTCTCGCAATGGAGATACCATCGTAGGTAGAAGTTCCTCTACCCAGTTCATCTATCAGAACAAGACTTCTATTGGTCAAACTGTTCAAGATGGCTGCCGATTCGGTCATTTCAACCATAAAAGTAGACTCCCCTCTGGAGATATTATCACTGGCTCCCACTCTTGTAAAAATCCTGTCTACCAGACCGATAGATGCAGATCTTGCAGGAATGAAGCTACCCATCTGAGCCATAAGACAGATGATAGCGGTCTGACGTAGCAGAGCACTCTTACCGGACATATTAGGTCCCGTAACAATGATGATCTGCTGATTTTTATCGTCTAAGTAGAGGTCATTTGCAATGTATGCCTCCCCGGTCGGAAGAAGACGCTCTATGACGGGATGGCGTCCATCTTTTATTTCAATTACCTGTCCATTATTAACATCCGGTTTTGCATATTGATAAGCAGTAGAAACATCCGCAAAAGACTGAAGTACATCTACTTCCGATATTCTTACTGCATTATTCTGTATCTCTTTAATATGCTGTGAAAGATTTGATATAAGACGCGTGAAGATCTCTGTTTCCAAGATAGCAATCTTCTCCTCAGCTCCTAAAATCTTCTGCTCATACTCTTTAAGCTCTTGAGTGATATACCTCTCAGCATTCACAAGAGTCTGCTTCCGGATCCAGTCTTCCGGCACTCTCTCTTTGTGTGTATTACGTACTTCTATGTAGTAGCCAAAAACATTGTTGAATGCTATTTTCAGACTTGGAATGCCTGTACGCTCTGCTTCTCTATTTCGGATTTCGATAAGATACTCTTTTCCTCCTCCGGCAATACGTCGCAGTTCATCGAGCTCCGGATGTACCCCCTCACGTATCACACGACCACCTCTGTTCATAAGAGCCGGAGCTTCCGGATCTATTGTTTGTGCAATGGCTTGACGCACTTCGGAAGAGTCTGTCATCATTTCAGCCAAATGAGTGGAGGTATCACATCCCAGAGACTTTAGGATGGTTCTGATTGGATTGAACTCTCCCACTGCTTCCGCCAGCTGCAACAGCTCACGAGGATTGATCCTCCCAACAGCTATCTTGGAGACCAGCCTCTCCAAGTCTCCAATCTTAGCCATGTGAGTTCTGAGCTTTCCTGTAACTTCACTCTGCTTCATGAAGACTTCTACGGCATTTTGCCTAAACTCGATCTCTTTGACATCAAGAAGAGGAAATATCATCCATCGCTTTAAGAGACGCCCACCCATAGGCGTTAAAGTTCTGTCCAGGACATCCACAAGAGCTACTCCATCTTCACTCATCGGCTTCAAGATTTCAAGATTTCGGAGTGTAAACTTATCCAATCGGACATATCTGTCTTCTTCCATTTTTCTAATGGAGGTAATATGTCCTAATTCAACATGGCAGGTAGCATGCAGATAATAAAGAATAGCACCACACGCCACGATCGAAAGCTTGTTCTCCTCTATACCAAAACCCTTCAGATTCTTCACGCCAAAGACTTCCGAAATCTTGTCTCGTCCATACATCTCGGTATAGATAAAGTCTTCAAGCGGATAAAGATTCAGTTTATCTCCAAATTCTTCTCTGAACATACGCTCCAATCCTCTTTGCAGAAGCACCTCTTTAGGAGCAAAGTTCGCCAATAGCTTGTCCGCATCTTGAGGATATGTCTCAGCCGTTAGAAACTCTCCGGTGGACAGATCCAAGAATGCCAATCCTATCTTTCCACTTCCGAATACGACAGATGCCAAGAAGTTGTTTTGTTTGGCATGAAGCACTGTATCGTTCATGGTAAGTCCCGGTGTAACAAGCTCTGTAACAGCTCTTCTAACCAACTTTTTGGTGGTCTTGGGATCTTCTATCTGATCACAGATTGCTACTCTTTTTCCAAATCCGACCAGCTTAGGCAGATAAGTATCCAACGCATGGTGTGGAAAACCGGCAAGTTCGATATGGCTGGCAGAGCCATTAGCACGCTTCGTCAAAGTTATGCCGAGCAGGGACGAAACCGTTATGGCGTCTTCACAAAAAGTTTCATAAAAGTCCCCAACCCTAAACAGTAATATAGCATCGGGATGTTCTCTTTTTATCTTATTGTACTGAGACATCATCGGAGTCTCTGCCACTTTTGTTGACATATATAATATCTTTAATCCATTTACTTTTACAAGAAAGCTTTACCAACCCCATTCCACTGCCATTCCAAACTCCCAAGTACCCGATTGGTTATTCTTCCAAGGTGCGGAAGAAAATGCGGTATATCCTTTTAGCAGCGAGACATTACCTGTTCTAAAGATCAAACCCAACTCCGGACGAAGATTCCAACCATCACGGGACTCACCAAAGCGAGAATAGTGATTCAAAGAAAGGCCTCCATCAAAGAAAAAACCATTCAAGGGAAGCTCTCTTCTATAACTGACTCCCCCTCCTATGGAACGAGAAAAATCAGACTTTTCAGATCCCATTTCACTCCATGCTACTTGAGCCACAGCTCCCCACTCTTTATAAAATGGAACTCTAACCATAGCTCCAAAATGGTTGAATATGTTCTCCGAAAAGAGAGTCCATCCCCTACGAAAAGAGATACCATATCCTTTCAAAGGCTCATCACGATATGAATAAAGATTATAGGGTTTTCCGGTTAAAACAGACGCTAAAGCATAGGTCAGTTTGGCAGATAATATACCCACTACAGCACCTCCTGCAAGATCGCTAACCCAATGCCTGTTATTAAGGATTCTGGCAGTAGCTGTGAGAGATGCAGATGTGTAGGAGAATGCTGCCAACCAAGGATAACGCTCCCCATACTCTTCCACCAAAAGAGTCGCACAGACAAAAGAGAAAGAGGTATGACCCGATGGAAACGATTTATAGTTGTTCTGATCCGGCCTCATTCTGCCAAATCCTCTTTTTCCTGCATGAGTTATTGCTGTCGAAAGTAAGACTGCACTTCCTTGAAGCAAAAACATCTCTCCGGCACTATTACTGTATTTCGGCTTTACTCCTCCAAAGTATAAACCCCAAGAAGTTGCCACGGGGATGAGACTTGAATAGTCGTCCACATAAGTCCTGAATGATCCGAAGTGGATGGATCTCCAATCATACATCGTCTGATCCAAACCGGGAGTAGAGACTGCAAATAAAGTCAATGGTAATACTCTTGTCCATTGATACTTAGATCTACTTATGCTATCAGAAGGCACAGCCGTTTCTGCCTTTATTGTGGGAGCAAAGTCTATTGAAACAAACAATATTCCCGACAAAAAGACATATAGAAAGATATTTAGTGCTCTTTTGATAGCCATAGAAACAATATATTGAAGTTAGAAGCTCTGGCGAAGTCCTCCCATACCGCCTCCAAGATCAAAACCACCGCCGGACGATCCCATTCCTGAACGGCGTCTCTTCATCTCCTCTTCTCTTTCCTTATTTTTATCCCTCTTCTCGACCTCCTTAGGTTTATTGCGTACAAGCTCTAATGGTTTTTGCTTATCCAGAGGTATGCTTTTAGGATCAAAGTTCTCTTTGACAGTCCAGTTTTTCAGAAGCTCCATCTTTTTATTCAGATAGAAGACTTCCTCCGGTTGTAAGTTCTTATCATAGTCTCCCGGATCCCATCTTCCATTTCCGTTACGATCAATTATAACACGCAGATAATAATTCCCCGGTTTAAGATCTGAAAAGACTATTTCTCCCAAATTTTTATTGGAATATGCCACACCCAAAATTTTATCACTTTCATTGAGAAGTTCCCCTATCATCGGTGTCTGTCCATATCCGAGTACTTCTACCAAGAGCGAAGAAAACTCAGACTTTGCCTTTGTCTCGAAGCTCTTCTTGAGTGGTTCCAATAGAGGCCGACCCAAAATATCGTTTACAGAAGCACTATCTGCATAGAGCGTATAGCTCTGCTTGTAGCTCAATGGTGCTTTGAGTAGCCATAGTCTGGAGCGTCCCGGCATCGGCATCAGTGTATCTATCTTTGCATCTACCTCTATCGTATCTTTTTTATAAACAAGCCTCAATGCTTTTCTGAGCATTTCCGTATCAACGGGATATGTGGAAGAGATCAGGATTGAATCTGAAATACCTCCATCTCCTTTCGTCTCCATACTTAGAGTCCACGTTGGCTTAGGTTTTTCAACAGCTGTGGAATCCTTAGGGGTATCGGCATCCTCTTTCTTCTCCTTGACCTGCTTCTTAGGAGGTGTGCGAAGAGCTATCGTATCCGATACTACAATAATATTATTCAACGAGTCTATTGAAGGATAGTTCACAATGAATGTATCTCTCGAATGATAAAGAGAGTCCGTAAGCAGATAGGTCGCCTTTTTCGTGTAAAGATCAGCATCTGTAAAGATTTTAGTCCTCGGATCCGTTCCCGCACTCTCTAATCCTAAAGCTCGGATGGAAGGAATATCCTTTTCCTCTAAAAAGGGCAGATTAAATTCGAGTTCTATTGTCGCAGAGTCTCGTCTTTCTCGTTTAACGATATAGTTTCGCTGTTTGTCCGACTGGAAAAAGCGCAGTACAACATCATCCGGAAGATATCTTGTGTACTTGACAAGATATGTGGAGTCCACAACCGGCTTTCCCTTGACAGTCTTAAATATAGTGTCTTGTCTCACCGCGGGTTCGGAGCTTGTGGTAATCCTCTCCGGGAAGAACGCCACAGCTTCCATAGGAGAATTATAGCGATAGTTGTTGTCATTATCTTTAAGAGCAAAAAGACTATACGATCCGGACTTCATATTACGAATAACAAATCGTGCCCTGTCCGATGTACGAGACATTCTTAGAAATGTGGTATCTCTGAACGCTTCCCGTCTGGGGTCGGCATGAATTCCGACTACAACATCAGACACAGGCTCAAGATCTCTTGCATTGAGAACGACACCGGCTATCTCCATTGTGTCTATCTCATTACCGGTACTGAATGCGTGAGAAAAATTTTCAAGGGCATTCCTCTCATTGTTGTCCTCTATAGAGTTCGTAAAGTCGATAGTATAGGTCGTATTGGAAATGAGAGAATCTTCCAATATCACCTCCACACGCTTTCCTATGGCTTGTATCTTAGGATTTTGTTGCTGCGGAGGAGATATAATCACCTTTTTGCTTGCATCTTTTACTGTGATGTACTCGTCAAAATAGAAGACAAACTTCTTCGTATTTACATTAAGTGCTCCCGAAGCCGGTACAGATTTCAGCAATACGGGCGGAGCATCATCATACGGACCTCCTCCCGGACCGAGTTTACTCGCACAAGAAAGCATTATTACAGCCGAAAAAATAAAGATCAACACCTTCATTCCACGACTCATGCCGAAGCTGTTCAGTCTATTGTTTTTGCTTTTTTTCATGGTCAGGTCAGCTATTCAAAGATCCTAAAATCGCTTCGTTAAGTTTACCTTCTGCCTCAGCAGCAATAAGGTTATCGGTTTCATACGGATTCAGCAGGATCATTCCCACAACCTTTCCTGTATGATCTATCGCCATCACGGCTTCTCCCTCATCATTTCCGGCATCTCTGCGTTCTGCGTTATACCCTGCCTTGACGTAGGCGCGAGCTATCTCTTTTGCAAAATGCTCTCTCTTCTCCACATAATACTCCACCATGTGATCCTCTACGTAGTAAGCATCTACGAGAGTCATGCCTTCCACTTCAGGAAGTTCGTCATCATCAAATCCAATATCCATTGTTTGTTCCTCTGTGGTATAGATGATATCAAGCTTATCTTGCTCCTTGCTATTTTTATGCTTATCCATAGTAGCTCTATGATTTTTGTTTAGTACTGTACAAAATTAGCAATAAATAGACCTTATAAAAAGAAAAGGAGGCTATCTAACCATAAATTAGAAGCCTCCTCTATGTTGACCCACGAGGATTCGAACCTCGACAGACAGAACCAAAACCTGTAGTGCTACCATTACACCATGGGTCAATACCTTGTTTTTGTGATGCAAAATTACAAAGGAAATTCCGAACCACCAAATAATCAGCAAAAGATTTGCTTCTTAATCGGTACAAGGAGTGAAAAATGAGTACCTTTACAACAAACAAATTCAAAATAAAACAGAAAGTATAATGAGTACCAATAGAGAATGGAGAACGATTAAACAATACGAAGAGATTCTCTTCGATTTTTACAACGGAATTGCACGAATTACAATCAATCGGGAACGATACAGAAACGCTTTCACTCCACAGACAACGGCAGAGATGAGTGATGCTCTCCGTATTTGCAGAGAAGAAGCAGATATTTGTGTTGTTGTGATTACCGGAGCAGGAGATGTTGCTTTCTGTGCCGGAGGAGATCAGAATGTAAAAGGTCGTGGCGGCTACATCGGAAAGGATGGTGTTCCAAGACTAAGCGTATTGGATGTACAAAAACAGATTCGCTCCATTCCGAAACCTGTCATTGCTGCGGTGAATGGATTTGCCATCGGCGGAGGTCATGTCCTTCATGTCGTTTGCGACTTGAGTATCGCTTCAGAAAACGCAAGATTCGGACAGACCGGACCGAGAGTAGGTAGTTTTGATGCCGGATTTGGATCTTCTTATCTTGCTCGTGTTGTGGGACAAAAGAAAGCCAGAGAGATTTGGTTTTTATGCCGTCAGTACAATGCACAAGAAGCATTGGATATGGGTTTGGTAAATACTGTTGTGCCTTTGGAACAGCTCGAAGACGAGTATGTCAAATGGTCTGAGGAGATGATGTCTCTCAGTCCGCTTGCACTGCGAATGATCAAAGCCGGTCTGAATGCAGAGTTGGATGGTCAGGCAGGTATTCAGGAGTTGGCCGGTGATGCTACAATGCTTTACTATCTTACCGATGAAGCACAAGAGGGTAAAACAGCCTTTTTGGAAAAGAGAAAGCCGGACTGGTCTA
Organism: Porphyromonas canoris; assembly: GCF_000765975.1. NCBI lineage: Bacteria > Pseudomonadati > Bacteroidota > Bacteroidia > Bacteroidales > Porphyromonadaceae > Porphyromonas > Porphyromonas canoris. The sequence goes on from NZ_JQZX01000017.1 coordinate 17,421, forward strand.
AGTTTCCAAAACTCCCATAATCTTTCCGTGGTATTATGGAGCTGACTATCCGTAAAGAGAAGCTGATATTCAAACAGCCGGCAAAAACTTCCAGAGGGGTATATCTCACAAAAAATGTCTTTTACATAGAGAGAGATACACCGCAAGGGAAGGAGATTATCGGAGAGTGTGCTCCACTGGAAGATCTTAGCCCCGACTTCTCACAGGAGTATCACAGTAAGCTATCCGATCTATTACATCAAATCGAGAATGATTCCTGGTCTCCCACTCCAAGTTGGAAACAATATCCATCTATTCTGTTTGGTATAGAAACAGCTCTCAGACATATAAAGGCTGGAGGATTGGCGCATACAGACACCCCATTTTCGAGAGGAGAAAAAGGTATTCCCATCAATGGTCTTATATGGATGGGATCTCATGATGAGATGCTAAGGAGAATAGAAGAGAAGCTTCATGATGGCTTTCGATGCCTTAAACTAAAGATCGGAGCTATTGCTTTCGATTCCGAAATAGACCTGCTTCATCGCATTCGTAGCAGGTTTTCAGCCGAAGATCTGGAGATAAGATTGGATGCTAACGGCGCCTTCTCTTTTTCTGAAGCACTCGGAAAATTGGAAACTCTATCCCAATACAAGATCCACTCCATCGAGCAACCCATAGCCGCAGGGGAGCCGGAGAAGATGTCGAAGATTGTCAGAGATACTCCCATTCCTGTTGCTTTGGACGAAGAGCTGATAGGAGTTTACGAAACAGAGGAGAAGCAATCTCTTTTGGAAACCATTCGTCCGCACTACATCATACTTAAACCCACACTCCATGGCTCTTTTTATGGGTGTGACGAATGGATAGAGTTGGCTGAACGAATCGGTATCCTTTGGTGGGCAACATCTGCATTGGAATCCAACATCGGGTTGAATGCCATAGCGCATTGGGTTTCCTCTCACGGCGTGGAACGTCCGCAAGGTTTGGGAACAGGAGAGCTTTTTACCAACAATATCTCTACTCCCATATATAGAAAAGGAGCGGAAATATGGTATCACCGTTCATGATAAACCGGAAAATGAGAGGAACAGATGCAGAGAACATAAAGCCGGACAGAGACACTGCTTCCGCCGACATATCTGTCCTATGCAGAAATTCGGAAGAAGAGAAAAAGCTGAAAGGGGAGCTGGAAGCTTTTCTGGACGAATGGTATAGCCCTTCTCCTCTGATAGCTCTTCACACTTCGGGTTCTACCGGTACACCCAAAACAATTCTTGCGGAGAAAGAGAAGATGAGACGAAGCGCACGACTCACGCTGGAAACATTCGCTCTCTCTCCCGGTGCTACTGCTTTTTGTGCCATGTCGCTATCTTACATAGCAGCCAAGATGATGGTGATAAGAGCCATAGAGGGATCTCTCAAACTTATTCTCTCCCCCGCCTCCGCACATCCGCTTGCAATGGATGCTCTTCCCGATATCGATTTTGCGGCAATGGTACCTCTGCAGGTAGAAAAAAGTATGGAAAACCGTTTGGAGAAAGAGCGACTTTCCAACATCAAAACCCTTATCATAGGAGGTGCAAGCATCTATTCCGAGCTTGAAGAGCAGCTCATGCAACTCCCCAGCAGGATCTATGCCACATACGGAATGACAGAGACATTTTCTCATATAGCTATCCGAAGGATCAATGGTACAGGGCGTTCTCTCTCGTTTACCCCTCTTAAAAATGTCTCTATATCTCTCTCGGCAAATGATGCCATCACGATAAATGTTCCTCATCTTTGCGATACTCCAATAGTCACGAACGATAAAGGCGTACTTTTTCCGGATGGTACTTTTCGGATATTGGGAAGACTCGACAATGTTATCAACAGTGCCGGCATCAAACTTCAACCGGAAGAGCTCGAACAGAAGCTTTCTCCCGTCATACCTGTTCCTTTTCTTCTGACATCCGTTCCGCATCCTCTTTGGGGCGAAGCTCTTGTCATCCTTCTTGAAGGAGAGATAACACCCGATATTCTAAGCCGTAACATCGCCAAAAGACTTGAAACCAAAGAGAGACCCAAATACTTTCAGCTTGTATCTTCCCTACCCAAAACAGAGAGTGGAAAAGTAGTAAGAAGAGCTTGCAATAACCTTTCTGCACTTACCCCTTTGAGTTATGAATGACAATATTAAACTATCTGTTGTGGAGATGAACCGCCTGACACAGGAGGAGTTCAAGCAGCAAAAGAAGATTCCCTTGGTTATAGTGCTGGACAATGTAAGAAGCATGAACAATATCGGTTCCGTGTTCCGCACTGCCGATGCCTTTTTGGTCGATGCTCTATACCTCTGTGGTATCACAGCCACACCCCCTCATCGGGATATAAGAAAGACGGCACTCGGAGCTGAAGACAGTGTTCTGTGGCGCTACTTCGAGTCCACATCGGATGCTGTCGCCCATCTTAAAGAGCAGGGCTACCACCTTCTTGCTCTCGAACAGACCCAAAACAGCATTCCTCTTCAGGAGATAGAGAAAAAACTGAAAGAGCTGAAAGAGCAGCCTCTTGCCCTCGTTATCGGACACGAAGTGAAAGGCGTGGATCAGGAAATAGTAAATATGTGCGATGGAGCCATAGAGATACCTCAGTTCGGAACGAAACACTCTCTCAACGTAAGTGTAGCCGCCGGAATGAGTATCTGGGAAATAGCCAAATATTATATGAATAGGAGCGTATGAAGAAGAGAATAGCAGTAATAGTGGCAGGAGGTTCCGGACAGCGGATGCAGAATACTCTTCCAAAACAGTTTATGGAAGTGAACGGCTTGCCTGTTATCTTTCATACCATAAAAGCGTTTCACACTTACGATCCTGCTATTGAAATAGTGGTGGTCATACCCGAAGCACATCGAAATACTTTTCTCTCTTTAACCGAAAAATACCGGTTCGATATACCCGTTACTTTGGTCAATGGAGGAGCCACACGCACGGAGAGTGTCATGTCCGGACTTCTATCCATTCCGCAAAAAGAAGATACGATAGTGGCGATACATGATGGTGTAAGACCGAATATATCTCCGAAACTGCTGGACAGGCTTTTCACAACATCAGAACAAAACAGTAATGCCTGCGTCATTCCGGTAGTGGAAAGCACCAATTCCCTTAGACAAATCATTTCCGAAAAGGGAGAAACCCTGCCCGTAGACCGTTCTACCATTGTAGAGGTACAGACTCCACAACTCTTCCGGTCGGATCAAATAAAAAGGGCTTACGATAAAGCCCTCAAAAGCGATCTGCCTTTCACAGACGACGCATCCCTGTTTCAATGGTACTATAAAAAGTCTCCCCTTCTTGTGGAAGGAGAGAGCGAGAATATCAAGATAACAAGGCCGATAGATATAGAACTGATTTCAAAACTTCTCTCTCAATCCTGAGAGATATCTGCAACCACGGCTCCCACATAAGAGATAAGGTCTTTGGGCGAAAGTTCCACCTGTACACCGCGTTTTCCGGCACTGATAAGGATGGTATCGCAAAGCAGTACATCCGAGTCGATATAGACTGGAAAAGCCTTTTTGAGACCTATGGGAGAGCAACCTCCGCGTATATATCCTGTAACGGCAAGAAGATCTTTCATGGGAAGAGGCTTTACAGACTTCACACCATGAGCGGAAGCCACTTTTTTCAAATCTATTTCGCTTCCTGCCGCAACCATTGCCACCACAAAACTTCTCTCCGAAGTCTCCAGTACAATAGTCTTATAAATCTTTCCGGGATCTATACCCAGCGTTTCTGCCAGATGAATAGCGGAAAGATTCTCTTCATCTACTTCATACGTATGAAGCGTATAGGAAACTTTTCCGCTATCCAAAAGTCGCGAAACATTGGTCTTACAATCTCTGTTTTTGCTACCCATGCGAGAGTAATAGAAGCACTTATCAGAGACCGAACTCGGCTTTTACCTTATCCACATAGTCCAACTTCTCCCATGTGAACAGCTCTACCTCTTTGGAGATGGTGCCATTGTATCTGGAATGGAAGTGTTTGATTACCTTTTTAGGTGTACGTCCCATGTGTCCATACCTTGCTGTTTCGCTGTATATAGGATGACGAAGCTGAAGACGATTCTCTATTGCATAAGGACGCATATCGAATATCTTCTCTATCTTTTGTGCGATCTCCACATCCGACAGACTTACTTTACTTCTACCATAAGTATTGACATAGATACTTGTAGGACGCGCCACTCCTATGGCGTAAGATACTTGAACAAGCACTTCATCCGCCACACCGGCTGCCACAAGATTCTTAGCGATGTGTCTGCAAGCATAAGCAGCCGAGCGGTCTACCTTGCTCGGATCTTTACCGCTAAATGCTCCACCACCGTGAGAAGCCCTTCCGCCGTAGGTATCCACTATTATCTTTCGTCCGGTAAGACCGGTATCTCCGTGAGGACCGCCTATGACAAACTTACCCGTAGGATTGACATGAAGAATATAGTTATCATCCAACAACTCTTGTACCGACTCTGGGAAAAGTGCCTTTGTACGTGGTATGAGTATGTTTCTGACATCTTCCTCTATCTTCTTCTGCATCTTTAAGTCTGCCTCAAGATGAGCTTCGGGAGTATTCTCTTCCGGTTGTATAAACTCATCGTGCTGTGTACTCACCACTATCGTATGGATACGGACAGGTTTTCTATCCTGACCATACTCTACGGTAACCTGACTTTTGGAGTCCGGCCTGAGGTAAGGCATCAAATGCAGCTCCTCTTTTCTTATATGGGCAAGCTCTTTCAGAAGTGCATGAGAAAACTCAAGAGAGATAGGCATATACATAGCTGTCTCGTTGCTTGCATAGCCAAACATCATACCCTGATCGCCTGCTCCCTGATCTTCTGCCTGCTCTCTTACGACGCCTCTGTTGATATCCGAACTCTGTTCATGTATGGCAGAGAGCACGCCGCAAGATTCGCTTTCAAATCTATACTCGCTCTTCGTGTATCCTATCTCTGCTATCACTTCGCGCACCACTTCTTGAACATCCACATAAGCATCCGAGCTTACCTCTCCTGCCACTACCACCTGTCCGGTAGTAACGAGTGTCTCACATGCTACCTTGGAAGAAGAATCTTGCGATAAGAAGTGATCCAAAATGGCATCCGATATTTGGTCTGCCACCTTATCGGGATGCCCTTCCGATACAGACTCCGATGTAAATAAATAGTTCATATTATATCTGTTTTTTGATGTTGTTATGGTATAAAAAAATAAGTCCGTCTCTGTAAAACATTACACAGGGACAGACCTACAAAATAGAACCTATAAAATCTTACCTTATGAGATAAGCCTATGTTTTAGCATTTTTTTGTAGGTGGTTGCAAGCAATCAAATCTATCCACCGCTCTGTTTTATTGTTCCACAAAGGTAGATATATTCTTTCAATAAAGAAAATTTAGCCTTATATATACCCTCTTTTAGGGAGCCGGCTTTTGCCTCTCTTCTTTAGTTTTCCACATTTTCAACACTCTTCATATACATCTGTTGTATTAATAAGATTGAGGTTGAAGAAAAGAAATAAAGAAGATAAAAACATACTCTCATATACTATGATAATAATGCCTGTTGGGATTGTGGAGAACTTTGAAGCGTTTTAGTTACCAACAGTTATCAACATTTTATCAACAATCCGGTTTCTTTATAAAATGCTATATATCAGTATGGAAAATAGGGTTATCAAGACAGTGTGAATATCTTATATAGCTCTATGTTGAAAACTTTTTGTGTTGAAAACCCCTGTGAAACTTTTTAGAAACTTTTCTCTCTTCTGTTTGGATATATTGTTTACTATTATATACAGGATGATCTATTAGAAATCCAAATTTTAAGCCCAATAGTTTCTCTAAAGTTTTCAACAGCTTTTGAACAGAGTTATCCACAATTTCAGAAGACCATTTTTATATATTCCATACAGGTGTGAACGGCTAAAATCTGGGTCATTTTTTCTCATTCTATTTTGATCGGAGGGGTCGTTTTCAGAGCACGACCGAACTGTTAAATTTACCCTGTTTTATTAACACAAATTCCGATACTCGTTAAGCCAAAACGCTAAACGAGCATATTCTTTCGGCTTAACGTGTTTAATTTTTCAACGAACACGTTTAGTGATTTCATTAAACACGTTNGCATATTCTTTCGGCTTAACGTGTTTAATTTTTCAACGAACACGTTTAGTGATTTCATTAAACACGTTTACCGGATTCGATTAACGTGTTTAGCTAAAATCATTAAAACGCTAAATATCAGATGATTACCTATTTTTGCCCTAAAAAGCCCCTGAAAAGGCAAATTTCTTTATTAGGAAACGTTTACAGAGAAGAGTGTTAAAATTCACACCAATTAACGCGAAAAAGCCCCATGAAATGGACTGAGAAAAATTTTTTCGCGAATTTGATATTTTTCATATCAAATTGAATATAAGATATTTATAATGATATACTTCTATTATTCTCTAATTTGACAGGTTGGATTTAAGGTTATAGGAGTAGAAAGTCAGGGGTTCATTTTTATATAAAAATACAAGGGAGAAGGAGTGGATTTTCGGATAAGTGAGTTTCTAAATGGGTCTAAGGAACGTGTTTCAGGTTCGCATGTAATACCGGACATCAAAATGACAAAAGCAGATATAAGGAAAGTCTTATAGACCGTACTTACTGAACTTTTCATGAATCTGATCCTTTTTGGGTGGATATAATCTTACTATTTTCTCTTTAAGTACTTCAACCGATTTTAGATTTTGGTTTGGAAAAATAGTTGCTTCGTTGTGGTACGAATATAACTAATATTTTGATACATAAAAAATTAGGAGAGAAAATATTATCTATCAAATGTTCGTTTAAGTCTTGCAGGACGAAGAAAAAACAGATGTTTTATTTGTTTTGATTATCTCGTCAAGTTCATTTTTTCCCTGTTTGTAAGGATACTGATTGAGCTCTTTTTCTCTTACTACCACGTTATCTGTTTCCACTATATCCAGGTCAAGAGCTACCTCTCCATTACTCTTTTTTTTATCTCTTCCGAATATCGTTTCTATTGTTTTCAGAAGAAGAGAAAGCGCATCAAGGTCTAAAGAGGTCTCTATCTTGTAAACTCCGTTGGTGTAGACTTTACCGGTTCCTGATCCGTATCCGGGAGAGAGAAAAAAAGAGGAGGATATAAGATTTGAGAAGTAGGTGTTTCGGATCTCTTTCGTAAGTTCTTGCATCTCCTCCGGAGATCGTGTGGTAGATCCTACGTATATGTAATAGATGTGTGTCATGAAACAATGGTTCTAAGCGTGAAGAAGCAGAGTATGCTTTCTTTTGCTGTATATCAGATTGAGCATTACTCCTCTTATGGCAAGATAGAGCAGCATCGCTATCCAGAGAGTGGAGTTGGGATCTTGGGATGGTTCAATATATATAATCGTAAAATAGATGGAGACCGCTACGAGCATCGATATGAACATATCTTTTGTGAGGGTCAATCCTATGAACACACCGTCCCAAACAAAAGCAGTAAATCCGGCAATGGGAACAATCCAAATCCATACAAGATAATGATCGGCGTATTCCAGCACTTCCGTTTTGTCCGTGAAGAGTCGCAGTATATGCTCTCCGGATAAGAAGTATATGCCGGAAGCGATAAGGGATAATAATAGTCCGTATCCCAGCAGACGGTAGATGAATTTTTGTATCTCCACTCTTCTCTCTGCTCCGAAAAGGTGTCCTATGATAGCCTCTGCGGCATAAGCAAAACCATCTATAAAATAAGAAAACAGGGATAGAAACTGCAATAGTATGGCATTGGCAGATAGAGCTATTTCACCTTCCGATGCTCCATAATAAGTAAAGTAGGTGTTGGTGATGACCAATAGCAGGGTACGCAGGAAGATAAAGAGATTGGTATGAAAAAACTTTCCTATTCCCTGTTTAAGTTCATCTGTTTTCCATGAGAAAGAGACCTTTTTTCCTCGTATGAACAGCCACCAAACGCCAAAGAGAAGAAGGATAAGACCCAACCAATGAGCTATGGCTGTTCCGAGGGCTATGCCTGTTATGCCCATATCCATTCGGAATGTAAACAGAGCAGAGAGCAGGATATTGGTAACGTTTGTGAAGATAGCGATAGCCATCGGATACCAGCTGTTCTGCATGCCTATAATCCATCCGTTGAGAGCAAAATTGCATAACACTGCCGGAGCACCCCATATCACTATGAGGAAATAGTCTGTTGTGGTGGCTATCAGTTCGCCGTTCTTTTGGGATTCAAACGTCACGAAATCAAGTAGAAAATCTGCCAGCTGTTTTCCAAAAATAAGAAGCAAAAGTCCTATGAGACCACCTATGAGAAGAGATTGTTGGAGTATCCTTCCCATCTCTCTCTTATCTCCTTTTCCGCAAGCCTGAGCAGTGAGTCCGGTAGTACCCATACGGAGAAAGCCGAAAGTCCAGTACAGCATATTGAAAAGCGTAGCGGCAAGAGCCACGGCACCTATCTCGTGAACATATTGAAGTCTTCCGGACATGCCGAGATCGAATATCCCCAGCAGTGGTACGGTAATATTGCTGAGGATATTGGGGATGGCAAGTTTCAGTATCCATTTATGAGCGGCTGCGGTAGAGTAGCGAGCTGTCTCCATAACTGAGGAATCTGTAGTCGTTTTTTAGGGCATGGTCGTAGATTTTACGCCATTCGTCTCCACCTCCTATAAAGGCAGAGATGAGCAGAAGAAGGGTACTCTGTGGCTGATGAAAGTTGGTGATCAACCGGTCTATGAGCCTGAACTCAAAGCCGGGAGCTATCATGATTTCGGTGTGTCCTTCTATCTGATCCAAGCCGTTGGCATCCATATATTTCAAGATAGCCTCTAAAGCAGCTTGCACAGTGTGAGAACAGGATTTGTGATAAGGCTCGAACTGCGCCACGAAAAGAGGCTCGGAGCTGTTTTCTATCAGATGAACACCGATGTAATAAAGGCTTTCGAGTGTGCGTGTGGAGGTGGTTCCCACTGCCGTTATACTGCCCAAGTGAGCAAGCAGAGTGTTGATGGTAGCTCTCTGTACCACTATCATCTCTCTGTGCATCTCGTGTTGAGAGATCAGTTCACTCTTTACCGGTTTGAATGTTCCTGCTCCGACGTGAAGCGTCACAGGGGTTGTTTTTATCCCTTTCTGCTTTATGGCTTCCAATACATCAGGCGTAAAGTGAAGCCCTGCCGTTGGTGCAGCCACGCTTCCATCCCATTTGGCGTAGACGGTTTGGTAGGTTTCGGAGTCGCACTCTTCCGTCTTTCTGTTGAGATAAGGCGGTATGGGAAGTTCGCCTGCCAGCTCCAGTATCTCGGAAAAAGATACCGGGGCATCCCATGTAAAAGTAACATTCCGGCTGTCCGGAGTGGTGGATGGAGTGTATCGGGCATATACCGTTATCTCTTTTCCTTTTTCATCTTTCAGGGTAAGAGAGACGGAGGTGCCCGGTTTCCACTTTTTGGCATTTCCGACCAGGCATATCCATGTTACTTCATGCTGTGTGGAGAGGTTAATCTCATAAGATTCGGGATAGAGCGGTTCAAGGCAGAAAATCTCTATTTGAGCCCCTGTCTCTTTCCGGAAATGGAGCCGAGCATGGATTACTTTCGTGTTGTTGAAAACCAAAAGAGAGTTTTCCGGAAGGAGTTCGGGCAGTTGATAAAAAGATCTGTCCTCTATCTCTCTGTTTTCATTAAACAGAAGCAGTTTGGAACTATCCCTCTCTTTCAAGGGATATTTGGCTATCCTCTCTTCAGGTAAATCGTAGTTGAAAGATTTTATCTCTATTGACTCTATCTGCTGTCGTTGCATACCCTATTATTTGTATTTGTAGGCAAAAATAGTGAACTTTGAAAGAGTGAAAAAATAGAGACGTGAATGAAAATAAAAATAGGAGATACAGTAAGATTTTTAGACAGTGTAGGAGGAGGAGTTGTTAAGGCTTTCTGCTCCGGAAATGTGGTTATGGTAGAGACCGAAGATGGTTTCGACGTTCCCGTTTACGAAAACGAGGTGGTAGTGATAACGCCCGGTAGCACGTTGGTTCCCAAAGCAGAGTTGAAACTTCCGGTTAAAGAGGAGGTTCGGGTGGAGCATAAACCAAAACCTGTTCACCCAAGACCCACTTCAAAAGCAGGAGAAAAACTCAATATTGTACTGGCATATCTGCCCGATGAGATAAACGAACTCGGAAAGTGTGGCTATGAGGCGTATATTGTAAATGAGAGTAACTATGACCTTTATCTTATTTACAGCACAGAGGATAGAGATACGGGAGAGAGAAAAATGCTCTTCAGTGGTAATATTCCATACGATTCGGTGGAGTACATAGAGTCTTTTGCCGTGGAAGATCTTTCGGATAGAAGACGTATTGCATGCCAGATCATTCCTTATAAAAGCGATACCAAATATGGAGCCAAACCCTGTATAGATGCAGTGGTAAAGCTGGAACCGCAAAGATTTTTCAAGCGTCATGCTTTTGCTCCCAATCCTTACTTTGATGAGGGTGCCATTACATTCGTTTTGATGAATGATGATAAGGAGGCTCCTCGATTTGAGATCCGTTCGGAGGATATACAGAATAAGATGGACGAAAAGATCAGGCAGGATCAGAAGGTAAAAGCAAAAGCCAAACCGGTGATAGACCCCAATGCTCCTTTGGTAGTGGATCTGCATCATCATGAACTGCTCGATACCACAGTGGGTATGGAACCGAAGGATATACTGGAGTATCAAAAACGAACCGTGATAGAGACTATGGAAGCCAATCTAAAGTTTCCGGGTAAAAAGATCATCTTTATTCACGGGAAAGGGGATGGCGTACTGAGGAAAGAGGTAGAGAAGATCATGAAGAGCAGGTATGACTTCTGCTCCATGCAGGATGCCTCTTTTCAGGAGTACGGATTCGGTGCCACTCAAATCACCATGAGGAAAGAACAGCGTAAGCAGAGGTAAGATGGCGATAGAGAAAGAGCTGAAATACATCGCAAAAGAGGGATTTGAACCTTTAGCCATAAAGAAACAGGAGATGATTCAGGGCTATCTCTGCTCACATCATCAAGGGTTAAATCTCACTCTTCGCATTCGTGTGGCAGGAGATAAAGCCTATCTTACCATAAAGGGTATGCCGTTGGAGGAAGATCCCTCTTCCAGAAACGAATACGAATATGAGATCCCGCTAACGGATGCAAAGGAGATGCTTAAAATGTCTCTCTATCCGCCGATACATAAGATAAGATACTGGATACTCTGGGAAGGATACACCTTTGAAGTAGACAGATTTCTGGGAGAGAATGAAGGACTTATCACGGCAGAGGTAGAGCTGTCTCCGGGACAGGATCCTCCCGTAAATCTGCCGGAATGGATATGTGCCGAGGTTACGGGAAAAGGAAGATATTATAACAGTGCTCTCTCTCGTCTTCCGTTCAAACAATGGGACAGTAAAAGAAAGTCCCACTATACAAGCATTCAAGAACAACATAATACTATAAAGGAAAAATGAAGAAAACGATGATCTCAAAAGGTCTGAATGGATTGATTGCAGCGGTAATATTGCTGGTTTGTTCCGGTGGTTATACTTCTGTTCGAGCCGACGAGGGTATGTGGCTATTACCTCTTATGAGTAAACAGAACTACAATAAGATGGTAAAAAAGGGATTGAAGCTCAGAGCTACCGACATATACAACCCCAATGGAACATCCATAAAGGATGCGATAGTGATATTCGATAGAGGTTGTACAGGCAGTATTGTGTCGGACAAAGGCCTTGTATTCACCAATCATCACTGCGGATACGATCAGATACGTGCGCATTCCACCGTGGATCAAAACTATTTGAGAGATGGTTTTTATGCTAACAGCATGAAGGATGAGCTTCCAAATCCGGGAACCACAGTAACATTTACGGAACGTATAGAAGATGTCACAAAATATGTCGATACTTTTTTCGATAAACACAAGAGCCTATCTCCCAAAGCAACGGAAGCGGAAACACTCAAGCTGATAGGGGAAACATGGTACAAGGAGATCATTGGTGGAGAAATGCCGTTCGGTACACAGGTTTCCCTGCGTCCGTTCTATGAAGGGAACAAACACTATCTCTTTGTACAGAAAGTATATCACGATATACGTCTTGTCGCGGCTCCGCCTTCTTGTGTAGGTAAATATGGTGAAGATACAGACAATTGGGTTTGGCCGAGACACTCCGGCGACTTCAGCGTTTTCCGTGTTTATACCGACAAGAATGGCAATCCGGCAAAGTACGATCCCGACAATATTCCTTTGAAACCAAGGAGATATCTTCAAGTTGCAAGTAAGCCCGTGGCAAAAGGAGAGTTTGCAATGGTTATAGGATTCCCGGGACGCACCAATCATTTCTACACTACAAGCGAAGTGGTAGAAAGAAGAGACATAGATAATGACATACGCATAAGAATGCGTGAGATAAGACAGAACAATCTCCTTGAAGAGATGCGCAAGGATGAAGCTCTGAATATCATGTATGCTTCCAAGTATGCGTACAGCACCAATGCTTATAAGAATGCCATAGGAAGTAATTGGGCTATAAATAAGATGCAGCTGGAGAAAGTGAAACAGGCACAGACCGACAAACTTATCCGATATGCCGAAAAGAACAATAAGCCGGAGTACAAAGCCGCAGTGGCAACCATAGAAAGAATGGTCAAGAACAGAGCACATGTCCGCAAGCAGATGTGGTTGATAGACGAAGCGTTGCTGAGAGCTGTGGAGGCTATATCCGTTCCGATCATTCCCAAAGAGGAGATAACCAAGCCGAATGTAGAGAAAGCTCTGAAAGCTTATGACGATTTCTTCAACAAAGATTACAGCAGAATGCTGGACGTTAAAGTCATGAAAGCGATGATCAGAGCTTACATGGTAGAAACAGATGTAAACGATCTTCCGGGTGCTTTAAAGGATGTAAAAAATGTAGAGAAGTATGTGGAGGATCTGTGGAACACTACCATCTATCGCAGCAGAGAGAGTTATCGCGAGTTTTTATTCAACTTCTCTCCTGAGGTTTACCTGAAAGATCCTTTGGTGCGTCTTGTTACTTCTGTGCGCAACAGATACAACGGACTGAAAGAAGCACTTGCTCAGGAAGACAAGTCTTTTGCAGAAGCAAGAAAGATATATGTCAAAGGATTGTTGGAAATGGAGGGAGAGCTGAATCTTTGGCCCGATGCCAACTCCACTCTTAGATATACTTTTGGTAAAGTAGAGGGTTACTCTCCGAAGGATAATGTGTTTTACGGACACTCTACAACAATGGAAGGTGTGCTGGAAAAATATGATCCCAATAACCCCGAGTACGCTCTTCTTCCCGATATAAAGGCTCTGGCAGAAAAGCCTGAGAATAGAAAGAAACGTGTGAACTTCTGTGCTACAACGCATACTACGGGAGGAAATTCCGGAAGTCCCGTTATAGATGCCTATGGAAGACTTATCGGTCTTAACTTTGATAGAAACTGGGAAGGCGTTGGAGGGGATATACAATATCTGCCCAACTATCAGAGAAGCATCATTTGCGATGTGGATTATGTCCTTTTTATCCTAAATGATTACCTTGGAGCAGACAGACTCATCAAGGAGATGAAGATAAGAAGGTAACGGTACTCGTACACAACCTGCTTTTAACAGACTATTTACGAAAAGACTACATCTTGTCTCCTGGGTGAGTACAAGAGTAGTCTTTTTCTGTTCCGAAACAACAAATACAAGATGCAAAACAAAAAACAATTCTATGACTGGAAGAGAGTCTTGGGTACTCTTCTTCTCCTTTTTACTTTACCTCTCTTCTCTCGGTGCGATAGCACGAAGAAAGAGGATGTAACCCTGACCATTCTGCACACTACCGACCTGCATGGCAATGTTTTTCCGTACAACTTCATTCAGGATGAGCCGATGAAAGGGAGCTACTCCCGTATATCCACTTATGTAGATTCCGTCAGGAAGGCAGACAAGAACATGATTCTTCTTGATGCCGGAGACATCCTGCAAGGTCAGCCGACGGCTTACTACTACAACTTCATGGATACGGTCTCTTCTCATCTTATGGCAGACGTGCTCAACTATCTGAAATACGATGCCGTAACAGTGGGAAATCACGACATAGAGACAGGGCATCCCGTCTATGACAGATTTGAAAAGGATTTGAACATGCCGTTTTTGGCTGCCAATGTTACGGATACATCCACAGGAAATCCTTACTTCCGCCCCTATACCACAATAGAGAAAGATGGCAAAAGGATAGTTATACTCGGTCTTACTACACCATCTGTACCGAACTTTCTTCCCGAGTCTCTGTGGAAAGGTATGCGCTTTGAAGATGTTGTAACAACGGCTCAAACATATATCCGAGAGATAAAAGAAAAGGAGTCTCCGGATATGATAGTTGCACTGCTGCACGCAGGAAGAGGGAAAAAATCCAATCTTGAGGAACCTCTGTTAGAAGATGCAGGCTATGCTCTCGCCACTCTCGTGCCGGAGATAGACCTTGTATGCTGTGGGCACGATCACGCTTCCTATATAGATTCCGTGGCACATCCTCAGCACCAAAAGCATACTTATGTCATCAATCCTGCTGCCGGAGGATCTTTTATCTCACAAACCAAAGTAACGTTTACCCCTAACGGCATTCGGATAGCGCCATCTCTCGTTCCTCTTGATAATACCAAGCCGTCCGAAGAGTTTATAGAAAAGTTCAAGAGTGAATACGATGCCGTGAAGAAGTTTATCTCTTCTCCGGTCGGTTTCACTACCGAACCGATCTCTTCCCGACCGGCATTCTTCGGACCGAGTGCCTTCGTGGATCTCATCCATCGGGTACAGCTCTCTCAGTTTGAAGATGCGGATATCTCTTTCTCTTCACCCCTTACCATGAACACAGAGGTCAGACAGGGAGAGATTTTGATGCGAGATCTTTTCAAGCTGTACAAGTATGAGAACACCACCTACCTCCTTTCTCTTTCGGGAGAAGAGGTCAGATCTGCGCTCGAATACTCCTACGCTTCCTGGATTCGTACCGCCAAGCCGGGAGAAGAGAGCTTTTTGCTCTTCAAGCAGAAAGAGACAGGGCACAAGATGACCAAGCTCCAAGAGCCGTACTACAACTTCGACTCCGCTCACGGCATACGCTACATGGTGGACATTACCAAGCCGGTAGGAGAGCGTGTAACGATACTTTCTCTCGAAGACGGCACACCGTTCAAGATGGATAATCAGTACAAAGTCGTTGTAAACTCCTATCGTGGAAGCGGTGGAGGCGGTATGCTCACAAAGGGTATCTCTTTAAGCAAAGAGCAGCTCAATGGTCGCATCCTGAGAACATCCGAAAAAGATCTTCGCTATCTCCTGATGCAATATTTGCAGACGCACAATCCTTTGACTCCCCGACCCTCTTCCACATGGAAGTTTGTCCCGGAAAATATGGCACGCACTGCGGCTGTAAAAGACAGTCTTTTACTTTTCACTCCGGAATCATAACACACCATGTTTACGCCGAACGAACAAGCGCAACTCATCACCCTTGCCAGAGAGCTTCTTTCTCACAAGGAAATCTCCGGGCATCCCAGTCGAAAATGGATCCTCGATACCATAAAGAGAAGTGTTGAAGAGGGACATCTCGATAGAGACAGGAACGGTATATCGGGGCTTCACAGGCATCTCCGCACTGCTATTTTCGCTCTTGAAGAGATCGGTCTTGGGGCAGACTGTGCCGTTGCCATACTCTTGTATCGTTCGGCACACAAGGGAGGACTTTCGCTTCAAGAGATCTCCAAAAATGTGGGAGAAGAGGTAGCGCACATGATAGCCCTGTTGCTCAAGACATCGGAGCTTTATGCCAGAAACACGGCAATAAACTCCGAGAACTTCCGCAACCTTCTGCTCTCTTTTGCCGAAGATATCAGAGTCATCCTCATTATGCTTGCCGATCGTATGGTACTCCTTCGTCTTGTGAACAAGATACCGGACGACTCTTTTCGCATTGCTCTTGCCATGGAGGTCTCTTTCCTTTATGCTCCTCTTGCACACAGGCTCGGCTTGTATGTTATCAAGAGCGAGATGGAGGATCTCTGCTTGAAATATACGGACAGAGAGACTTTCGACTTCATCAAAAAGAAGCTCAACGAAACGAAAAGAGATAGAGACGCCTACATTGCAAGATTTATAGCTCCTATCAAGGAGCGACTGCAAAAAGAGGGACTGCGATTCCAGATAAAAGGGAGAACCAAATCCATATCCTCCATTCGGAATAAGCTCAAAAAGCAACAGATCGAGTTCGAGAACATTTACGATTTGTTTGCCATACGCATTGTGATAGATGCTCCGGTGCAGAGAGAAAAGTCGCTCTGTTGGCAAGCCTACTCGGTTGTAACGGACATGTACAGACCCAATCCGCAGAGGCTCAAAGACTGGATTTCCGCGCCCAAGAGCAACGGCTACGAGAGTCTGCACATAACCGTGATGGGTCCGGAGAACAGATGGGTCGAGGTACAGATCCGTACCGAACGTATGGACGAGATTGCCGAAAAAGGTCTTGCCGCCCACTGGAGGTACAAAGGCATCAAGTCGGAAGACTCTTTGGATGAGTTCATGAAAGGTGTTCGCCAGCTTTTAGAAGATAAAGAGCATCAGAGTGCCGACCTTATCAAAGAGTTTAAGATGGACATCTACGACAAGGAGATCTATGTCTTTACTCCCAAAGGCGAGCTTATCAATCTTCCCAAAGGTGCCACCGTGCTCGACTTTGCCTTTGCCATCCACTCCGGTCTGGGGTTGAGATGTGTCGGAGGTAACGTCAATGGCAAGAATGTTACCATTAAGTATGTACTCAATAACGGAGACAGTGTCCGCATTCTCACTTCCGGAACGCAGGAGGCTAAGCCGGACTGGCTCAAGTTTGTACAGACAGCCAAAGCGCGGAGCAAGATCAAGCAGAGTCTTAGAGAGAAGTCGGCAAAGTCCATAGAGTTTACCAAGGAGGAGCTGGCACGTCGATTCAAGAACAGAAAAGTGGAGCTGGACGATGCCGAACTCTTCCGTTTTATCAAAAAGAAAGGCTTCCGCACCGTTACAGACTTCTATCTTGCACTTGCAGAAGGCAGTATAAGTCTCAATCAGGTAGTGGACGAGTACAAGCAGATCATAGATGAAAAGAGCATCCCGGCAGAGAGCCGCACCCAACGCAGTGCGGAAACATTTGTCCGTACCACTCTTCCGGAAGAGATCGCACAGGGTCAGGATGTCCTCGTCATAGACAAAAACCTTACCGGCATAGAGTACCATCTGGCGAAGTGTTGCAAGCCGATCTTCGGGGATAAAGTCTTTGCCTATGTCTCCACCAACGGTATCAAGGTGCATCGTATGGACTGCCCCAACGCTCCCGATCTTTTCCAACGCTTCGGATACCGCATCCTTCAAGCCCAATGGGCAGGGGCAGGAAATGCCGGATACGAGGTTACTCTCCGTGTGGTGGGCAATGACGATATATCCATAGTCTCCAACATCACCGGGAATATATCCAAGATAGAACAGGTAACCCTGCGCAGCTTCAACATAGAGTCGTATGACGGTCTCTTTGTGGGTACGTTTGTGGTCTATCTGAAAGACTATAATGCCCTTACCTCTCTTACCAAAAGGGTCATGGCGGTCAAGGGTGTAAAGTCCGTCGAACGCATATAGCCCTACTCCTAAAGGAGGCAGAAAGAGAAACAACGAGTACGGATCAAAATCTTTACCTCTTGATAATCTTTCGGATACAAAGACATTTCTTTTGTGTAACTTTGCAGGACAAGTATGTTCCGTAAATTATTATAATAGACAAGCATGGCAATAATAGAAAACTTCAACTTCAAAGGGAAGAAGACCTTTGTTCGTGTGGACTTCAATGTTCCTCTCGACGAACACTTCAACATTACAGACGACACTCGTATGCGTGCCGCCCTCCCCACTCTGAACAAAATCTTGAACGACGGAGGAAGACTCATCGTGGGCTCCCATCTTGGACGCCCGAAAGGTGTATCCGATGCACTCTCGCTTTCTCATATCGTAGAGCATCTGTCGAAGCTGTTGGGTCGCCCCGTGAAGTTCGTCAAAGACTCTGTTGGTCCGGCGGTAGAGGCAGAAGTGGAAGCACTCAAAGAGGGAGAGATCCTGTTGCTCGAAAACCTTCGCTTCTATGCGGAAGAAGAGGGAAAGCCTCGCGGACTGAAAGAAGATGCTACCGATGAGGAGAAAGCTGCGGCTAAGAAAGAGATCAAGGCAAAGCAAAAAGAGTTTGCAAAGGCTCTTGCCGACCTTGCCGACGTTTATGTCAATGATGCTTTCGGTACTGCTCACAGAGCACATGCCTCTACGGCACTCATGGCAGACCACTTCGACAAAGATCACAAGATGTTCGGCTTCCTCATGGGAAAAGAAGTAGAAGCCGTTCGCAATGTGTTGGATAACATCAAACGCCCGTTCACAGCCATCATGGGAGGCAGCAAGGTATCTTCCAAGATAGGTATCATCGAAAATCTTCTCGATAAAGTGGACAACCTTATCGTATGCGGTGGTATGACCAACACCTTTACCAAAGCAAGAGGAGGCGAGATAGGCAACTCCATAGTAGAGTTGGACAAGCTCGATGTAGCTCTTGCCATTTTGGAAAAAGCCAAAGCAAAGGGTGTGAATCTTCTTTTACCTGTGGACTCTGTCGTGGCAGACGATTTTAGCAACGATGCTAAACATCAGGTCGTAAAGAGCAATGAGATCCCTGCCGGTTGGGAAGGAATGGACATCGGTCCCGAGACAAGAAAAATGTTCGGAAAGGTTATCGAAGAGTCCAAAACCATTCTTTGGAACGGACCTTGCGGTGTTTTCGAGATGGATACCTTTGCAGAAGGATCACGAGAAGTGGCTCTCTCCATCGTGGAAGCCACCAAGAAAGGAGCTTTCTCACTGATAGGCGGAGGAGACTCCGTGGCTTGCGTCAATAAGTTCGACCTTGCAGACCAAGTCTCGTACGTATCTACCGGAGGTGGTGCTCTTTTGGAAGCAATCGAAGGAATAGAGCTTCCGGGTATTGCGGCTATCAACAAGTAAATCTCTTTGTACAACGATAAAAAGCCTCTATCCTGATGGATGGAGGCTTTTTTATTGTCCCATTCACAGAGATACGTTTCTACTGCTTGTTTTCAATCCCTCGGTAAGCAGCCGGAACACCTCCACGCATTGCTTCTGCTCTCTCGAAGATCTCCTGAAACAAGTAGAGAGCACCAACCCACTCCTCTCTTTTTGCGTGCAGCTCCGTATGGAAAAAGAATTTCCCTTTTTCGGTTCATTCCCCAAACACTTTAATATCTTTCTCTATACCTGTTCATATCTTTCTCCGAACCTGTCCGAATCTGCAAACCAAACCTTGCTTCTCGTACATCAACGCTTGATTTCTAAAAACCAAGCCCCGACTTCTCAAAGTCAAACCTTGATTTCCTCACTTCAACCCCCGATTTCCAATCTTAAACCCGATCAGGCAGATTTGTAAATAGGTATAAGTCTAAAATTTATAGCCTCTATAAAAACTTAAAGAAGTAAATCCTTATTGGTTAGAGATAGTATGCTTTTACTTACTATTAACAGACAAAAATAGCTTGATTATGAGTAATGTATGGGTCATAGTATAAGTGTTTAAATCTAATATATTTTTATGTCTCTATTATATCTTGCTCCAGTATAAAACATAAATCATTAATTGTAGGGCTTTCCATTTTGGCAACTCTTCGGGCATGTTTTATTATTGCATTTTCATAAACATTCCGGACAAAACGACCATTTGCAAATAGGCAATTTTCTTTAGATAATTCATTTGTAAAAATACCTTCTAGCTTAGCTAATCCCTCACTGCTTATTTTGTAGTCGCCCTTACTACAGAGCTGCTTAAATATTTCAGATAGTTCATCTTGTTTGTAGTCCTCAAACTCAATAAATGTGTTGAATCTTGATCTGAGACCGGGGTTAGAATCAAAGAACTTTTTCATTGGATCGGTATAACCAGCCACGATAACGATAAGATCATTTCTATAATCTTCCAAGGCTTTAGTAAGTTCAGTGAGGCATTCTCTTCCGTAAGAGTCCGAGTGATCATTTTCCGTTATACTGTAGGCTTCATCAATAAACAAAACACCTCCTTTAGCTTGATCTATTACGTTTTTTACCTTGAGTGCTGTTTGTCCTTGGTAGCCGGCAATGAGATCGGTACGAGAGACTTCTACAAAGTGTCCTCTTGATAATAAGCCAAGATGTTTGTATAACTGTCCAATAAGTCTAGCTACAGTTGTCTTACCTGTACCGGGATTACCCATGAATGCTAGGTGCATTGTACTTGAAGGTTGTTTTAAACCTTGTTTTTTTCTGAGCGTCTGTACTTGTTGGTAGGAGATCAGATCGTTGACTTTTTCCTTTACGGTTTTTAATCCAATGAGTTCATTCAGCTCTTCCTTTAATTCTTCAAATGTCTTTTCTTGTATGTCAGGATTTGCATTGATTTCTTTGATTTTTATAATACGTTCAAATCCATAGTAGTTGATAAGATTTGAAAATAACTCTTTAGTCAGACTGATAAGTTCCGTATCATTAGATGTTTCTACCTTAGATACGATACTCAACAAAATATTTGCAGCCTTATCGTCATTATTTAAAACACGAACAACACAATCTTCTAGTTTTCCTCCTGTATTGTATGCCTTAGAAATGGTTCTAACATTATCTAATAAGGCTCTTTTATAGATATTCTCCATCAGAGTATATTTAGTAATCTTAGTAGAATATGGGTGATGGTAATGACTGATGCAGAGCCTCCTATGATATAGGCAATATCAAGTCTCTTCGATAGTTTATAGTGCTTGTGAGTATTGTCAGCTGTAATTTCAAGAAGTTGAGATTTAAAACTATTTACATTAGAGTCTATTTTATGGGACAATGAAGAAATGTTGTTATCTAGTTTGCTTCTTATTTCTTCTGCATCAGAGTTCATTTGGGCTAATAATCTATCAAACTCCAACTTTAAATTATTGATAGATTCATTATTTTCTTTCCTCAGCTTTTCAAGATCTGTTACCTGTTTCTCTATTTTGAGTTTAAATTCATCATTGATTTGTTCAAAATTTTTCTTTGTCTGATTGGATAAAGAGGCAACAGAGTCCAGGAAATCCTTCTTAGAGGATTCTAAATTCCGGCTTAAATTTTGGATACCTATATTTAATTCATCGTCTTTAGCTCCAAGTGCTTTTACAGATTCTTGAATATTCAAAGAGATTTTTTTTGATAGATCTTCAATGACTAAAAGTAAGTTTTCTTTGTTCTTTTCGACAGCAACTTGCATTTCTTTGCCTGATACTTCAAGCTTCTTTATGGATTCTATCAGATTATCTATCTTGAAATTCTGATCCTGTATTGACTTACTATGTTTCTGTCCTTCT
This sequence comes from Porphyromonas canoris, assembly GCF_000765975.1. Lineage (NCBI taxonomy): Bacteria > Pseudomonadati > Bacteroidota > Bacteroidia > Bacteroidales > Porphyromonadaceae > Porphyromonas > Porphyromonas canoris. The sequence continues at coordinate 38,933 of NZ_JQZX01000017.1, forward strand.
ATTTTAAGGTTATCAATGTACGATATGCTTGAAGATAGACTAACAAATTTGCTATCAAGTTCCTGAAGGCACGTTGTATGGTCGTTAATATCTTTCCAAATTGTATTAATTTTTTCTAAGTGTTTTTTTGAACTGTCGTCCAGTCCTATTACCTTTTCAATCCTGAGAACCGATTGCTTTAAATAATTTATTTCCTCGGTAAGAGTGTTTCGGATATTAGCTATCTTACTAATACTAGAGGACAGCGCTTCAATTGTTCTACCCGTATCTTTTATAGCTTTATTTGCTTTATCACTTGCTTCTTTGGCCTGTTTGCTAGCAGCCTCTGCTGATTTTACAGAAATTATTATGCCTTGAATATAATCTTTATCAAGAGCTTCAAATGCAGTGTAAATTTCGTTAAATTCTTTGATGACAGATATTATCTGCTGGTTATATGCAATAAAGCTCTTATTTATACCTTGTGTAACTTTATTTAACTCAGCCCCGGTTACTTTGTGATCAAAAAGTCCCAAGAATCCACCATCTGTATCGACCGGACTAAGCTGAGTGGGCGGAGGAATGCTTCCTGAAAATTTTTGAATACGACTTATGGCTTTATTGAATCTGTGAGATTGAATTATATGTCCCTTTTTTCGTATAATATTGCTCATATCTTTCCTATAATTTCTCTAAGTCTGAGAATAGTTGCATTAGCTTCTCATCATTATTATTGATGTTCGCTAATTGTTCTGTATTATTGATTATATTGTTGGTTGCTGAGCGAATAATGTGCTCAGCTTCTTGATGTCTACAACTGATTGATGTAGACATACTTTCTTTGGCGGTCTCTAAATCAACTTTAGCAGTAGTTTTAAGTTGTTCTTGAGTAGATAATATCTTATTACTGACCTCAATTTGCTCTTTAGTATTGAGTTCTTTCTTCTTTTTTGCGATAAACTTGTCAACAAAGTTCATGATTATTGCCCCAAGTACGCCTGATATTAAAGCACCGAAGAATAGACCTAGAATATTTGCAAGACTCCCAAGTAGAGGAATTGGAATATTAAAAAAAGGAATGGTCATTAATCCTTTTTCTATTACCTCTCCTAAAATTATGGCTCCCCCAGCCGATATTCCAGCTACGGCAATTTTTGTCATTTCTCCCATTTTTATTCCAAAAGGTTTATTCTTATTTTGGGGATCTTTTAGATATTTGACTGCCTGCATTACAGATTTCCAGCCCTGCTTTAGAAATATCCAAACTTTGTTAAATATCTTCATGATAGGTCCCAAAATTGCTGACAAGATGGTTGTGATTGCTGTTTTGAATGATGCTTTAAGATGTGCCCGTAAGTCTTGAATAAACTCTGAAATAGCATTCTTCAATGATTCTAATAGGGTGGTCGCATTTTTTGATTTTGAGCGAAACCAATTTATCAGCTTCTTGATAATGGTTTTAACCAGTTTTGCTAGTAGATTCATCAGAATGGCTTTCAATGCTCTTCCGCTAAAGAGCATAGCTTCTTTAATTTGAGATTCTCGCCCCGTCTTAATGCTTTCTTTTTTTCCTTTTTCTATTTGTTTGTCAAGTTCTTTTCTGGCTTCATGGTCGTTTTTTCGATATTGTTTTTCCTTTTCTTCAGTAAGATCATCAAATATTTCTCTTGGTTTTTGTCCTTTGCTGTTAGGATTATCTAGCCATTCAGATGTGGGTGTATCGCCCTTAGAACGATTGTGGCTGGAATTCATTTCTTTGAGGTTTGTTTTCCCATTGGCAAAATCTATTTGCTCTTGTTCACTCATATGGGCATTAACATCTGCTCTTCTAATCAACTCCCCGGCTGAAATGGTGTGATCCATATCTATTCCTTTCTCAGAAGACCCTGTAGCTCTTCCTTGATCAAAGATATTTCTTGCTCCTTTCGCCAAATTTGCTTCTTCTCTGCCGGAGCGAGTCTTATGAGTTTTTATGTTTTCTTCGGGATCTCGCTCAAATTTGCTTTGCCAATTATCATATCTTTTTTGATAGTTTATACTTCTATTGTGAGAAGCTATCTTCCCTTTTTCGAAATTTTCAGTTGTTTGAATGTGTGCAGAATTTCGAAGGTCTAAAGTCATCCCATTATTATCCTTAATAATAAACTCCTCTCCCGCTGTAATTCCAATTTGGTTTGTGAACTGTTCCCAAACGGTGTCCATAATAATTTTTCCCAAGGAATCAGGATTGCCTATTTCGTCGTGAGAATACTCTAGATCTTCTAATTCTTGAAGCTGAGATTTTAAGTCAAGATTCAACTTGTATTCAAGTTCTACAAGATCAAAGTCTTCAAGTTGCAGTAGTGAGTTATCTTGTTTATTCATTTTGCACTGTATTTTTTTGACAAAGATACTTAATTTTGTTTGCTGGCGTGTTTTCGTTAAGGTTCTGCATAAAGAGGCAGATTTAAGGGGGTTACATTATACTATTTTGATTTTTTATTATGTCTACTAGTGAGTACAGAGCTTTTTATTACGTAGAAGTTTCCTATTGGTTCATTTAACACTTGCATATCAAACTATAATTATTCAACTTGAAATAGGATGGTGGAATCTATGATTTTTAATTGTTTATTTACACATAGTAGAATTAGAATTATTGTCTACCTTTGTAGGAAGGTAAACTTTGCATATTTTGTGAAAGTTTCTTTGCCTCCAATAAATATCAGATCTCCGAAAGCATCCGACTCACCTCTTTGAAAGGAGCAGAACCAAGCCGATTACTGACTTTTATCTCCCCGAAATCCGGTGTTTGATGCTTTTGATAAGGTCATGAATCCGGACTATTCTAAATCTCGGCTAAAATGAAACGAACCAAGCTCCTGTTTGCTATCTTGTGCACTCTTTTTTTTATCTCGGCTACGGCTCAATCTTTACGTGTAGAGGGTTTTGTCCGACTCACACCCAAAGAACCGCTTGAATTTGCTTTGGTTGCACTTTATGCGCCGAATGCCTCACAGCCTCTTCGGTTCACTTATACCGATAAAAGAGGCTACTACTCGATGGCAATACCCTCTTCTGACAAATATATTGTGGAGGCACGCTATGTGGGGTACAAAAAAGAGAGGAAAGAGATACAGATAAAACCGGAGTCGCCCCTGTTGCGTCAAGATTTTGAGCTGGGATCTCCGGAGGGAGAAGTGGGAGAAGTGGTCGTACTGGGAAAGCCTAAGGAGGGAATAGATAAGAAGAGCTACTATTTCAAGCCTAATCAGATAGCTTTGGCACAAAATCTGTTGGATTTGGCTTTAACGCTGCCTCAGGTGAAAGCAAGTGCCCGAACGGGAGAAATTGTCTCTGCTTCCGGTGATGTTGCACCTGTTGTTCTTATCAATGGTCGGCATGCCACTCACGAAGAGCTGCGCTCCATACCTCCCGGTAAGATAATCCGCATAGACTATTTCGACATAGCGCCTGAGAGATACAACACGAGAGGAAGTGTGATAGATGTTGTTACCAAACCTCTTGATGACGGTCATCAAGCCGGAGTAGAAGGGATGACCTCTCCTCTATATACGGATGTCATTGCAAACGGCTATTATAGCTACAATAGAGGGATGCACAGACTTAAACTCTTTCTCAAGGGACTGTACAGGAATACAAGATTGGGAGAGAAGGATGAACAGAGCACGCGGTACGAAGCAGATCAGCCATACTCTTTCCGAACAGAGGGTATCTCACACAAACGTCTCGAAAACTATCTGTTCAAAACGGCTTATTCTCTGAACCAACCCAATAAACACTATCTGGAGATTGCTCTCTCTTCTTCTCTGGAGAAGGTGGGCGACAACCGGGAGTATGATGCATACAGCCGAAAAGGAGCGCAGGAGGTGTTGCGTAAAGGATATACCAACAGCTTGGGCAAAGTGTTCACGCCGGTCATTGATCTCTATTACGACCGGACATTGACGGGAGGACGCAGACTCTTTTCCAATGTCGTATATACCTACAATACGCTCCACTCCGATTATGATCTGAGTGAGCGGAACGAAACGAACCATGCAGATGCTTTGCGTGAACGGATAGAAGGGGGCACTTCCAAGCATTCCGTGATAGGGCAGGTGGAATATGCTCATCCGTTTAAGAACAGCAGATTGTACATCGGAACTCAAATGATGTACTCCCAAGCCTCCTTTGCCATAAAGGGAACAAGCACGGGAGAGAGCGTGGATCTGCAACGTCAGTTCCGGGATCAACTTTATCTGACATGGGAGGGCAACAGAAAGCGTTTCTTTTACCGTATTGTCCCTGCCGTCTCGATGCACTATGCTTCAGCCCACAGAGGGCTTGAAGAGGATCGGCTTCGCTTTTACTTCAATCCGAGAGCCTTAGCAGGCTATAATCTGCCTCATGGTCATCGGTTGAGATTGGAGGTTGAAACAGCCAATCTTATCCCGGATTTGGGTAGTACAACCGAAGTAACGCGGCAGGTTCGAGAGGGATTTTTTGTGAGAAATAACCCTCTTCTCCAAAACAGTTATCTCTCAACGGGGCGTCTCTATTACGATTGGGGTAATGACTATGTGGATCTGTCCGGTCGGCTGGTCTATAATCACACCTCCGGAGATTGGATTACGACATTTTTGAAAGAGAGGATCAATGGTAAGGAGGCTGTTGTTCAACAACGGATCAATGCTCTCTACTCCGAATCTTTAGCTTTACGCACATCGGTTTCTATCAAGCCATTTGGCAATGAGCAGCTGCAAATACGTCTATATGCTCAGCCTCGATATCAGCACTATTCTGTTTCCAAAGATCAACAACTCTCTTTCTTCTCCATCCCTTCCGGCATTAGTCTTCTCTATCAAAAAGATCGTTGGGGAGTGCAGGGAGATTTGGATCTGCCTTATAAAAGGCTGTACAGCTACTTTATTTCATCTTCCGGTTTTTATAGCTCGCTGTCCGGTTTCTGGAGAAAAGGTTCATGGAATGTCCGGTTGGCATTGGAAAATCTGTTTGTCCCCGAACTCTCTGTCACTGAAAACCACTCCTTTCTCCGTTTACAAGAGACCACACGCTCCATAAAGAGAGACAACTTTTGGAAAGGAAGCATTGCACTGACTTATTATTTCTCTATCGGTAAGGAGTATAGAGGTGGTAAGTCCCTTGAAAATGAAGATCTCGACAGGGGTGAATTCTAAATAAAATCAGATATAAACAACTTCAAAGCCGCTTTTTAAGCAGGTGTGCCGAAGTGAAAGAACACCTCAAAAACGAGCGAAAGATGCGTTAATCCGGTATATATAACATTCTGTAAAAAGGTATCAGAAATATCAACTATCTTTGTTGAAACGAACACTCCGTAATATAAATGATACCAATAACCCTGAATCTAAAGGGAAAACTTTATAATCTGACAAGTGAGCCCATCGTAATGGGTATTATGAATACGACGCCCGACTCTTTCTACTCGGGAAGTCGTACAGCTTTAAGGGAAGAGAGTATTCTTGCCAAAGCGGAACAGATGATTTTAGAAGGGGCTTCTATTCTCGATATCGGAGGCTACTCTACCCGTCCCGGAGCCTCTCCCATATCGGAAGAGGAAGAGTGGAAGCGTGTAGAACCGGCACTGAAAGCTTTGGAAAGGGAGTATCCGACCCTTCCGCTGTCTGTGGATACATTTAGAGCCGGTGTGGCTCGAAGGGCTGTGGAAAAGTATGGAGCAGCCATTATCAATGATGTTTCGGGTGGAACATTGGATGATGATATGTTCGACACGATGGCAAAACTTCAAGTGCCTTATATCTTGATGCACATGAGAGGAACTCCATCAACGATGTCTTCGCTTGCTCAATACGAAGATGTTACTCTCGATGTTATAAGAGATCTGGAGGCTAAAAGGTATCAGCTTCGCTCTCTCGGTTTTCAAGCTGATATTATAATGGATCCCGGTTTCGGATTCAGCAAGAATATTGCACAAAACTATGAGATGCTTCACAATCTCAGATGGTTTGAGGTGTTTAATGCTCCTTTACTAGTAGGAATATCAAGGAAAAAAATGATATGGGAACTGCTTGAGATCTCTCCGGAAGATGCTCTTAATGGTACTACCATACTTAATACCGCAGCTCTTCTCAATGGTGCGCATATTCTCCGAGTCCATGATGTGAGAGCGGCTGAAGAGGCGGTGCGAATAGTGCAAGCAATAGTTGATCCTACGAATCTAACATCACGACTATAATATATGAGTTGGTTTCAATTTGGCATAAAGGATTTTATTGACATCCTTCTGGTTACGATCCTGATGTATCAAGTACAAAAGTCTCTGCGATCCTCCGGATCTAAGACTCTTTTCTACGGATTGCTGGCATTTTTAGTGATCTCAATGGTTGTCTCTTTCCTTAAGATGCGTCTTCTCGGCTCTATTTTGGATTTTGTCTCAACGGGAGGAGTAGTGCTTGTCGTAATTCTTTTTCAAGATGATATAAAGAGATTTCTGACTCTGCTTGGCTCTCGTGGTCGCTGGTCGCACCTGTTTAAGGTGTTTCTTAAAGGGGCAGATAATAATACGCAAGTTACTGCAGAGATCGCTGCCATTACACTTGCCTGCCTTAATATGAGTAGGAAAAAGAGCGGAGCACTCATCGTAATCAAACAAAAAGATGGTCTTGAGCAATATGAACATACGGGTGAGCGTATAGATGCAGCCGTTAATGCCCGTCTGATCGAAAATATTTTCTTCAAGAACAGTCCCCTGCATGACGGGGCGATGATCATTAGCGGTAAGAGAATTGTATCTGCCGGCTCTATCCTTCCGGTATCTCATTCTTCTGAAATACCCAAGGAGATGGGACTGAGACACCGCTCCGGTCTCGGCATGGCAACGGCTACCGATGCCAAGGTGATTATCATTTCTGAAGAGAGAGGTAAGATATCCATTGCTCACAAAGGAGTGCTCACTCCTAATATTTCTACGGAAGATCTTCAGAAGTTTTTACAGCAGAAATAGGCGCTGTTCTCAATAATAGTTTTGAGAGAGTAAAAATATTTTTCTCTTTTTGTTTGGCTATTAAAAAAGATATTGTACCTTTGCATCCCCAAAACGAATGAGAGGCTGTGGTGACAGCGATGTCCGTTCGTTGAAATGAGAGTTAGAAAGTTTTTCTTGAAAAATTTTTGAGATAAGAAAAGTTGTTGTAACTTTGCTCTCCGGACTCCCTCATGTAGGAGAGTCTTTGAACTGAGATCATAGATATATTGGATACAAGATTTTCAACAAGTAGTACAAGGGAAGAATCTACATAAGTAGAGGACATTACCCGTCAACTATTACCTGGGAAATAGAGTAAGGATACTGAGCATAGGAATAAGTAAAAAAACAAAATGACAAAG
>NZ_JQZX01000018.1:0-205 GCF_000765975.1 Porphyromonas canoris
CACTCTCGTAGCACATTTCGAGAAGATACCGCCCAAGCAATACACCGTAACCCTTTCGGCTCAACCAAACGACGGCGGTACGGTATCGGGCGCAGGGAAGTTTGAAGAGAATACACAAGTAACCGTTGTAGCTACTCCAAAAGAAGGTTGGAGGTTTATAAGATGGACAGAGTCCGGCACGGAAGTTTCCACTTCTGCCTCTTAC
>NZ_JQZX01000019.1:0-5124 GCF_000765975.1 Porphyromonas canoris
TAGAAAAAAATTTTCATGGGCATAGAAAAAAATTTTCATGGGCATAGAAAAAAATTTTCATGGGCATAGAAAAAAATTTTCATAGGCATAAAAATTTTAGTATATTCGCAGGTAAATATAATTCATTGTTTAACAGCTAATTACATTGCTATGATAAAGATTAAAGCAGTTGAGCGAAAAGTCGGCTTCAGCAAGGGAGACAAAACCCTTTGGTACCCTGCCATTCACCTGCACTCGAACGTAGATTTCGAGGAGTTTATCGAACTCGTTTCTGACGAAACCACCATCTCATCCGCAGACATCAAGGCGGTGTTCGACCGCGCTTCAAAGGTCCTCATCCGCCTGCTCAAGGACGGAAAAAGCGTGGATTGCGGCGATATGGGAACATTCCGCCCCAGCATCACGGTAAGAACAGGTGCGGGCGTCGAAACCGCCGATAAGGTGGATGCCACTCTCGTGGGCAAGGCAAAAGTGATCTATACGCCCCGCGTCAAGGTCAAGACCGCCCTGAAAGATGTACGCATCGAGCGTGCGGAGTCCGCTCTGGACGTTGCTTGCAAACCTTCCGGCAAGAAGCCGGGCGGCAGCGAGGGCGGCGGCTCTTCTTCCGGCGGTAGTGGAGGAGAAGGCGGCTTCTGATCCGGACGGATACCGGCACATCGCGAAACAACCCGAAGCAGCCGGGTAAAAAAATCTCTCCCTCATCAGACCCGGTCTGATGGGGGAGAGTCTTTTTTGTTCCGAACCGAAGCGCAAAGCCCCCTCACGGCTGCTCTTCTTCTCCAAGCCGGTGCATGATGAGAGAGGGAGGCAGGCGGCGGCGAAGCAGCTCTTTCATCCGGTCCATGTAAGGTGCGGCGTGGTGGAAGAATGCACGGTAGCCGGAGCAGAGATAGTTGAGCCCCGGCTCTCCGTCCGCCGTGAAAGCGAAACGATTCTTGGGGCACTCGCCGTTGCAGGCGAAGAGATACGTGCACGACAGACACTGCTCCGGCAGCGAAGCACGCTTGCTCTCGCCAAAGGCTCGCTGCCGCTGCCCGTAAACCATCTCGACCAAAGGCGTGGTGCGGATGTTGCCAAGCAGGTATTGAGGGAAGACAAAGTGGTCGCACGAGTAGACGTCGCCGTTCTGTTCGAGTGCCAAGGCGTTGCCGCATCTCTCGGCAAAGATGCAGACACCCGGCGAGACACCGACCCAGTTGGCCAGCGTGGCATCGAAAATCTGAACGAAAATCTCTCCCACATCGTTCCGCACCCATTCGTCGAAGATCGCTATCAGAAAACGACCCCACTGCGCAGGCGAAACCGAATAGGGCGCCACCTTGACGTGGTCGAACGTCTCGGAGGGAGGGGAGAGCGCCTCGTCCGAATAGTAGATGCGCTCCACGGCGGGAGAAAACTGAATGTACCGGCAGCCCAACGACTTGAAGAAGCGGTAAAACTCCAACGGGCGGTCGGCATTGAAGTCGTTCACAACGGCAAGAACATTGAACGCGACATCGAACCGCTTCAGAAGCTCTATACCCCGAACCACGTCCGAGTGCGTGCCTATCCCTTTAGGGTCTTTCCTGTATCTGTCGTGCTGCTCCGGTGTGCCGTCGATGGAGATACCTATCAGGAAGTCGTTCTCCTTGAAGAAGCGACACCACTCCTCCGTGAGCAGAGTGCCGTTCGTCTGCAAAGAGTTGTCTATGTTTTTCCCCCTGCCGTACTTCTTTTGCAGCGCGAGTGCCTTCTTATAAAAGGAGATAGGGCGGAGCAGCGTCTCTCCGCCGTGCCAGGTGAAAAGAACGTCGGGCGAAGTCTGAGAGCCGATGTACTCCTTCACGAAAAGCTCCAGCATCTCATCGCTCATCGTCTTGCACGGCTCGCCGGCATACAGACGCGACTTCTCCAGATAGTAGCAGTACTCGCACCGCAGGTTGCACGCGGCACCCACGGGTTTTACGGAGATATAATAGGGATGCGAAAAGGGAGTGAAAGACATAAGCTGCTCAGTCCGGCAGGAAAACACCCTGCAAATCTTTTTCGGAAATGATGAGCCGCGACGAATCTATGTGGCGTGCAAGATCAAGCCCTATCTTCGGATCGTCGAACCTGAAACTCTTCTCGCTTTGAGGCGCATAGTATCTGTCCACTTTATACGACACGATGTTGTGCTCGCCCAATGCCAGAAAACCATGTGCGTACCTGCGAGGGATGTAGAGCTGCCTGCCATTCTCCGAAGATAGCTCTACCTCTATAAACTTGCAGTAGGTCGGAGAGCCGGGATCTATGTCCACGACAAAGTCTATGATCTTGCCCTGAACGACACGCACGAGCTTGCTCTGTGCCGCATCTCCCTGCTGAGAATGCAAACCGCGAAACACGCCGCGGTGAGAATAAGATTCGTTGTCCTGAACAAACGGGTCGTGAGGAAACATCTCCTGCCAGAAAGCTCTGTTGTAGCTCTCCGAGAAGTATCCTCTAACGTCCGGGTATCGTTTCGTCTGTATGATGTACACTCCGGGTAGGGAGGTCGGTATGGTTGTCGTGTTCATAAGGGTCATTTTTTATTCATCTTCAAGTAGCAAGAGCGACACAGAGGCATATACTCTCCGGTCTCTCCCAATAAAACCACCTGCGTGTCCGCAACAAGACGATGAGAATACTGTGCCGGCCTGCCACATCCCAGACAGACGGCGTGAACTTTGGAGATGCTGTCTGCCACGGCACAGAGATCGGGCATGGGACCGAATGGCTCCCTTTTGAAGTCCATATCCAGACCGGAGACAATCACTCTCACCCCTTCGTCCGCCAGCTTCACGCAGGCATCCGTGATCCCTTTGTCGAAAAACTGCACTTCGTCTATGCCGACAACATCGGCATCGCACCCCAAAAGATAGACATTCATGGAGTGAGAAACCTCCGTGCAGGGAATGCTCTCATGGGAGTGGCTTACAATATCCGTCTGAGAGTAGCGCGTGTCTATGCTGGGCTTGAAAAGCTCGACTTTCAACTGCGCAATGGTGGCCCTCCTGACCCTTCGTATCAACTCTTCCGTCTTGCCCGAAAACATAGAGCCGCAAATCACTTCTATGCTTCCGTGCCTTCTTATCTTTTTTCTTCTTATATCCGAGTCTTCTTCAAACTGATACATATATATAATCTTCCTTGATTTAAGAGAGCTCTACACTCGTTTTAGTTCTATCTTTTTTATGCCATGCTCCCTCATGGTTTCATCAAACAACTCCCGAAGGGACTCTTTGGAAAGATTGAGCCGGTGCCAGACAACGCTGCTCTTGCAGATGATAAGGATGGTATCGTCTCCCTCTAAAGAGATTTCTACCGACTCGGTCAGTCCTTGAGAAAGAGGGGACAAAAGCCATCTCTCATGCACGGCATTGTAACGTTTGACGGCTGATAGGAGGGAAACTTCTTCGGTGGCGTCCTGCAATACTTTGTCTATTTTATCACTTGTGTACCTGCGCTTCATCGTCTCTCAAGCATTTGATGCAATCAGAGAAAAGGCTCCCTTCTCAACCGAAAACAGATGATAGGAAGTCTCTTTCTTCTCTTTCAGTATCTTGTCCAAATAGGTTCTGTTCGTATCCGTCATGAAGATCTGACCGAACGTGTCCCCGGCTACCATGTGAATGATCTTATTCACTCTTTCCGCATCGAGTTTGTCAAAAAGATCATCCAAGAGAAGAAGAGGCTTAAGCCCTGTTGCCTCCTTTAGAATATCGTACTGAGCAAGTTTTAGTGCAATAAGAAAAGTCTTGTTTTGCCCTTGCGACCCGATTTTTCTTATCAACTCTCCATCTATGTACATTCCGATGTCATCTTTGTGAATGCCTTGAGAGGTGTAGCCGAGTACAAAGTCTTTCTGTCTGTTATCGCGAAGAGTAGCTCGGATTCCTTCTACGCTGTAATCCTCAATAGATGGCAGGTAGGAGAGCGAGACGTTGTCCTTGCTACCCGATATTTCGTTATAGAAAGAGCTAAAATGAGAAGCGATTCTCTCTATCCAGTCTGTCCGGTCTTTTTGTATAAGTGCAGACTCTTGGGCGAGCTGCTCCTCCAGTATATCTAATATTTCTACATTGGGAGAGGGACTCTTTAAGAGGCTGTTCCTTTGTTCTAATAGTCTCTTATGAGCAATGAGGACTTCAAGATATTTAGGCTTTTCCTGAGAAATAAGAGTATCTAAATATTTTCTTCGCTCTTCACTTCCTCCATGTACTAAATCAAAATCTTTCGGAGAAATCATCACAATAGGAAGCTTTCCGATGTGCTCGCTCAATCGGGTATAAGCCTTTTTATTCCTTTTGAATACTTTCTGATGCCCCGGACGGATACTGCATACTATATGCTCTTCATTTTTATTCCTTAGATAATGTGCATCGAGAAGACAGAAAGACTCATTATGACAAATAACCATGTGATCCGGAAGATAAAAATGCCCTCTAAGAAAAGAGAGATAGTATATAGCATCCAGCAAATTCGTTTTCCCCATCCCATTGAGCCCAATCAAGCAGTTTATTTTGGGAGAGAAGGTCAAATGAGCCTGCTTAATGTTTTTATAGTTGCTTATGTCTATTTCTTTTAACTGCATAGCTGTCGCAGATATTCTTTCTTCTTATTAGAAATTTTGCACACCAACAAAGATAGCAATAATACATCTTTTGAAAGATGGATGTAGCGCAACGAGTAGATACAATTCTATACAGAGAAATGTCTTGTTTTGTATATTCTCGAGATCTGTGTTGTATAGAAATGTTCTATTCTTATTTCCAGAACGTATATTATAATAGCCTGATATTATTCATCACATATGGATTTAGATATCTTACCCATAGTTTTACAATGAGCCATTTTAAGTTTTACAACTTCGTATTATGTTGCCTGTTTTATTTGTATATCAGATTGTTATAAATATTATCTGTAATGATATGTTGGAGTAGAGTGGGAATGTTTATAGATACATATCATTCTTGCGCTTTCAGCTACGATCAAAATATTAACTCATTGAAAATCTTAATTATTATAATCATATCTATGCAGTTTGCAGGTGTTTTCTTTTAAGATTGGGAGTATGAGAACATAAATATATTGTCAATAGAATAGATATCTATATTTAAT
>NZ_JQZX01000002.1:0-269373 GCF_000765975.1 Porphyromonas canoris
GATCGCTCTGTTATAGAACTCTTCTGCCTTATCGTAATCTTCTCGGATATCTTTTAGGAAGAGAGCATAGTTTCCCAAGATGATTGCATTTTTTTGATCNGTTATAGAACTCTTCTGCCTTATCGTAATCTTCTCGGATATCTTTTAGGAAGAGAGCATAGTTTCCCAAGATGATTGCATTTTTTTGATCTGCGTCGATCGCTCTGTTATAGAACTCTTCCGCCTTATCGTACTCTTTTCGGATATTTGTTAGAAACAAAACATAATCTCCCAATATAACAGCACTATCAGGAAATTGATCAATACCTGTCTGATAGATTTTATCTGCTTTATCCGGATCTGTTTCTTCTCTTGCATTACTAATGATTTTGTAGGGTTCTGGAAGTAATTTAGTCAAAGAGTCAGATCTCTTTTCCATTGGTTTTTTCTCGTTACCTATGTATTCTTGTAGTTTTTGATCAATTTTGCGTAGCTTTCGTAGAACCGGTTCTATTATGGGGAGAGAAGAAATTCGTCGAATTTCTGATATTCGCTCAAATAAGTCTTTAAATTTTAAATCTGGCTCCAATTCAGAAGCACATTCATACATAAACTCATCAAATCCTTCTATGGTTACAATCCTATCTGAAGGACCTTGCAAGACATCTAATATTCTTGAACTAAGCTCGCCATCATCTTTTCTCTTACACCAATAGATTCCCTTTCTTTGATCGGGAGACAGCTCTTCAAAGAAGTTCATGAGACTGCCATCATTACCTCCGTATCCTAAAACAATAAGGGTTGATGTAGAGATAATATTCCGAAGAGTCTTCTGCCATGCCTCTTTGAGGCAGGCTGTTTCATCACTTGTGTTGAGGGGTTTGTATAACAGATCTCGGTGAAGTTTGATGATTATAGGACGATCTGTATGGGAGGTAATATGTTCAGCCAAATGCTCATGCCCTGCAACAAAGGGAATCTTTTCCGTATAGGAACGAACAGCGTCCTCCATAAGATTGTCGAAGTTGGTTGTTAAGACAATATTGTTTTTTGTTTTGGAGATAATTTGAGACAAAATAAAGTATCCCAAAAAAGGATCTTTGCCCTCCATGATCCGCTTTAGTTCATTGTATCCCTCATCCGGGATATGTCCAAATCTTCTCTGATATATTGGGGAGTAAAATTCAGCTCGTCTATTGGGGACTTCAATTCCCTTATTTTCATTTATCCACTCTTCCAATTCTTCCTTTTCTAGTGTCTCTTCCAGTTCTTTATACCATTTTTCAGCAAGAGTCTTACCGGTTGGGATTCCGGAAGATTTGGATGCTCCGGAACCTAACAGAAAAGTAAATTTGATACCAGATGAATTTTGGTTCCTTTGTATTGTTTTAGTGAGCTCCCTGAGAGAAAGAGTTTTGACTTCGGATGTCTTTTTGTCTGATGTCATAATCTTATATTGAAAAATTGTATTATTTGTAATGAGAAAGATATTCTACTGATAAGCTATGCAGAGGTCATGTTATCTTCAAACCTCTTTTTGAAAAATCACTTCTTAAAGTTAAGAAATATTTTGAATAGCAGATTCGACAAAGGAATCAAGAAAGGTGCCTAGCATTTGGGCTTGGCATTGTAGAGGTACATCTTGCATGCCTTGCAGTCGGTGCGGATTCGCATTCGGACGGTCCCGTCGATGCTTTCGAGGTAGAGAGGTTCGGAGAGAGTGGAGGTGGGAGATTGGCGGATAGGACATTTACCAAGACTGTACTTGATGCAGTGTCGTGTCTCCATGAGAGGAGCTTCGGGGGCTGGGGAACTCTCGAATGCTTCAGCCTCTACGGCTACGCGGTGGCCGGTGTAGAATGCTTTGGCTTGGGCATTAAAGACATTGGCACGGAAGTCCACTTTCTCTTCGGGATAAGCTAAGAGCGTCTCCCGCTTTATCGTGCGATATGGTTTCGTATAAGATCTTTTTATTTCCCGAAGAAGATGTTGGGAGAGATCATTTTTGAGATTTTGGAGTAGAGAACGAGGTACAAATATATCTTTAAGACCGTCTGTGTCAATGTCTGACGGAGTAAAGATGGTTTCGCCCCATCTTGAAAGGATATCTATCTGACCTGCAGAGTCATCACGCTTTGCCGGTTCCGGTTTGAATGGTATACTGCTCCTTACTCTCTTCTCTCCACAAGTAACCTCCATGGAAAGTTCGTCATCTGTAACGGAAGCGCAGATAGATATCGGGAGCTTTCTTTCTGCGGTCTTCTGTTGCAACTCTTTCTGATAGCGGACATCAAGGCTGCGGTAAATCTCCATTCCGAGTGTGAGTTTTTTCAGATCGGATGGTGTGGATGGAAATATCTTAAAGCCTTCCGCTTTATTTGCCCGTATTCCGGAGGTACCCCCATCGGGGAGAAAGAATGTGAGTCCGTCTCCATTGTTCAGAGCAGTAGTGCCGGTGATGGAGAACCATTGCGGTGTGATCTTCTCCACTTTGCCGATGAGCACCCCGATAGACTTAGGCGTGGCAAAAGATGATAGCTCGTCTTCTCCTCGCCCTCTTGCCATATAGGTGGTGAATCTTCTGTTGAACGACTTTGAAAGATCCGGAGTAAAGAAGTGAGTAATCTCTCCTTCCGAACTCCTGCACAGATCCTCCCGGCGAGAGATAATCCTCTCCAATTCTTGATGATAGTGTGCAGTTACACTCTTGAGATAGGTGAGATCTTTCAGTCTGCCTTCTATCTTGAACGATGAAACCCCTGCGTCTATCATCTGCTCCAGCAGAGAACTTCTGTTGAGGTCTTTGATGGAGAGAAGATGACGGTTGGATACAATCGTCCGTCCGTTGGCATCTATGAGATTGAATGCCATCCGGCACACTTGCGAACACTCCCCTCTGTTTGCGCTTCTCCCATGAAAAGCTTGAGCGGCATAGCACACTCCGCTGTAAGAGACGCACAAAGCTCCGTGGACGAATGCTTCGAGACGGACATCGGGAGCAGTTTTTGCAATTGTGGCAATATCTGCCAGATTCAGCTCACGAGGTATCACGATCTGCTCCATACCGAGATCCGCATAAAATCTCACCTTCTCAGGTGTGCGCAGATCCATCTGTGTACTTGCATGGAGCGGAATGGGCGGAAGATCCGAATCCAGCAATCCGACATCCTGAATAATGATGGCATCGACATCCGACTCGTATAACTTCCGGATGAGATCCACGGCGAGGGGCAGCTCTTTATCCGTCAGAATCGTATTGAGAGCGACATACACTTTCGCTCCATACAGGTGTGCAAAAGCTGCGAGTTCTGCAATATCCTCTATACTATTGCCTGCGGACGCTCTGGCTCCAAACGCCGGAGCCCCTATGTAAACGGCATCCGCACCATGCAGTATCGCTTCCTGTCCGTAGGTTTTATTCTTTGCAGGAGCAAGAAGTTCAATGCTTCGCACCGTGATCGAGCTTGTGTCCGTATGCAAGGTCTCCGGCATCGCCAAGTCCCGGCACGATATAAGAGTGGCTGTTGATGGTGTTATCAAGAGCGGCAACCCATATACTTACCTCTTCCGGCAGATGTTCTTCCAAGTATTTAAGTGCCGGCTTGCTCGCTATAACGGATGCAATGTGTACGCTCTTGGGCTTCCCAAAACGCTGGAGAGCTTCGTAGGCAATCTCCATAGAGCTTCCGGTGGCAAGCATCGGGTCTATAATGATGAGTGTCTTATCTGTAAGATCGGGAGTGGTAAGATAACCCATGTGGATATCGAAATGCTCTTCGTCGATGTACTTTCTGTATGCCGATACAAAAGCATTCTCGGCTCTGTCGAAATAGTTCAAGAATCCGTGGTGCATCGGAAGTCCTGCACGAAGGATGGTAGCAAGTACCACTTTATCTTCTTCCAGTTCGGTAGGAGCGATGCCCAGCGGTGTCTGTATATTTTTTACTTTGTAGTCCAATGTCTTGCTTATCTCATACGCCATGATCTCACCTATCCGCTCTATGTTGCGACGGAATCTCATCGAGTCGTTTTGTATGTTCACATTTCGGAGTTCAGCCACAAAGCGGTGTAGCAGCGAGTTCTCTTCTGCCAGATTAAAAGTTTTCATCTTATATATATGTATTCTGTTTTTATGACTTTTTAGGAAGCAATCTTTTGTCGGAAGAGTAGAGGTTGTCATTGATAATTGCGTCTGAACAGCTCGTACTTCTCTACAACGTTTGTCACATAGTTTGCTGTCTCACGTCCTCTAAGGTATCCGTTCTTGCAGACAGGGTCGTTGTAGTATTCCGGGTTCGACTTCAAAAGGATATATTTCCTCACTCCACTATCCCAAGAGTGTTTATCTTCATTGTATTTTTCTGCCAACCTTTGGGCATCGACCACGTGTCCGTGTCCTGCATTATACGCTGCCAGAACGATTTTGACACGCTCTGCCGGATCTTCTATGTCTCGGAATATCTTGTCCAAAGCCAGAAGCAGAGAGACGGCGATGCGTACCGAAACATGAGGATCCGTAAGTTCGCCAACGGATGCACCATAGGCTCTTCCTGTTCTTGGCATGATTCCCATAAGACCGGTAGCACCAGACCATGCCTTTACTTCCGGACGGAATCTGGACTCATGGAATGCAATCGCAGCAAGATACTGCCAATCCCAACCGAGTCTCTTCGCTTCCTCCTTAAATATATCATCGAAAGGGGAGAGGTTACCCGGCTTTGTGATGTATGTTGTGCCAGTTTTGCTCTCATTCTCCGCCAGCCATCTGTTTTCCTCAAAATATCTGTAAACCATTTGTCGCTCTTTGGAGACGAACTCATGCTCCGTTACAAAAAGATTGATACTGTCTTGAAGAGCTTGGTTGCCCTTGGCTGTGTACCACGATGTCGGGATCGGAAAGCTGAGACGAGTAGAGGTATTCAACCCTCGTATATAGGTTTTGTTGAGACCGGCAGTGCGTTCGTCCGTTGCCGTGAAGCGTATGGAGTCTTTGGCGACGAGCATCATCAGCTCCTCTATCTGTATGGAGTCTCCCTGTACAGGCACTATCTCTACTCCTCCACCTATCTCTCTGTTCATGTTGTGCAGACGAAGCTCTTCGGGTGTGTGCGGTAGGATGTGTATGGTTTCTCCTGCAAGCTCATACGGTTGCTTGATAAGGCTGTCTGTCTGCTTTTGTACCAGAACGATGCTATAACTCTCTTTCTCTCCGCAAAAGTCCACACGTTCTCTCGCTTTTGCCGTCATACCGTAAGGAGCAATGGACAGATCTATCTCTCCTCTCTCTATCCAAGTGAAAAGGGAGTCTGAAGAGGGAGCAAGATGCAGCTCTATGTTCAGATCGTGCTTGGTGGCAAAGGCTACGATTTTCTCATATTCCGGTCCCAGCTCTTCTCCTTTGTAGAGAAAGTAAATCAGCGGAGACGATATGGCTCCAACCCTTATGGTATCGGAACTTTTGATCTCATCCCAAGAGCGGTAGAGTGGAGTCTCTTCTTTGGAAAGGTTGCAGGAATGAATGAATGGCAATAGAGACAGAGCTGCAAAAAAAAAGAGCTTCTTCCCACAATATCCCAGACTTGTGGCAAGTGCTCTCTGCCGATCCGAAACGTCTCTATACTGGTTCTTCCGAAATATATTCATCCGATTCGTTTTTGCTCCATTAGTACAAAGGTAGTAATGTTTTTTGAGTTATGTCTTATTGTACTTCTCTTTTCTTAAAGTTTGACCCCATTTTTGGGGAGGTTGTTTTTATATATTCCATCCCCAAAAATGTTCACTTTTTTCGGTCTCTCTATTTTGATCGGAGGGGGCGTTTTCAGAGCACGACCGAACTGTTAAATTTGGGCTGTTTTATTAACACAAATTCCGATACTCGTTAAGCAAAAACGCTAAACGAGCATATTCTTTTGGCTAAACGTGTTTAATTTTTCAATGAACACGTTTAGTGATTTCATTAAACACGTTTACCGGATTCGATTAACGTGTTTAGCCGAAAGTGTCAAAACCCTAAATATCAACCGATTACCTGTTTTCGCACTAAAATGCTCCTAAAAAGGCAGATTTCTTTATTAGGAAACGTTTACAGGAATGGGTGTTAAAATTTACACCAATTAACGCGAAAACAGCCCATGAAATCGTCCAAGGAGAAAAAGATTCTCAAATTTGAGAAAATTTGTATGCTATTGTACATGAGTGTTTTAGTGGCTATTTGGAGAAAAATAGAGCTATAAGAGAGCCGGAGAATGTCGAAACAGACGAGCCGGTAGGGGCTTCCGTTTTTATATAAAACATACCGCAGAAGACCCCCTTTTATTCCCCGAAAAGGATGAGAAAAAAGAGCTTCTGAAGGGTGGCGAAAAAGCTGTCAAGGAGATGTGATAACGTTAAATTCGGGTTCGGTTGTCCAGATTATAAATCTTTGTTTAACTTTGTGTCTATAATCGCACACAGGACACGAGAAACCACTGAAAAACGTGTCTTGATGTGTGAAGGACGAAGAAGTATATAAGAAGCTAAGCTTCATTTTTAGCACATAGGTAGAAAAATATTATGAATGGAAAGACAGTGGTCACCGGTGTTATCGGTGCGGATGCCCATGCAGTAGGGAATAAGATTATTGCATTTGCTTTAGAGCAAGCGGGCTACAAGGTTGTTAACCTCGGTGTTATGGTCTCACAGGAAGAGTATATAGAAGCTGCCATAGAAACGGCAGCCGATGCTATTATCGTCTCTTCTCTTTATGGTCATGGTGAAATAGACTGTAATGGTCTTCGTGAAAAGTGTGATGAAGCCGGGTTAAAAGGTATTCCTCTCCTTGCCGGTGGCAATCTTGTGGTAGGTAAACAGGAGTTCGCAGACGTTAAAGAGCGTTTTGAGAAAATGGGCTTCAACTGTGTTTATCCTCCCGGAACTCCAATAGAAACTACAATAGCAGATCTTGATAAAATATTGGGAGTAACTCGTTAAAGTAATGAGGTACCTTACTGCGGACTTTGGAAGTACCTACACCAAACTTACCGCAATAGATGGTAATTCCCGTAAAATTGTAGGTACGGCTGCTGCATTTACAACAATTGAAACTCATATCGGAGATGGCTTTCGGGATGCGCTTCTTGCGCTTGGACAGAACATAGGAGAGCCATGGCTGTATGACGAATTGGTTTGTTGTAGTTCTGCCGCGGGCGGACTCAAGATGGTAGCTCTTGGTTTAGTGCCGGAGCTGACATCGAAAGCTGCACGCATGGCTGCTTCAAGCGCAGGAGCAAAGGTGGTTAAGACCTATGCTTATGAGATTTCAAAGGCAGAACAGCATGAGATAGCAACCATCGCTCCGGATCTGATCCTGCTCTGTGGCGGAACAGACGGAGGGAACAAGGAGGTTATACTCGCCAATGCTCGTCGTTTGATAGAGATTCCCGGAGACTTCTCTATTATAGTGGCAGGAAACAAGACAGCATCTTACGAACTGGAAGAGATTCTCTCTGCCGGAAATAAGTCTTTTGTCATCACCGAAAATGTGATGCCGGAGTTCAACAGACTCAATATAGAGCCTGCAAAGCGTTGTATAATGGAGCTTTTTATCTCTAAGATCATAGAGGCTAAGGGGCTTACATCCATACAAGAGATGTCGCGCTTTAAGATCGTACCTACGCCTTATGCCGTGTTGAATGCCTGTAATCTATTGAGTTTGGGTACGAAACAGACATCGGGAATAGGGGATCTGATGGCGATAGATCTTGGTGGAGCCACTACCGATGTTTATTCGATAGCAAAGGGAGAGCCTACAATGGAGAGCATCATGCTGAAAGGTATTCCGGAGCCTTACAGCAAACGTTCCGTTGAGGGAGATTTGGGGATGAGATATAGCTTGACTCCGCTCTTGGAGCAAGCAGACTCCTACAAACTTTCTTTGGAAGCAGAAGTGGCGGAGATAGAGCTGGTGCATTGGGTAAAAAGCTGTACGGACACACCGGATACTCTTGCCTCAAACGAGAGAGAAGTACGAATGGAAGAGGCATTAGCAAGAGCTGCCGTGAGGATTGCCATGGAGCGTCATTGCGGAACACTTGCAAAGGTTTATACGCCTATGGGTGAGCTTTTTACGCTTAATGGTAAAGACCTTACTCAAGTCCCGTTCGTGTTGGGGATCGGAGGGGCTATCCTCAATAGTCCGAACCCTAAAGAGGTACTGAAAGGGGCGTTGTACGACCCGATGAGATACGAGAGTGCCAAGCCGAAAAAGCCTGCGTTCCTTTTGGACAAGAGGTACATCATGGCTTCTATGGGGCTTTTGAGCAGTGCAGATCCCGAACTGGCTCTCGAACTGATGAAGAAAGAGGTAGTAACCTTATGATAGAACAAAAGACCTTATTCCTGTACGACTGTTTAGAGGAATGAGGTCTTTGTGCCTTGGTATGATAGGCATATTGGGAAGTAGAAAAGAAGATTAAACTAAAGAATAGAATCCATTTTTAGACTATGGAAGTAAAGAATGTAAGAATTCCCGAAGACGTGTTCATGAAAGAACGCGAAGAGGTCTTGAAACAATGGCCTACGGGAGCAGGTGTAAACTTTGATGAAGCTGTGGAGTATCAGAAGCGCATCGCGCCTGAAAAGCGTTTCGACTCAAAGCTGCAACAGGCAGAGAAAGAGGGAGTAACTCTTATTCAACCTCGTGCCGGTGTGGCTCTTTACGATGAACACATCAAGCTGCTTCAGTTTTTGGAAACAGAGGGAGAAGCGGATCTTCTGCCTTCAACGGTAGACAGCTATACCCGTCTCAACAGATACAAAGAGGCAGAGAATGGTATAGAGAAGAGTAAGGAGACCGGACGCTCTATGCTTAATGGTTTCCCTATCGTAAACTATGGTGTGGATATTTGTAGATCGGTAACTTCGGCACTTAAAAATCCGGTTCAGGTGCGTCACGGAACTCCTGATGCACGCCTCTTGACGGAGATCTCTATCGCAGGAGGATTTACATCATACGAGGGTGGTGGTATCTCTTATAATATTCCGTATTCTAAAAACTACTCTCTGGAGAAGACCATTGCCTATTGGCAGTACACGGACCGTCTTTGCGGTATGTATGCGGAAGCCGGTATCAATATCAACCGTGAACCATTCGGGCCTCTTACAGGTACGTTGATCCCTCCGTGTATCTCCAACTCTGTTGCCGTGCTTGAAAGCTTACTTGCCGCAGAGCAGGGTGTTAAGGATATTACCGTAGGCTATGGTCAGTGCGGTAACCTCATCCAGGACGTGGCAGCAGTGAGATCTTTGAAGAAGATGACGGAAGAGTATCTTGAGAGATACGGCTATAAAGGATGCACGGTTACGACCGTATTCCACCAATGGATGGGCGGATTCCCTCAAGATGAAGCCAAAGCATTCGGTGTAATATCCTGGGGAGCAGCTGCGGCTGCATTGGCAAAAGCGACAAAGGTTATTGTGAAGACTCCGCACGAAGCTATGGGGGTACCTACCAAGGAGGCTAACGCAGCAGGTCTTAGAGCCACAAAACAGGTGATCTCCATGCTGAGAGACCAAGACTTCCGTGAAATCCCGGCAGTTTTGGCAGAGAGCGAAATCATAGAAGCAGAGATGAGATGTATCTTGGATAAGGTAGAGGAGCTTGGCAAGGGCGACTATGCCAAGGGTACCATTGCGGCATTTGAAGCAGGTGTACTGGATATTCCTTTTGCTCCATCGAAGTACAATGCCGGAAAGGTAATGCCTGCTCGCGACAACTTCGGTGCTGTGAGAATTTTGGAGTTGGGCAACATCCCATTTAGCGAAGAGCTTAAAGCGTTCCACAGAGCGAAACTCGAAGAGCGAGGAAGAGCAGAAGGCAGAACCGTGAGCTTTCAAATGGTGATAGATGATGTCTATGCCATCGGTAAAGGATTTCTTGTAGGTAGAAATACAAACTGAAAATAGAAAGAGTATGCAGGCTAAAGGTCTGCATACTTTCTATTACAACCTAATACTAAACATAAACTCGTTAAAAACTACATACGCGATGAAGATTAAGAAAGTAGTATGTGCAGCCGGAAAGACCGGTTTCTACTTTGATGACCAAAGAGCCATCAAAAAAGGTGCGGAAAGCGATGGTGCTTTCTATAAAGGTGAGACAGTTACGGAGGGTTTCTCTTCTGTTCGTCAGGCAGGCGAGGCTATTTCTGTACTGTTTATATTGGAAAACGGAGCCATTGCTCATGGAGACTGTGCGGCTGTGCAGTATTCGGGAGCAGGGGGTAGAGATCCTCTGTTTTTGGCAGAGAACTTCATTCCTGTTATCGAAAAGGAGATAGCTCCGATGTATGAAGGAAAAGAGATCACCACATTCCGTGAGATGGCAGACTTGGTAGATAAATTTGTCTGCCCGAAAACGGGAAAACAATACCACACGGCTATTCGCTACGGCGTTACTCAAGCTTGCTTGGATGCCGTTGCCAAGAGCAAAGGAAAGCTCATGGCTCAAGTCATAGCGGAAGAGTACGGCACAAAGGTTTCGGATAAGATGATCCCGATCTTCACTCAGAGTGGAGACAACCGTTATGAAAACGCAGATAAGATGATCATGAAAGGTGCAGAGGTGCTTCCTCATGCTCTGTTCAACCACGTTGAACAAAAGGTCGGTCTCAAGGGCGAGAAGATGAAAGCGTATGTGGAATGGTTGAGAAACCGCATTCTCGAATACAGAACATCGGACTCTTACAACCCTATTCTGCACATTGACGTATATGGTACGCTCGGTATCGTATTCAATAATGACTTTGAAAAGATCGCGGACTACGTTATGGAGCTGGAAGAGATAGCCAAGCCGTTCAAGCTGCGTGTAGAAGGTCCGGTGGATGTCGAGGAGAAGTGGGCACAGATAGATGCTTTGGCAGCTATTCGCAAGCACATGGATGCCAAAGGCTCTACTGCCGAAATCGTGGCAGACGAATGGTGCAATACTTTTGAAGATATTGTAGACTTCTCCAAAGCCAAAGCCGGACACATGGCGCAGATTAAGACTCCTGACCTCGGCGGTATCAACAACTCGATAGAAGCCGTTCTCTACTGTAAAGAGCATGGAATGGGGGCTTACTTGGGAGGAACATGCAACGAGACAAGCCGTTCTGCCGAGATCTGCGCCAACATTGCCATGGCTACCCGGCCGGCTCAAACTCTTGCCAAGCCCGGTATGGGTGTGGACGAGGGCTACATGATAGTCTTCAACGAGATGAGCAGAATACTTTCACTAAAGGATAAACTCTAATTACAACACATTATATTATGGAAGAGATAAGAGTACTCTCTCCTACGGCTATTTTGGGATACGGCTTTCCGGAAGAGTCTTTCTTGGAGGGCATGAAGCGTAATCCAGATGTCATAGCCGTGGATGCCGGAAGTACGGATCCGGGTCCGTACTACTTGGGAGCCGGCAAGTCTTTTACGGACAGAAACTCCGTCAAGCGAGATCTTGAATACATGATCCCTGCGGGGGTGGAAAGAAATATCCCTGTGATCATCGGTTCTGCCGGTGGTGCGGGTGGTCATCCTCATGTGGAGTTTGTGCTTGATATTGTCAGAGAGATTGCGAAGGAGAAGCAGCTCTCTTTCAAGATGGCGGTCATCGAGTCCGAGTTTAAGAAGGATTTTATTCTTTCGGAGCTTCGCAAGGGCAACATCACGCCCCTGAAGCCGGCGAAGGAGCTTACCGAGAAGGATGTCGAGGAGAGCGTTCGCATAGTGGCACAGATGGGAGAAGAGCCTATCATCGAGGCATTGAAGAACGGAGCGAATGTGATAGTGGCGGGGCGTGCGTACGATCCGAGTGTTTTTTCTGCGCTGGCCATCAGCCGGGGTTATGAGAAAGGCTTGGCGATCCACATGGGAAAGATTTTGGAGTGCGCAGCCATCGCGGCACTTCCGGGCAGCGGTTCGGACTGTATGTTCGGCTATCTCCGCAGGGATCACTTCGAGCTGGAGACGCTCTCTCCGCTTCGCAAGTGTACCACTCTTTCGGTGGCGGCTCATACGCTGTACGAGAAGAGCAACCCTTACATCCTGCCGGGTCCGGGCGGAGCCATCAATCTGCACGAGACCAAGTTCGAGCAGGTGGAAGAGAACCGCGTCCGGGTATCGGGCAGCAGGTTCGAGCCTACGGAGGAGTATTTCGTCAAGCTCGAAGGCGTGCGCAAGGTCGGATACCGGACCATCTCCTGCGCGGCGGTGAAGGATCCCATCCTCATCTCGAAGATAGACGAGGTGAAAGAGAAGGTCAAGGAGCGTGTGGTGAACAACTTCGATGCTTACGGCATTCGCGATTTCTTCCTGGATTTCAAGGTCTACGGCAAGAACGGTACGATGGCTATCTTCGAGGATAGGGCGGACGAGTATCAGCCTCGCGAGCTTCTCATCATCATCGAAGCCGTGGCGGCGACTCAGGAGCAGGCGGATACGATCTGCGGTTTTGCGAGAAGCACGATGCTGCACTACGGTTACGAGGGACGCATCTCCACGGCGGGGAATCTTGCTTTCCCGTTCTCGCCTTCGGACTGTCATGTGGGCGAGGTGTTCGAGTTCAATGTGTATCACCTGCTGAAAGTGGCGGATGCAACGTCTCTTTTCCCTGCGAGGTACGAAGTGTTTAACCAAGGAATAAGCAAATAAATCATGGCAAGATATACTTTGAGAGAGCTTGCTTCCGTTATCAGGAGCAAGAACTCCGGACCTTACGAGCTGACATTCGACGTGATTTTCAAGGACTTCGACGGCTATCACATGGTGAGAGATGCCGGTATTTTCACCAAAGAGATGTTTGCGCGGCTGTACAACATTTCGGAGGACGACATCATGAATATCGTTCATTTCGATCCTGCCAAGGCGATCAAGGTAACCATCGTTCGTCCCATTCCGTCCGGAGCATTGGGCGAGACCGATGTGTACGGCGCACAACAGCATGCCCCTCTCGTAACTTTCGGGTTCGAGATCTGAGGAAACGGTGCCGCATTTGTCGGATAAAAAGACAGAGACAGACGGCAGACGGATTAGTGGCGGAATCGGTTCCGGTCATTTACGGAGCCGGTTCCGCTCATTGATGGAAAATTGCCTCTTTTCGGAAGGAGCAAAATTTCTGCACGCACGCAAATTTATTTCTTCATGCACGTAAATTTACTTCTGCACGTACGGAAAATTTTCTCCGCACGCACGCAAATTTATTTCTGCACGCACGGAAAATTTTTTCTGCACGCACGGAAAATTTTCTCTGCACGCACGGAAAATTTTCTCTGCACGTACGGAAAATTTTTTTTGCACGTACGAAAAATTTTTTTTGTACGTACGAAAATTTTTTTTTGTACGTACGAAAATTTTTTTTTGTACGTACGAAATTTTCACCCCTTCCGAAGGAAATTTATTTTTCGCTATAAACAGCTGATTATCATGCTTCTAAAAAGACTTTTGGAAATGCCGTCGGAAGACGCTCCGAAAGCAACAAAAAGATCACTCTACACATACCCCCGATAACGCCAATGAACCCCCTGAATCTGTACAGAGAATACTCGGTTTCGTCCCAGTATTTTGCCCCGCGAGGGAGAGAGCGACTGATGTTCCTCGGAGAGCAGATCGCACAAAAACATTTGAGTTATAGAGATCGGCTCGTGGGCATTGTCGGAGATGCCGGTTCGGGAAAATCGTCCCTGATCAAAGGGATGTTTCCGGGCTTGGAGCTCTCCAACGATGACGATGTCATCAATCCGAGAAAGATCCTCCAGGTGAGGGACACATTCGACATGGCGGAGCGAGAAAGCTCCACCTACCATCTGGATATGCGGTTTCAGCTCGGATTCACACAGATGTACGAGATCGTGGACTTTGTCAAGAACATGCTCGAAAAAGGGCGCAGGCTGGTCATAGAACACTTCAACCTGCTCCAACCCGCCCTCGGACGCAACGCCGACATCATCGTGGGGATCGGGGAGGAGATTATCGTTACTCATCCCACCATCTTCGGACCGCAGGCAGACCGCATCTACGACATGGTGCACAGCTCGCTGAGGTATCGCAAGATGGCACACTCGGCAGAGGAGCTGACGTTGCTTTCCCTCATGGACGAGTGGGGGATAGGGATGGAAAGCCTCACCGTGAGCGATATACGGAACGGTTTTGTGCTCTGCTCCGAGTCGCCGCTGCCAATCAACTTCGACCGCCTGGCAGAGCTGATCCGGGAGAAGATAGACCAAAATCTCACCATCTCCTACAAGGACGAAAACCATATCATGGTCGCAGACAGAGAAGTGCCCTGCACCGGTCCGCGACTGCACGTACCGAGAACATCCGAAATCAAGAACTTTTATCTGGTCCGCCACTGGGTACACGACCCCAAGCAGAAGGTCTACTGTATGGTCGGGCTGCTCGACGTCCAAACCGATAAGGATCTCGAAAACCAGAATACCAACTACTTTCTAACCCGAAAAGAATAACACTCTACCCCTCTCATGAAAACAATTCATACCTCTCAGGTAACAGACCTCGTCGAACGCCTCTGCATGGATGCCAACTATAAGCTCGCCCCCGACATCGAGAACGCAATGAAGAGATACAAAACACAGGAAAAATCTCCTCTCGGACGAGAGATACTGGGTACGATCCTCGAAAATGCCCGCATCGCTCGTACCGAAGAAGTGCCGATGTGTCAGGACACCGGCATGACCGTCGTCTATCTTACCATCGGACAGGAGGTGCACATAGAAGGAGGCAGCCTCAAAGATGCCGTGAACGAGGGCGTCAGAAGAGGATACCGGAACGGATACCTGAGAAAATCCGTGGTGAAAGATCCGTTCGACAGAACCAACACCGGAGACAATACCCCCGCAGTCATACATTATAATATAGTGGAAGGAGAAGAGCTGCACATCCTCGTGGCACCAAAAGGCTTCGGCAGCGAAAACAAAAGCCGGCTCATAATGCTTACCCCTTCGCAGGGCGTGCAAGGCGTAAAAGACTTTGTGATCAAAGTGGTCAGGGACGCAGGCCCCAACCCCTGCCCTCCGATAGTGGTGGGAGTAGGTGTCGGCGGAACGATGGAGCGTTGCGCCTGTCTCTCCAAGCTCGCGCTGATGAGACCCGTAGGCTCTCACAGCGACAACGAGTTTGTGGCAAGCCTGGAAAAAGAGCTGCTGGATGAAATAAACCGACTGGGCATAGGCCCCGCCGGATTCGGAGGCTCCACAACGGCTCTGGCTGTGAACATCCTGACCGAAGCCACCCACATAGCCGGGCTTCCCGTCGCAGTCAATATCGGCTGCCACGCCACAAGACATGCAGAGGGATCCTTATAGATAAACACTTACACTTATCGTTTATCTTTTGAAAGAGCAGCCGTCTTTGCAATGTGCTGCTCTTTCTTTTTCTTCCGGAAGGCAAGCCTCCCGCTTCCCGATCTCATGATTTTCCGAATCTTTAAGCATCGCGCAGACTCTCCAACGCAAACGTCAAAATCTACGACCGGGCACAAAAAAAGTGATGGGAGACTCTCGTCTGCCATCACCCACACTAATCTAATCTTTAAAGTTCTTACCCAAATTATTTCTTTGTCATTTCCTTCGGGTGTTGTTCGCCTTTAGATTTCCTTGCAAAGTAACGCTTCGTGTAGACGTTCTCCGCATGTATGATCTGAAATGCCTTTGTATTTGATAGCTTGGAACGAAGAGACGTAATCAACTCTTGAGTAATCTCTGCTTGAATCTTCATATTCTCTACGGTTTTGTCTAAGGCTTCTCCATATTCGACTTCGGATATGACGACATCTTCCCTCGCTGTGTGTTTGATGAGTCTGTTCATCTCCATCCATAGCTTTTGCTTCTTTACGTCATATTTCTGAAGCTCCTGTTCTACGAAAGTCCGCTCTGCAACGGTCAGCTTTGCCTTTTCCGCAATATACGCGTTCCGCCCTTCCGTAAACTCTCGCATTCTTTGAGATCGCTTTTCGACTTTATCATGGTTTTGGCCGCTTATCGTACCAACGCACGCTACTGCGACAAAGATAAATAATAAAATCTTTTGAATAGCAATGTTTACGCTATTTTTTGTATGTAAATACATGGCTTTTTATTTTTATATGTTATTCGGATATGTATGAGACCATATAAGCTTCGGCTGCCTGATCCTCCAAGTAGGAGGTGTAAGTAGCATCATCCCACTCAATCGAGTATCCTTCATCGGTTTTGTAATCCACTACCGCCGTAATATTAGCATTCTCCATAGAAGTGCCTCTCGGAGTCGGTAGAATCACTTTTATGAGAAGAGCCAAACCGATAAACATCGCAGCCAAATAGATGTATGGCTGCAGCTTGGACCAAACGGAGAGCTTTATCTTCTCCTTTTGAGCCTTTTCTGTCTGCTCTCTTTCTTTGAAAGTAGAGACCAAACCTTTTTCCAAGTTCTCGAAATAGTTTTCAGGAGTTCGGAATCCCAAAGGTCTCTTTTTTATTTCATCTATCTCATTCATAATAATGTCGTGTCTGTATTGTATGACCTACCTACATCCCTTAGATAGGGTTTAGGGATAAAGGTTTAATCCGATTCTATCTCAATGTGTTGTTTTACTTTCTTTTGTGCATGGTGAAAGTCCGCTTTAAGAGCTCCGACCGATGTATCCGTCAGTTGAGAAATCTCATTATAGGAGAGCTCATCAAAGTAGCGGTATTGAAAAACCAGCTTTTGCTTTTCCGGGAGAGTAGCTATTGCTGCATGAAGAAGAGCTTCCGCATTGTCTCCGTCAAAGTATGGATCGTTCATAAGTATCTCAGCCAGATCATACTCCGATGTGGATAGCGGAACTTTTCGTTCATATTTTTCAGATCTGAGATGAGATAGAGCTTCATTTGTTGCTATCGTATGCATCCACGTGTAGAGCCTGGAATTGCCCTTGAATAAAGCAATATTCTTCCAGATCTTATACAGCGACTCCTGCAGAACATCGTTGGCATCTTCATGGAAGAGCACGATGCGACGGATCACCGCGTACAGTCTGGGGCTATATCTTTTTAAAAGAACAGAGAAAGCCTGTTCTTTGGTCTCTTCTTGTTGAAGCAGTCGCAGAAGCTCCTCTTCCGATATGCGAGATAAGTCTTTACTCGAAAGCATTTGTTCTTGTTTTGAGTTCAGGATAGGAGATGCGAGAATGGAACATGGTTTTGAGTTTCTCAAAGAATACTTCCTTAATGATCTCTACATCTTTGAATGTCAAAGGGCTGTTCTTCAGAAGTCCTTCTTCTATTGTTCCATCAATGATTTTGTTGATGTGAGCCATCATACTATCTTCGGTAAAGTCTTTAAGACTCCTTGATGAGGCTTCCACAACATCGGCAAGCATAAGTATTGCCATCTCTTTGGTGTACGGATTGGGACCGGGATAGGTGAATATACTTTCATCTATGATCGCATCAGGATTGGCATTTTTGTATGAGTAATAGAAGTATTTTACCTTACTCAATCCGTGGTGTGTGCGGATAAAGTCTATTACCTGCTTGGGAAGTCTTGCTTTTTCTGCCAGTTCTATACCATCGGTGATATGCTTAATGATGATCTTTGCACTCTCATCAAATGGGAGTTTGTCATGCGGATTGTTGTTTCCCTGATTCTCCGTGAAGTATCCGGGATTTTTCATCTTCCCAATGTCATGATACAAAGCTCCGGTACGGATCAACTGAACATCTGCTCCGAGACGTGCAGCCGCAGAAGTAGCTAATATGGATACCTGCAAAGAGTGTTGAAATGTTCCCGGAGCCATTTCCGATAATTGACGAAGCATAGGAGTATTGACATCCGAAAGCTCTATCAAAGATATGTTGGAAACATAGCCGAAAACCCGTTCTAACACATATACCATCACATAGGTAAACATTAGGAAGACAAAGCTTATGAGGAAATATACGATGATTCTCCATGAGATATTTTGCAGATCGCCTTCTTGAAACATGGTCAGACTGACATAGGTAACAATGCAGGTGAGCAATACATAGAATGAGCTTCGGATAAGGTCCGAGCGTTGGGATAAACGTACAAGAGTCAGTATTGACATGGCTCCGGACAGGAATTGTATAATAATGAACTCTAAGGCATAAGGAGCTATAAGAGAGCAGGTAAGTACATTTATGATATGTGCATAGAGTGCCGTGCGAGAGTCGAAGAAGGTTCGCACAAGAATGGGAAGGGTAGCATAGGCCAGTATGTAGATATTAAAGATCTCATGTGAAACGGCTATCTCCGTAAGAATGACGAATAGCAATATAATGGAGAGAAAGAAAAACGAGTTCTTTATATCTGAAATGATTTTTGGTCGGAAAGAGACCAAGTAACCCCAAAATGAGAGGAGGATAATGAGGTTCAGTATAAAGTGTCCCAACAAAATAAGAATAGAGCTGGAGCCGGTGGAGGACTGACTCTCATAAATCCTTTTCAGCGAACTCAGCTGCATATATATATCGGGAGTGATAACGTCTCCAGTTCCCACAATACGTTCTCCGGCTTGTACACGCCCCTGTTCTGCTACGATATCTTCAAGCTTGGCTTGCTCTACTTTATCCGTTACTTCTGCATTAAAGACCAGATTTGAGCGGAGATATTTGTTTATTCCAATGGTACGCAGACCTTCACTTGAGACAGATGCAGGAGCATCTTTCAACACCTTTTCATACGCTTGTTTCAGAGTATAGACATCGTCCAAAGTTCGCTTTTTGGCTATGTTATCCTCCGTAATGATGTTAAAACTCTTCTCCTTCAACTGGTAGAGGTCATCGTATAAACTTTGACTTAATATTCCTTGCTTGTAGATGATCTCAAGTTCATGAACAAGATAGTTGATGTATTCGTTTCCAAGAGTCTTGTGATGTTCTCTGTTATAGTCGGCAATAAGTTCGTTCTTTACGGATTTATATACCTGCTCTTCCAATGTATAGTAGAGCATAACAGATCGAAGAACACTATCTTTTTCGTATTGTATCTGTGCGGATGTTTTTATTACAGGGAAGTCGAAGGGAGCAGTAAGCAACTCATACTTCCAAGGTCTTCCCTCTGTGAATTGGTATTTGAACTTTGTTCTTCGAGGATAAAACATAACGATGATGGCAGCTGTAAGGATAAACAGTGCCAAAGATCGGTATTGAACTATTCTGTTTCGTGTCATGAAGTTTCAGAAGTATTTATTACTACCATAAAAGACTCACTCCTCTCCAGTCTTAATTGAGAAATTAAGAGTAGGGAGGAGTGACGTCTTATAAATCGGCTTAAGAGCCAATATCTATAATAGGACCTATTTCTTTCTTTGTTTTGCAGCTTTTAAGGTATTCTGCATAAGAGAGCATATTGTCATCGGACCTACTCCTCCCGGTACCGGAGTAATATAAGAGGCTTTTGGGGCAACCTCATTAAACTTGACATCTCCGGATAGTCTGAAGCCGCTTTTCTTGCTGCTGTCCGGTATTCTTGTTGTACCAACATCTATAACAATGACTCCATTCTTTACCATGTCTCCTTTGATGTATTCCGGAATACCTACTGCCGCAATAAGGATATCTGCTTGTTTGGTTATCTCTGCGATATTGGGAGTTCTGCTATGACATACGGTAACGGTGGCGTCACCTTGTTCTCCTTTGTATAAGAGCAGATTAGCCATCGGTTTTCCTACGATATTGCTGCGACCTACAACCACACAATGCTTTCCTCTGGTAGAGATATTGTAGTATTTCAGAAGGGAAATGATACCAAGAGGAGTGGCTGAGACAAATGTGTCCAAACCTATACTCATCTTTCCCACGTTTTCAGGATGAAATCCATCCACGTCCTTTCTTGGATCTACCGCTTCTATTACTTTTTGTTCATCTATATGTTTAGGAAGAGGCATCTGAACGATAAAGCCATCAAGCTCATCATCTTCATTCAGAGACTGTATCGCTTTTAAGAGCTCTTCCTCGGTGATGTCTTCTTCATATCTGATTAAGGAGGATTTAAATCCTACCTCCTCACAGGTCTTCATCTTAGAGGCCACATAGGTCTCACTGCCACCATCATGTCCCACTAGTATGGCAGCCAAGTGTGGTGCTCTTTCTCCTTGGGTAACGAAGGCTTCAACCTCTTTTCTTATTTCATCTTTGAAGTGAGTCGATGCTTCTTTGCCGCTCAGAATTTGGTATTTGTTTGTATCAAGATTGGTACTTTCCATTGTTTGTTTTGTAGTCAATAGTTGGTGTTGATAATTTCTAAAAATTGTCGTCAAGCCTAACGTTTGGGGCGTAATCCTCCTGCTAATTTTGCCAGTTGTCCGGCTCCTGAATTGGTCATCATATGCATGACTTTACGAGTCTGCTCGAACTGTTTTAGAAGATTGTTTATCTCTTGGATAGAACGACCCGATCCGGCAGCAATACGTTTCCGTCTTGATCCGTTGATGATATTAGGATTGGATCTCTCTTCGGAAGTCATGGAATATATGATGGATTCCACTCCTTTGAAAGCATCATCATCAATATCCAGGTCTTTGATAGCCTTGCCCATACCCGGAATCATTCCAATCAGATCTTTCAAATTTCCCATCTTTTTGATTTGGGCAATTTGTTCGAGGAAGTCATTGAAGTCGAACTGATTCTTAGCAAGCTTTTTATGTAGTTTTTTTGCTTGTTCTTCGTCAAATTGCTCTTGAGCACGCTCAACCAAAGAGATGACGTCTCCCATGCCCAGGATGCGGTCTGCCATACGGCTTGGGTGAAATACATCTATGGCTTCAGGCTTTTCTCCCGTACCAATAAATTTGATGGGCTTAGTAACAACACTTCTAATGGATATAGCAGCTCCACCTCGTGTATCACCATCAAGCTTTGTGAGAACAACGCCGTTGAAGTCAAGTCTGTCATTAAACTCTTTTGCAGTATTAACAGCATCTTGCCCTGTCATTGCATCCACAACGAAGAGAATTTCGTCCGGACGAATCGCTTCTTTAATAGATGCGATCTCATTCATCATAACTTCGTCCACAGCCAATCGTCCTGCCGTGTCTATGATGACAACATCACAGCCTTCTTCCTTGGCTTTCTGTATAGCATTCTTTGCAATAGCAATAGGATTTTTGTTCTCTTTCTCACTATAAACAGGGATATTCAGCTGTTCGCCTAGTACGTGAAGTTGTTCTATCGCAGCAGGTCTGTAAACATCACATGCTGCAAGTAAAGGTTTCTTGTGCTGTTTGGTTTTCAGATAGTTCCCCAACTTCCCGGTAAATGTTGTCTTACCGGAACCCTGCAAGCCGGACATCAATATCACAGAAGGATTTCCACTTAGGTTGATGTCCTCAGCAGATCCGCCCATAAGTTCTGCCAACTCATCATGGACAATCTTTACCATGAGCTGACCGGGCTTGATAGAAGTCAGAACATTTTGTCCGAGGGCTTTCTCCTTTACTTTATTGGTAAAGTCTTTCGCAACCTTAAAGTTAACATCTGCCTCTAAAAGAGCTCGTCTTACGTCTTTCAATGTTTCGGCCACATTGAGTTCCGTTATTTTGCCTTCCCCTTTAAGTATTTTGAATGACCTTTCGAGTCTATCTGAAAGATTATTAAACATCTTGCTGTATAGTTATTTGCGTATTTGTATTATCTGCTGAAGTTTTATGTTCACAAAATTAGCGAAAACTTTCGTATCCTCCGCCACGCTTTTGCAGGTATAGAGTTGGTTTTACGATAGTAGCGCTCCAATTTTTTACGGAATATTAGATTCTCTTTTACTTCTTGTGGAGGAGTCTCTGCATACAGAGGGTAAGGAACAAGAGTGCTACCATATAGGGAGTCTTGTCCGCAATGAGTTCCGGAACCATCAAAACCAATATTGTTCACAAGAGATCTCCCTGCTGTAAGTGATAGTTTATTTTGTAAAAACAGAGAGGCATTCCAGCGTATGGCCCAAGAGTTATTTTCTCCCGCTACCTGTCTTTTTAGCATTCGAGTATAGGGATAGGAATTATTAAAGTCGAACCTCCTTTTAAGACCACGTTTCTTAATCTCATGAAGAAGCTTTTCGCCATCCCACTTGGCATATTTCTCCCAAGCTCTTTGCCAAGTTCCCCAGCCCCAAGATCCTACAAAGCACAAGAAGTCTCCATTAGGATTGCCTCCTTTTGTTTGGAAATAGTTGCATCCATAGATATGAGCCACCTCTTCTACGGAAGAATACCTATTCAAAGCATCATTCATCCATCTTAGGAAGTAGGGAGACAATGTTAGGTCGTCCTCCAATACGATGACTGAGATATATGATTGAAGTATCTTTGTCACCCCATCAATGATACTCTTTGCCAATCCAATATTTCCGGATTGTTGGTATATGGTTTTACTCCTAAATCCGTTGATGTTATCCACTATATCTTGAACCTCTTCTACTTTTGTTTTGTCTTGCTCGTTTTTCGCACCATCACAAAAGATGATAAGATCAGTATAGGCAGCTTCTGGTTGGGCAAGTAAAGAGTTGATAACCTGTTTGGTGTGTTCCGGTCTGTTATAAACAAAAAGCAAAACAGGAGCAAGAGAACTATTCTCGCTTGGTAGAGTCCTGCGAATAGAGTCTATGTCTATGGCAGGTCTTTCTTTCCAAAGAGCTACCTCATGTCGTCTTTTCCATAGCTTTTTGACGTCTGTAAGAGAAAGTCTGTGTCTTCTCAGAAGGACTTTTATGAACAAATCTATCAGGCCTTTCTTCAGAGATTTGAAAAAAGAGTATCCGGGATTGATCCATTCTGTGAGATGATAAGTGTATTCTAACGTTCGTCTTTTCTCTATTGGTATATCCTCTTGTTGAGATCGATGATGATAGCCTTTGGCAGAAGGAAGATAGCCGATTTTTAGTCCGGCATATCTTACTCTGTTGCAATAATCTTTGTCTTCCCCATACATGAAGAACAGAGGAGAAAAGCCTCCTACTTTTACAAGAGTCTGATATGGTATATACCAAAGAGCAGCATTGATAAAGGGAACCTCTATTATCTCATTTTCGGAAGAAGTGTTCGAGCAATGACGAATATAGTTGGAGAAGCCTCTATCCAAGTTCTTTTCGTCGACATAGTGCATTGGCGAGATGATACCCCAAGTAGAGTCTTTTTCTCCTGCTTCAATGAGTTTTCTTGCTTCGGATGGTGCGATACAGGCATCCTGATTGATCAGTAAAACTCCTTTGTAGCCGTGAGCTATGGCATACTCTATACCTCGGTTGTTTGCCATCCCAAATCCGATATTGATTTTAGAGAATACGCGCTTTTGTATGTTTGGAGTCTTTTGCAGCCACACAGGAGTATCATCCGTACTTGCGTTATCTATTATAAATAGATCTATATCCGGTTGATCAAGGAGGGTATTGAACGACAAATCGTGCCACATACTTGCGTTATGTAACACGATTATCGCCAAAACTTTATTTTTATTTTCGTCGGAAAAGTCCATGTCAGACCAGAGCATTTTTACCCGCTCGTTTTCGATCATTTTCGGATAAAAGTATTTTTCTCAGACGCATACTTTTCGGAGTGATCTCCACATACTCGTCTGCTTTGATGTATTCAAGAGCATCTTCCAGGCTGAACACTATCGGTGGAGCAAGCGAGACTTTTTCATCACTTCCTGAAGCTCGCATATTGGTCAGCTTTTTTGTCTTACAAACATTCACTACAAGGTCTCCCTCCTTGGTGTGTTCTCCAACTACCTGGCCTTCATATATCTCTTCTTGTGGAGAGATAAAGAAGTTTCCTCTACTCTGAAGATTGTTAAGAGCATAGGCAAAAGCCGTTCCACTTTCAAGGGCAATAATTGAGCCATTATTACGTCTTTCAATCGGTCCTCTCCAAGGCTCAAAAGAGACAAAGCGATGTGCCATAATAGCCTCTCCTCCTGATGCTGTAAGAACACTGTTGTTGAGTCCGATGATTCCTCTTGATGGGATGGAGAACTGCAAGAATATCCTGTCGTTTTTGTTCTCCATCGAAAGCATCTCTCCCTTTCGTTTTGTTACTATATCTATGATTTTGCTGGCATGCTCTTCCGGGAGATTGATCGTAAGTTCTTCTATGGGTTCACATTTTTCTCCATCTATCTCTTTGATGATGACTTGAGGCTGTCCTACCTGAAGCTCGTATCCCTCTCTGCGCATTGTTTCTATAAGGACAGATAGGTGCAATACACCTCTACCATAAACAAGCCAAGAGTCTGCGCTTTCCGTTGGCTCTACTCTTAGCGCCAGGTTTTTGTCCAACTCTTTCATGAGTCGGTCATGTATGTGCCGAGAGGTAACGTATTTACCCTCCTTCCCGAAGAAGGGAGAGGTGTTTATTGTAAATAGCATACTCATTGTAGGCTCATCAATGGCGATAGTAGGTAAGGGTTCCGGTTCAATAAAATCGGCAATAGTATCTCCAATCTCAAATCCTGTGATACCAATTACGGCACATATATCTCCGCTGGAAACTTCTTCCACTTTTTTTCGTCCAAGACCTTCAAATACGTTAAGCTCCTTTATTTTGCTTTTTACCATGCTGCCATCTCTCTTGCACAGCGTTATGTCTTGTCCTTCCTTGAGAGAGCCTCGGTGTACACGCCCTATGGCTATCCGACCTACATACTTGGAGTAGTCCAAAGAGGTAATAAGCATTTGGGGCGTTCCATCCAACTGCACCGGTTCCGGAATATGCTCTATGATAGCTTCAAGAAGAGGTTCAATAGAGGTTGTCGGTTGTCTCCAGTCATAAGACATCCATCCCTCTTTTGCAGAGCCGAAGAGAGTTGTGAAGTCAAGCTGTTCCTCCGAAGCATTCAGTGAAAACATGAGGTCGAACACCATATCTTGTACTTCATCCGGTCTGCAGTTGAGTTTGTCCACTTTATTTACTACAACTATTGGAACCAGCCCCATGTCTATGGCTTTTGAAAGCACAAATCGAGTCTGAGGCATAGGACCTTCAAAAGCATCAACCAACAGCAAACACCCATCTGCCATATTGAGCACACGTTCCACCTCACCTCCAAAGTCTGCGTGCCCCGGAGTATCTATAATGTTTATTTTGTAGTCTTTGTAAGAGATAGACACATTTTTGGATAATATGGTGATACCTCTTTCTCGTTCTAAGTCGTTATTATCCAACAGCTGATCCAGCTCTTTATTCTCTTCTCTGAATAGATTGCCCGCAAGAAGTAAACGATCCACCAAGGAAGTTTTACCATGGTCAACGTGAGCAATTATTGCGATATTTCTTATTTTTTGCATCTTTTGCCTGTTAAATTATGAGAGGCTCTTTTTAAGGTCTCATGGGGTACAAAATTACTACTAAATGGTGAGTTGTGAAAATCTAAGAAGAGTAGAAATACTTTGTAAGTGTGTTTGCCCGAAGTGGACAACGACTCTTTAAGGCGATTATTGGGATATTTATTTGAGATATTTTCAGTTGGAGAGCAGGAGGTGTTATTGTTAGATTTCTTCTTTCAGACGATTTGAATACAATCCATAAAAAGAGATGAAAAAGAGCCGGTTTCAAATTGAATATTTTTGTGTACGCGGATATAAATTTGTAAGTTTGCGCTGTTGTAAACACATAAGATAAGAGGTTTTAAGATAGAATTATTCATGTCTTGGGATCTGTGCTGATATAGACGCAACTATTGTAAATAAAATATCCGATAAAAATAAGTATGATAATTAACAAAAGATGTAATGCTCCTGCGTGGAAAGACTTGTTTACAAGCTCTAAAATGCCGGAGTCTCTTTCTAAGTTAGACGAAATTGCTCACAATTTATGGTGGGTCTGGAATCCCGAAGCGAAAGCTCTTTTCAAGAGTCTCAATCCATCTGTTTGGCATGAAAACTTTGGTAATCCTGTAAAGCTTTTACAATCTTTATCTCAGTCTAAAATAGAGGAGGTGATGGAGGACTCTGCTCTACAAGCTCGTATAGCAGATATTTATGAGAAGTTTAGAGCATACATTGACGAAAAGCCCGATAATACCAAACCATCTGTGGCTTATTTTAGCATGGAGTATGGTCTTACTAACATACTTAAGATATATAGCGGAGGTTTGGGTGTTTTAGCCGGAGACTATCTCAAAGAGGCAAGCGATACCAATATAGATCTGGTCGCAGTCGGATTTTTATATCGTTTTGGCTACTTTGATCAAACGATAACATCCGACGGTCAGCAGGTTGCAGTATATAAACCACAGGATTTTGAAGCACTTCCGATAACACAACTATTTGACGAAAACGGTAGACAAGTTCAGATATCCATTCCATTCTTGGATCACATGTTGATGGCTAACGTTTGGTCGGTTGCAGTAGGTCGTGTAACACTCTACCTTTTAGATACAGACATTCAAGAAAATAACGAATGGGATAGGACAATCACTCATCAGCTTTATGGTGGAGATTGGGAAAATCGTATGCGTCAGGAGTATCTTCTTGGTATAGGCGGTATAGAACTTCTCAACCGTTTAGGTATAAAGAAAGATATTTATCACTGTAATGAAGGACACGCTGCTTTTATAAATGCAGAACGTTTAGCCAACTATATAGAAAAAGAGGGTCTTACATTCCTTCAAGCATTAGAGCTTGTACGAGCATCTTCTCTTTATACGGTACATACCCCGGTACCTGCCGGACACGATTATTTTGACGAGTCTCTCTTTGGTAAATATATGGGGCGTTTTGCCGATAGGCTTGGCATATCATTCCATGAACTTGTGGATATGGGACGAGAAAATCCCGGTTCGGGAGAGAAGTTCTCCATGAGTGTCTTTGCTCTCAACACTTGTCAAGAAGCCAATGGAGTGAGCTTCCTTCACGGAAAAGTCTCTCAAGAGATGTTCGCTCCTGTTTGGAAAGGATTTTTTGCAAAAGAACTTCATGTGGGATATGTTACCAATGGTGTTCACCTCCCAACATGGACACAACCGGAATGGAAGACATTTATAGAAGAAAAAATCTCATCTGACATCTGTCATACACAAGAGCAAGAAAGTGTTTGGAATAAGATTCAAGATGTCGATAATGAAGAGATTTGGAAAGTACGAACAGAGCTAAAGCAAAAGTTCATCCGTTATATTCAAAAACATTACGGAGACAACTGGGTGCGCAATAATGGAGATCCATCAAAGGCTGTGGATCTTATAAACAGCATCAATCCCAAAGCTCTATTGATCGGTTTTGGTAGAAGATTTGCAACATACAAGAGAGCTCATCTGCTCTTTACAGACTTGGATAGGCTTTCAAAGATTGTCAATAACAGTGATCAGCCTGTACAATTTATATATACGGGAAAAGCTCACCCTGCAGATGGAGGAGGACAAGGGTTGATAAAGCATATCGTCGATATTTCCAAGAGACCGGAATTTTCCGGCAAGATTTTGTTTTTGGAAAACTATGATATGCAGGTCGCTTCTATGCTGATTGCCGGAGTGGATGTCTGGCTGAATACTCCTACAAGACCATTGGAAGCTTCCGGTACTTCGGGAATGAAAGCTCTTATGAATGGCGTACTGAACTTCTCTGTCCTTGACGGATGGTGGTTCGAAGGCTACCGCGAAAAGGCGGGTTGGGCATTGACCGATAAGAAGACATTCCAAAATCAGCACCATCAGGATCAGCTGGATGCTGCTACCATATACCACATTCTTGAGGAAGAGCTCATACCTCTCTATTATAATAGAGCAGAGGGAAAAGAGTACTCGGATGAGTGGATACAGTGGATTAAGAACAGCATGAACTACATCTTGCCTCACTATACAATGAGGCGTATGCTGCAAGATTATATCGAGCGTTTTTATAATCCTCTTGCAAAGCGGTTCAAGCTTATTTCTGCCGACTCCGGTAAGATTGCAAAAGAGTTGGTAGAGTGGAAGATAGACGTTGCTGAAAAATGGGATCAGGTAGAAGTTGAGAATTGTAGTATGATCGTTCATGATCGTACCGGAGATCATTCTCTAACCGTGGGAGAAATGCTTGAGGTAAATCTCTACATTGATAAAAAAGATATTGCCGGAGATCTTCTTGCTGAGCTGATAGAAGTAAAGGCGGATAAGGAAGATGCGAATAAACTTCTATTGGAAGAGGTT
Organism: Porphyromonas canoris; assembly: GCF_000765975.1. Classification (NCBI taxonomy): domain Bacteria; kingdom Pseudomonadati; phylum Bacteroidota; class Bacteroidia; order Bacteroidales; family Porphyromonadaceae; genus Porphyromonas; species Porphyromonas canoris. The sequence continues at coordinate 28,104 of NZ_JQZX01000002.1, forward strand.
ACACCACTGGAGATCGTCGAGCAGAATGGAAGTAAAGTACACTATAGAATCAGAAAAGAAGCCGAAAACCCGGGACATCACAAGCTGGCGGTTCGACTACTTCCCACACATCCTGCCCTTCCTCATAAGATGGACTTTTCTTTGGTTCGGTGGGTCAATATAGATTAACAACGAAGGTCGTAATATAAAAACATAGAATAAAGATATGAGGTACAATTTAAGCTCTAAGATTGCATTAACGCATATTCCGGAGAGATATTACAAGCCAACCAATGCCTACGAGCAGTCTCTGCTCACACGATACGAAAAGATTCCAACACAGATTTTCCCCGCGGCAGGTGATGCTGCGGAGGTTATCGCGAAGGCTATCGTAAAAGAGTTGAAGCAGGCACAATCGAAGTCCAAATCGTACGTGCTTGCAGTTTCGGGAGGAGATACTCCGTCCAATGTCTTTGAACTTCTTGTGAAATACCACAAGGAAGAGGGCATAAGTCTGTCTAACCTGCATATTTTCCCCCTTTACGAATTTTATCCTCTTACAGATGTTCATCAAGGAGTTTCGGCAAGAATAAGAGAAGAGTTTGTTGCCCATGTCGATATGCCTAATGGCAATCTGCACGCAATAGACACATTCTCTGTTTCCGAGAGTACGGAGAAAGAGAGTCGCAGATACGAACAGGAGATAGCGGATCTTGGAGGTATAGACCTTGTAATATTGGGTATCGGCAGAGAAGGTACTATTGCCCTGAATATGCCCGGAGCGATGAGTACATCCATTACAAGGCTTGTAACTTTGGATAAGACTTCACGAGAAGAGGCAATGACAACATTCAATGCTCTTGATGCAGTTCCTCAAACCGCTATCACAGCAGGATTGTCTGTTATTTTTAAGGCTAAGAAGATATACCTTTTGGCTCTTGGAGAAGATAAGGCGAAGATGATAAAAGAGACCGTAGAGGGAGATTGCAGTGTCCTTCTGCCGGCATCTCAGCTTCAAATGATACCTCAAGCGAAAGTTTTGGTAGATCTTCAAGCTGCTTCTCAACTTACACGAATCAGCCACCCATGGTTGGTTACTTCTTGTGATTGGGACGACAAACTTATTCGTCGTGCTATCGTATGGCTCTGTGATCTTACCGGAAAACCGATCTTGAAGCTGACCAACAAGGACTATGCAGAACATGGGCTTAATGAACTTATAACCAAGTTCGGCTCGGCATACAATGTCAATATCAAGATATTCAACGATATTCAGCATACCATAACCGGTTGGCCCGGTGGTAAACCTAATGCCGATGACTCTAACAGACCTGAGCGTGCGACACCATATCCTAAGCGAGTGATTGTATTTAGTCCTCACCCTGACGATGATGTTATTTCCATGGGAGGAACATTCCGCCGATTGGTTGTACAGGGACACGATGTTCACGTTGCTTATCAGACATCCGGTAATATTGCTGTGGGGGATGAAGAGGTCATAAGATATGTATCCTACCTAAGAAATGTTTGCGAACATTTGGGACAGGAAGACTCTCCTGTAATGAAAAGAGCATTGGATATTCGCAACTATCTCTTGAATGAAAAGAAAGAAGGCTCCATAGAGACTCCGGAGGTCCGTTTCATGAAGGGAACCATTCGTAGAGAAGAAGCAAGAACAGCGTGTCGTTTTGTCGGAATTGAGCAGGATGATCATGTACACTTTTTGGATCTGCCATTCTATGAAACAGGAGCTATCAAAAAAGGAGACTTGACACAAGCCGATGTCGATATTATAAAAGAGCTGATCTGCAAAGTGAAACCTCATCAGATGTTTGTGGCAGGAGACTTGGCGGATCCTCATGGCACGCATAAAGTCTGCTTGGATGCCATCCTGGCTGCAATAGATCAGGTGAAACATGAAGAGTGGTATCAGGAATGTAAGGTCTGGATGTACAGAGGAGCATGGGCAGAGTGGGAGATAGACCACATCGAGATGGCTGTCCCGATGAGCCCCGAAGAAGTTCGTTTCAAGAGAAACTCTATTCTAAAGCATCAGTCTCAAATGGAGAGTGCTCCCTTCTTAGGTAATGACGAGAGACTTTTCTGGCAACGTGCAGAGGAGCGCAACCGTGCAACGGCAGATCTTTACTCTCGTTTGGGCTTGGCTTCTTATGAGGCTATCGAAGCCTTTGTGGAGTATCATCCCGTAGATTGAAGATAGAGTTTTAGAGCTATATATCTGATCTTTCAGATAAGATAAAAAGGGATTGACACAGGTTTTTCATTCGGTGTCGATCCCTTTTTCATATAAAAGCTATTTTTTTCTTCGATTTCGTTTGTTTTGAAAGTATTAAGTACTAAATTTGCGGAGTAAGATAATTAAGGTTATTACCTAATTAAGTGTTTATATTTTCACTTTATTAAAATTACATTGTAATGAAAATCCACGAAGTCCTCGAAAGACTCGAGAAAAGACATCCCGGAGAAAAAGAGTTTCTTCAGGCAGTAAAGGAAGTGCTACAATCTATTGAAGAGGTGTACAACCAACACCCTGAGTTTGAAAAGCACAACATTATCGACCGCATTGTAGAACCCGACAGAGTTTACACTTTCAGAGTGCCCTGGGTAGATGATGAAGGTAAGGTACATGTGAACATCGGTTATCGTGTACAGTTCAACAACGCAATCGGCCCTTATAAGGGAGGTATCCGTTTCCATCCATCTGTGAACTTGTCCATCCTTAAGTTCCTCGGTTTCGAGCAAACATTTAAGAATGCTCTTACTACCCTTCCTATGGGTGGTGGTAAAGGTGGTGCCGACTTCTCTCCAAAAGGTCGTTCTGATGCGGAAATTATGCGTTTCTGCCAGTCTTTCATGACAGAACTTTGGAGAAACATCGGTCCTGATGAAGATGTTCCTGCGGGCGATATCGGCGTTGGTGGTCGTGAAGTAGGCTATATGTACGGAATGTACAAGAAGCTTTCTCACCAACATCATGGTACATTCACCGGTAAGGGGCTTACATTCGGCGGATCTAACCTCAGACCGGAGTCTACAGGTTTCGGTGCAATCTATTTCCTTAACCAGGTTTTGGAAACACATGGCCACAAGTTGGCAGGTAAGACTGTTGCCCTTTCAGGTTTCGGTAACGTAGCTTGGGGTGCTGCCAAGAAGTTGGACGAGCTCGGTGCTAAGGTTGTTACAATCTCCGGTCCTGACGGATACGTTTACGATCCAAACGGAATCTCCGGTGAAAAGATCGAATACATGTTGGATCTTCGCAACAGTGGTAACGACATCGTTGAACCATACGCTAAGAAGTTTGGTGTAGAGTTCTTCAAGGGTCAAAAGCCTTGGGGACAAAAGGTGGATATTGCTCTTCCTTGTGCTACACAAAACGAGCTTAACCTCGAAGATGCTCAAAAGTTGATTGCAAACAACACTCTTTGTGTATGTGAAGTATCTAACATGGGTTGTACAGCAGAAGCGGCAGAACTATTTGTAGAAAAGAAGATCCTCTTTGGCCCTGGTAAGGCTGTTAATGCAGGTGGTGTTTCTACTTCCGGTCTTGAAATGACTCAAAACGCAATGCACTTGTCTTGGTCTAACGAAGAGGTCGATGTAAGACTTAAGGCAATCATGAACGACATTCATGAGCAATGTGTGAAGTATGGTACCGAAAAAGATGGTTATATCAACTATGTTAAGGGTGCCAACATCGCAGGTTTCATGAAGGTTGCAGAAGCAATGATTCAACAAGGTGTGATCTAATCCGGAACACATTCATTTTGAGAAATAATACAACGATTGTTTATTGAGGAACAGACTTTCCCGTAAAGATCGTTTCTGACAAATAGAGAGTTTCCGAGCGAAAGTTCGGAGACTCTCTTCTTTTTATCTTATACCATTGATATTGCCCTGCCGAATTGTTGGTTTGAACCTGTATGAAAGATGTGATAAACACTTTCTTAGATTGAGCTTATTAGGTTTAGAGGTATAAACCAAGCCGTGATTGGTGCAGATCGAAGCGTGATTTAAGACAAGCAAGCCATGACTTGCAGCATTCTGCGCTTGATATGAGAAACTAAAAGTATTTATTGAGAGTTTTATGAACTATCATCTCTTTTTGTTTTAGCATTTATCCCAAAAATGGAGCTCTTTCTTTGAATATTTGTATTTTTGCGATATATAGGGAATAAATGAGAACCATGCCCCGGATATAGGTTGGATTATTCTTGGGTATTATGCGTTTTTAGAGTTGACTATCAAATCAAGAACAATAAAAATTATGATTATGAAAAGAGTACTATTTCTTTTATTAGTTGTATCCCTGTCTGTTATGGGATGTAAGAAAGAACAGAAAGAGCCTGCAAAAGCACCTACGGTTTCTACCGGAGCGGTTTCGGCTGTTACCACAACAAGTTTCGACTGCGAGGGAAATGTTACCGCAGATGGAGGAGCGGCAGTTACGGATCGCGGTGTCTGTTATGCCATGAGTTCTGCTCCTACTGTTTCCAATGATAAAGTCTCCGGAGGTCAGGGTACCGGGAGCTTCAAGGTGAGCGTCAGCAACCTTACTCCGGGTAAAATCTACTATGCTCGTGCGTATGCAACGAACTCCGTTGGTACTACTTATGGTCAGGAGGTAAAAGTAACACTGATTAAGGTGGTGGAAGACATTACCGTTTCTCCTACCGAAAAGAGTGTGGAGGCAGGGGAGAAATTCAAACTCCAAGTTACGTTTACCCCTGCAGATGTACCGAATAAGGCTGTAACGTTTAGTTCAAACAAGTCGGACGTTGCTTCCGTTGATGACAAAGGGGAAGTAACCACTCACAAAGAGGGCATTGCGATCATCACAGCCACATCTGTTGATGGCGGCAAGACAGCCACTTGTAAGGTAACCGTTCGCCGCAAACCTGTTCTTGTAACAGGCATTACCGTTTCTCCGACAGAGAAGAGTGTAAAAGAGGGGGAAACGTTTGTCATCACAGCCACCGTGCTTCCTGCCGATGCGGACAACAAGGCGGTTACTTGGAGCAGCTCGGCTTCCGACATCGCTTCCGTAAATGATCAAGGACGCGTAACCACACATAAACCGGGCAGTGCCACTATTACAGCCACTACGGTGGAAGGAGGCAAGACAGCTACTTGTCAGGTTACCGTTAATAAGAAAGAGGTAAAAGTAACCGGCATTACGGTCAATCCGACCAAGAAGACCATCATCGAGGGCGAGAGCTTCATTATTTTTGCCACCGTGCTTCCTGCTGATGCTGATAATAAAACAGTAATCTGGAGCAGCTCGGCTTCCGACATCGCTTCCGTAAACGATCAAGGTCGCGTAACCACACATAAACCGGGTAAAGTAGTCATCACCGCCACTACGGAAGATGGTGGCAAAACTGCTACTTGCGAGGTTACGGTCAAGAGCAAGATCACCGATGAGTACAAAGAACTTAGAGATAAGGCGAAACAGATTGAGCAAAATATCGAATCGGCAAGGACGGAATTTGACAGCATCAAGAAGTCCGATAAAACCGTAAATGAAAAACTCAAGCTGCTCACACCGCTTTTGGAGAAGATAGGAAACTTGCAAAATGAGATCAGCACCCTCTCTCAAGCAATTGAAGCAAAGAAAGATACTCTTCACGAACATGAATATAAGGAGTTGAAGAAACTTGCAGAGAAGCTTTTGTGGGACTGTACGGAGCTTCAGGCAGAAGTGGAAATTTATAAAGCAAAACTGGAGAAAGCAGCCAGAGAGGGAAAAGGAAATATTTCGGATCTTGAAATAGTGGATCTGTGATAAAATAAAAGAACCGAGGAATATGAGAAGCGTATATCCAAAGGCTCTCTTCCCGGCCTTCATGCCACAGGATGGCATCGCAACGCGCATCGCTTTGGATCAAGACGGGGATAAGAACGTCCTCTATGGCAATCCGGGCACAGACACGTGCCACAAGAAGATAGCCGAGAACAAGGGGGGGAAGGTACACCTCGAATCCGGTGATTGATAATAGCTCATCCCGAAGGGACGGAGTATAAAACATCTCAGACAAAAGCAGGCAGTGCCGGTACGATAAGCGCCGGCACTGCTTTTTTTGTGTTGCCAAAACGGGAACCTGAGAGTGGCACGAAAAAAAATTCTGTGCGCACGAAAAAAAATTTCTGTGCGCACGAAAAAAAATTTCTGTGCGCACGAAAAAAAATTTTCGTGCGCATGAAAAAAAATTTACGTGCGCACGAAAAAAAATTTTCGTAGGTAAGAAAAAAAATTTTTGTAGGTAAGAAAAAATATTTTCGTAGGTAAGAAAAAAATTTTTGTAGGTAAGAAAAAATATTTTCGTAGGTAAGGAAAAATATTTTCGTAGGTAAGGAAAAATATTTTCGTAGGTAAGAAAAGTATTTTCTTTGGCATAAAAGATTTATTTTTATAGGAATAAAAAATCTTTTTCGCGGGTGTGAAAATAAATTTTTGTTGCTACTGTGTCAGTTTTTTATGCGGACGAACATAAGTTTTCATCCGAACAAAAAAATTTTTCATCCGAACAAAAAAAATGCTGTGTCCGAAATTTTTAGAGCCTTTTCGCGAAAAACGTTGTCGTTTCCTAAGGAGGATTCCGACGTGGTGCAGGGACTTTTATGCTTGATTCTCTGTGCTTTGACCTTTTCTCCTTGCCGGAGAAGAGAATTTTTGTGCAAATCGTGCCGGGGCTTGATGATCAACTTTTTGGCAAGAGCTTCTTTTCCCGATTTTTCGTGAAGGAAATGGCTATCTTTGCAGGGCGTATATTTAAGATGTGAGGACGTATGAGTTGGTCTCCCGAAATTGTTGATGTTCTGATCTCCGGTGCCGTGGCTTTGGTGATGTATGGTCTTGGGCTCTCTCTGAGCCGGCAGGACTATCTTTCGCTTGTCGCAAAACCGAAGCCGGTACTGGTGGGACTTTTCGGGCAGATGTTGGCTCTGCCCCTGATGATGATCGGGCTGATGCTGCTGCTTCCGATCTCGCCGGAGTATAAAATCGGCTTCGTGATACTGGCGGCTTGTCCCGGAGGATCCACGTCCGGGCTTATCACTTTTCTTCTTGGAGGAGAGGTGGCGATGTCGCTCTCTTTGACCGTCGCCAACAGCTTGCTGGCACTGGCTACGATCCCTTTCCTGGTGAATCTGGCTTTCCTCGTTTTCGGACATCAGGAGGTCTACATCGAGATGCCTCTTGCCCGCAGCATGGCTCATATCTTTTTGGTAACCATCGTGCCGGTTTTTCTCGGAGGAGTTACCAGAAAACTGATCAAACAGGGGCGGGAGAAGCTCCAAAGACCTCTGAAGATCGCAATGATAATCATCCTTTCCGTCGTGTTTACCATTAAGTTTTTCGCCGGAGAACATAGTGGCGGAGCAGGCATTCTGAAGGATGAACTGTTGCTGCTGCTGCCGCTCTCTTTCGGAGTCAATACTCTGGCGTTTCTTATAGGGCTGGCGGTGGCTCGTCTCGGTAATCTCAACAGAAAACGTTCCATGACGGCAGCCATCGAGATCGCCGTGCAGAACAGCTCGCTCGCAATGCTGATCACCGGAACGCTTTTGCAAAATCAGGAGATGCTGAAGCCGGCTCTGGTCTATGCGATAATCTCTTTTTGGACTACCTTTATACTTGCCTTCCTCTACAAGAGCAGGAGTGCGTCCGGGTTCGATTTGAGGTGAGCCAAAAGCACTCTTCGGTTGGTCGCTTCGCAAAAGTTTTAGTAATTTTACCGTCTCAAAACGAAGTATAATAGCCTAATGAAACAGAAGATACAGAAATTGCTGGACGAGCTGTCCGGTCTATCAATCCAGACGCATGAGGAGTTGGAAAACTTCAGGTTGCGCTTCATGAGCAAAAAAGGTCTTATATCCTCTCTTTTCTCTGAGTTTAAGAGCGTTCCGGCAGAAGAGAAGAAAGATGTCGGAGCTGCTATGAATGTCTTGAAAAACAGAGTGGCAGAGCTTTATGAGTCGGTAAAAAGATCTTTGGAGCAAAGCGAAGGAGATACTTCCGGAGAAGATCTTACACGTACCGCTTATCCCATTCCGATGGGAACGCGTCATCCTCTAAGTCTTGTCCGGGAAGAGATTTGCAGGATATTCAACCGTCTCGGCTTTTCCATTGCCTTGGGTCCTGAAATCGAGGACGACTGGCATGTGTTCGAGAGCTTGAACTTTGCGGACGATCATCCTGCCCGTGATATGCAGGACACATTCTTTGTCTCTACATCTCCGGAGCTGCTTCTGCGGACACATACATCCTCTGTACAGACACGCGTGATGACTTCACAGAAGCCTCCCATCCGGATCATCTGCCCGGGCAGAGTGTATCGGAATGAGGCAATATCCGCCAGAGCACACTGCTTCTTCCATCAGGTGGAGGCTCTTTATATAGATGAGAATGTAACGTTTGCAGACTTGAGACAGACACTGCTCTTCTTTGCTCAAGAGATGTTTGATGCCAATACCCGCATCCGTCTTCGTCCATCGTATTTCCCATTCACGGAACCATCTGCGGAGATGGATATCTCTTGCAACATCTGTGGAGGAGAGGGCTGTTCGTTCTGTAAGCACACAGGATGGGTGGAGATACTGGGATGTGGTATGGTGGATCCCAATGTCCTTGAAAACTGTGGCATAGACAGCAAGAAGTATTCGGGCTTTGCTCTTGGTATGGGCGTTGAACGCATCACAAATCTGAAGTATAGGGTGAGCGACTTGAGACTGTTCTCGGAGAATGACAAGAGATTCTTGAAACAGTTTGAAAGTGCCAAGTAGGGGATAATGACAAGAAAAGAGAGATACGACAATATATTAAGGTGGTTTAAGGAGAATAATCCCAATCCGGAAACAGAACTAAACTATACGGATGCTTATCAGCTCATAGTGGCGGTGATTCTTTCTGCCCAGTGTACAGATAAGCGTGTCAATCTGGTTACACCTGCTCTCTTCGATGTGTTTCCTACCGTGGAAGCACTCGCAGCCTCTACTCCGGATGATATATTTCAGTACATCAAGAGCGTAAGCTATCCTAACAACAAGGCAAAGCACTTGCATGGTATGGCAAATGCTGTGGTATCCGACTTTAATGGTTGTGTCCCGGAGAAACAAGAAGAATTGGTAAAGCTTCCCGGTGTGGGGCGAAAGACGGCAAATGTTGTTGCTTCCGTCTTTTTCGACGTTCCCGCCATAGCCGTAGATACACACGTCTTTAGAGTTTCCAGACGAATAGGTCTTGTTCCACAAACTTCCAATACTCCGGAGAAAGTGGAGAGCGGACTTACAAAGTATATTCCCAAAGAGCTGTGGAGCAAAGCACATCACTGGCTCATTCTTCACGGCAGGTATGTCTGTTTGGCAAGATCTCCTCTGTGTGCACAGTGTGGAATCTCGGAGTATTGTCTGCATTACTCTCGTAGTAAGAAGCAGTTGGAGGCTTTGGAAGTATAGACTGTTTGGCTCTTTTAGCCCTTATTATTTTATGATTACCGTAGTAGGCATCAACTATAAAACAGCTTCTGTGGAGATAAGAGAAGCATTCTCTTTCACTCCTGCAGAAGTTGCCGACTTTTTAAGAAAACTTCAAGCTAAAAAGCTGATACAGGGAGGTTTTCTTCTCTCTACCTGCAATCGGATGGAGATTGTCTGTATTCCATCGGAAGTGGGAGATAATGCAATACACAAGATAATATCGGAAGTGTTGGAGTACAAACAGCAACCTCCGGAAATGAGCCGCTATTTCTTCTATCTCGTAGAGGAGAGGGCTATGTTGCATGTCTTCTCTATGGCTTCCGGACTAAAGTCTATGGTTCGGGGAGAAACACAGATCTTAGGGCAGCTCAAGGATGCTGTCAGCATCTCTCGTTCCGGAAATCTGCTTCCATCCGTACTGCTCCGTTTGGTGGATAAAACCTTAGAGGTTGCCAAGCGGATAAGATCGACCTATACCATATCTCATGCACAATCTTCTGCCGGAGCAGCGGCCGTGAATATGATCAATGGCAAGTACGGATCTGACATTACTGTTGGAAAGACACTCGTATTGGGGGCGGGACAGATGGCGGATACTGTTGTTAAAGCCTTGAAACTGCTGGGCGTGAATGATATCAGGATCTACAACAGAACTATAGAGCGAGCTTCTCGGTTTGCCAATAAGCATCACATAGACCATTATTATCATAGCGACCAACTCTCTTCGGCTCTTCAGGAAGTGAAGTGGCTTTGGGTTGCAACAGCTGCGTCTTCTCCGATAGTGGATGCAGCACTTCTGAAGGAAACGCATGCAGAAGAAGAGCCCATAGTAATATTTGATCTTGCCGTGCCGAGAAATGTGGAGATTGATGTCTTAGGCCTTCCCAATGTCCGACTATATGGCATAGATGATCTGCGAGAAGGCTCTCCGGAAGAAGTGGACGAGAGATTCCCGTCCAATGTTGCCGTTAAGGAACTGCTTACGGAAGCGGTGGAAGAGTTTAAGCTTTGGAGAGACGGTCTGGCTCTTAGAGATGTGTATGGACAGATTCGCTCGGAAATAGAGATATATCTGGAAGGGGAATTGAAATATTTGGCTAATATAGACAGCCCCGAAGTGAGGAGTCTCATTGAAAAGCATTTGACTCATCTCTCTACCACTATATCTTCATCCATTATTTCCAAAGTACGACGAATAAGTGAAGAGACAGAAGATACAAGATATGCAGAAGCACTTCTGAAAATACTCCAAACGCCATGATGCAGACAGAAAGACCTTTAATAATAGGGACTCGAGGTAGTGCCTTGGCTCTCTATCAGGCTCATTTGGTAAGGGATATTATCATATCGGAGTTTCAGATACCGGTAGAGATAGAGATTATAGAGACATCCGGAGACAAGCACCTTAATATCTCCCTTCAAAGCAATACACTGTCCAAGGGGCTTTTTACCAAAGAGATCGAAGAGAGACTTCAAGATGGCAGTATAGACTTTGCGGTACACAGCTTGAAAGATCTTCCGGTCTGCCTGGAAGAGGGATTCCTTCTTGGAGCTGTTCTGGATAGAGTTGCTGTGGAAGATGTACTTCTTTCCGATAAACCTATAACACACTTAGACGAATGCAAAGGCTGGAAGATAGGAACCTCCAGTCCAAGAAGAGTGGCACAGCTTAAGGCAAACTTTCCACACTTGGAGTGGTCTTTTGAACCGATTCGTGGAAATGTACAGACTCGTATTGATAAAATGAAAAGCGGACAATACGATGCGATCATTATGGCTAAGGCAGGAATAGCAAGGCTCGGACTGCAGGATTATGTTGTCTATACCTTCCCTGTTCATCAGTTGTTGCCCGCACCGGGTCAGGCTGCCCTTGCCATAGAAATACATGAGAGTAATGATGTAGCAAAAAGAGTGGCTTTGATGCTCAATAATATTGAAGACAGACTTTGTACAGATACGGAAAGAGCGTTGCTGCAACACTTAGGCGGAGGGTGTGCTCTACCTTTTGGTTGCTACTGCGAGTTGCAAGATGGAGAGGTAAAAGGGCAGGCATTCTATGCCCAAGGAGATCTGCATTCCGGTTGTTCCTTTACTCTTCCTACAAACTATTCGTCCGGCGAACTCAAATCTTTAGCAAATCACCTTAAAGAAACCCTTCATCCATGAAAGCAGAAAAGCACCTTACTTTTACCGGTATTCTTTTAAGGGAAAAAGAGATGGCTCTTCCTTTGTTGAATCTTATAGATCAGCACGGTTATCCTGAGCCTTTGTGTCTTCCTGCGATCTCTACTGTGGATATTCCGGCAGAGCTTCCGCCTCATTTCGATTGGGTGTTGTTCACATCTCCCCGTGCGGTTATTCACTTCCACAAACTATATCCTTCTTTTTCAAAAGATATTAGAGTCGGTTCTGTTGGAGAGGCTACTTCTGACAAAATAAGACAGCTATACGGCATTATTCCTGAGTTTCAAAGCAAGACCGAAAATGCAGAGGGGATGGCTGAGGAGTGGTTGCATTTATATGCAAATGAATCTGCCGATAAATTTATCCTGCAACCTACTTCGGATATAGCCGGACACTCTTTGGAAGCAGCTATCTCTCCTCATGTCAGGGAGTACATTATTCTCCCCCTCTACAAGACAGTCCCACATCCTGAAATGCCGGCTACTATTGCAAGACTTTCACTATCTTTAGACTTTGTGGTCTTTTATAGTCCGTCCGGAGTAGAGGCATGGTTGGATTCCGGTGGTGAAAACAAAGGATTTCGAGCCATAAGCATAGGCCCCGTAACTACAAAGAAACTCCTCTCCGAAGGTTTTAAGGATGTTATCCAGAGTCCCGAACCACATCCGGAGAAAATATTTGAGACAATATATAAACAGAAATAATACCTACTATTACTATGTATCCGACTATTAGAATGAGAAGACTTCGCTCTTCAGCGAACATGAGAGCTTTGGTGCAAGAGACTTATCTTCACCCATCAGATTTGATTCATCCTCTTTTTGTCGTTCATGGAAAAGGAATAAAAGAAGAGATCTCTTCTCTTCCGGGACAGTACCACTTCTCTGTGGACACCTTGGTAGAGGAGTGCAAGGAACTGTATAGCTTGGGCATTCGTAGCGTTATGCTTTTCGGAATACCTGCCCATAAGGATGGTATCGGAAGTGAAGCCTTTTCGGACGAAGGCATAGTACAGCAGGCACTTAAAGCTCTTCACAAAGAACTTCCGGAGCTCATCACCATTGCAGACATCTGCATGTGTGAGTACACGGATCACGGACATTGCGGCGTGCTTCATGGAGAAGAGGTGGACAACGATGCTACCGTTAGTTTTCTTTGCCGTCAAGCAGTATCCATGGCTCGCTGTGGAGCAAAGATGGTAGCTCCATCGGATATGATGGATGGTCGTATTGCTGCCATGAGAGAAGCACTGGATGAGGCAGGCTTTGAAAATATCCCTATCATGAGCTATGCTGCAAAGTTTTGCTCCGGATTCTATGGACCGTTCCGTATAGCTGCAGACTCTGCTCCATCTTTCGGAGATCGCCGTGGTTACCAAATGGATCCTGCAAATGCCAAAGAAGCACTCAGAGAGATTGAGTTGGATATACAGGAGGGAGCGGATATTGTGATGGTAAAGCCGGCTCTTCCTTATTTGGACATTGTCGCCAAGGCGGCAGAACGTTTTGAAATGCCTATTGCAGCCTATCACGTATCGGGAGAATATGCCATGTTAAAGGCAGCGGCAGAGAAGGGTTGGATAGATCACGACCGAGTGATGATGGAGAGTCTGCTCTCTATTCGCCGTGCAGGGGCAAAGATTATCCTCACCTATTTTGCAAAAGAAGCAGCCATCTGGCTCAAGAATAACGCATAAAACTCTACGGCTATGCAGTGGAACAAATCTATAGAACTATTTCGAGAAGCGGTAAAACATATACCCGGAGGGGTAAATAGCCCGGTAAGAGCTTTCAAGTCTGTCGGGATGGATCCTATCTATATAGAGTCCGGAACGAAGGGTCATATATTTGATGTCGATGGCAACGAGTATGTAGACTTTATCTCTTCGTGGGGGCCACATATTTTGGGGCACGCTCATCCTGCCATTGTTGAAGCCATTCAAAAGACAGCCACAAAGGGCACAAGCTTTGGGGCATGCATACCTTTGGAAGTGGAGATGAGCAAGCTTGTAAAGTCGTTCTTCCCTTCCATGGAAAAGGTAAGGATGGTAAACTCCGGTACGGAAGCCACGATGAGTGCTGTCCGTCTGGCAAGAGGATACACAAAGAGAACACTCATCGTGAAGTTCGATGGTTGTTATCACGGACATTCCGACGGATTTCTTGTACAAGCCGGTTCCGGTGTTGCAACCTTCTCATCCGTACAGAATAATGGCGTTACCACTTCCACAGTGAGCGAAACTCTCGTTGCAGAGTTTAACAACATAGCTTCTTTGGAAGATCTTTTCAAGAAACATGGTTCCCAAATAGCGGCTGTGATCATAGAGCCCATTATGGGTAATATGGGTATAATAAAGCCGGAAGAAAACTTCTTGAAAGAGGTAAGGCGTGTAACATCCGAGTATGGCTCTCTTCTGATATTTGACGAAGTGATTACCGGATTTCGTCTCTCTGCCGGAGGAGCACAGAAACTTTACGGTGTTATCCCCGATCTTACCTGCCTTGGAAAGATAATAGGAGGAGGTCTTCCTGTAGGTGCTTTTGGCGGTAGAGCAGAGATAATGGATGCTCTTTCTCCCGATGGAGCGGTGTATCAAGCCGGAACACTTTCCGGAAATCCCCTCGCTCTTGCGGCTGGTATAGCTATGCTGAAAGAGTTGCAAAAGCCGGAAACTTATCCTGCATTGCAGGCTAAGGGGAAAGCTTTTTCCGATGGAGTAGGTCGGTTGATCGAGCCTTATGCCGACCATCTGTACTATGCGGTTTCCGGGACACTCTCTACCATATTTTTCAGAGGCAAGCCTGTACGTAATGCCGAAGATGCACGAGCTTGCGATACAGAGTTATTTGCAAAGTTTTTCCGCCTGATGATCGCGCAAGGTATCTACCTTCCACCATCTCAGTTTGAGGCAATCTTCGTATCCGGTGCTCATACGGAAGAAGATTTTGCTCGCACATTTGAAGCAATAGAAAAGAGTTTGAAACAACTATATAAATAGGACACAGCATGTCAGACGATAAGAAAGTCATATTTTCGATGGTGGGAGTAAGCAAAACGTTCCCGCCCAATAAAACGGTTCTAAAGAATATATACCTCTCATTTTTTTACGGAGCAAAGATCGGTATCATCGGTCTCAACGGTTCGGGTAAGTCTACTCTGCTCAAGATTATAGCAGGAATAGAGAAGGAGTACGACGGACACGTTGTTTATGCTTCCCCCGAATACAGAGTGGGATATTTGGAGCAAGATCCTCAACTTCCTCAAGGAAAGACCGTGAAAGAGGTGGTTATGGAAGGAGCCGGAGAAGCTACTGCGCTGCTTCAAGAGTTTGAAGAGGTGAATCTGAAATTTGCAGATCCGGATGTGTTGGACGATCCGGACCTGATGGATAAGCTTATCCAGCGTCAGGCAGAGCTGCAAGACCGTATCGATGCCATTGATGCTTGGAACATAGATACCCGTATAAGCAAAGCGATGGAGGCATTGCAGTGTCCTCCTGCAGATCGGCTCGTGGATCATCTTTCAGGGGGTGAGCGTCGCCGTATAGCGTTGTGTCGTTTGCTCCTGAGCCAACCCGAAATTTTGTTGCTCGATGAACCTACCAACCACCTCGATGCTGAGAGTATAGACTGGTTGGAAGAACACCTCAAGCGTTACCCGGGCACTGTGATCTGTATCACGCACGACCGTTACTTCCTTGACCATGTGGCAGGTTGGATTTTAGAGTTGGATAGGGGAGAGGGTATCCCTTGGGAGGGCAACTATTCCTCTTGGCTCGATCAGAAATCCAAGCGTCTCGCAATGGAAGAGAAGACTCAGGGCAAACGTGCCAAGGCTTTGGCGAGAGAGTTGGAGTGGATCAATCTTGCTCCCAAAGCTCGCCACTCCAAAGGTAAGGCTCGTCTGAATGCCTACGAAAAACTTCTCAACGAAGAGCAGAAAGAGAAAGAAGAAAAGCTCGAAATCTATATCCCGAACGGACCTCGCCTTGGTAACAAGGTGATTGAGGCTACCAATGTCTCTAAGTCTTTCGGAGATAAAGTCCTCTTTAAGGATCTCAACTTCATGCTTCCTCCCAATGGCATTGTGGGAGTGATAGGTCCGAACGGTGCAGGTAAGACCACCATGTTCCGGATGATTCTTGGAGAAGAGACCGTGGATGGCGGTACATTTGAAGTGGGAGAGACTGTAACCATCGGATATGCAGACCAAACGCACAAGGATATAGACCCTGCAAAGAGCGTCTATCAAGTCGTTTCCGGCGGGCAAGAGCTTATAAAGATCGGTAACAAGGAGGTAAACGCAAGAGCGTATCTCTCTCGATTCAATTTTAATGGGGCAGATCAGGAGAAGTTGTGCGGTGTTCTTTCCGGAGGGGAGAGAAATCGTCTTCACTTGGCACTGACTCTTCGTTCCGGTGCCAATGTCCTTCTTCTGGACGAACCTACCAATGATATCGACATCAATACCCTTCGTGCCCTTGAAGAAGGTATTGAAAACTTTGCCGGTTGCGCCGTAATCATTTCTCACGACCGCTGGTTCTTGGACAGAATCTGTACGCACATTCTCGCCTTTGAAGGGGATGGCAACACCTATTTCTATCAGGGAACTTACACCGAGTACGAGGAAGACAAGATTCGTCGCCTGGGTGAAGATGCCGTCAAGAAGACGAAATACCGTAAGCTCGGAGAGCATCTCTAACAGACTTGGAGCAAAGACGGAACATACTCTTCCCGACAAAAGGCTCTTTCGGTACGATAAACAATCTCTGCTAAACGCTTTCAAAAGAAGATTTTAACGGGAACAAAAAATCTGCTAATGCCGAAAAAAAGAAGAAACCAAGACTTGATTTGCAGAAATCACGGCTCGATTCTTTAGAATCAACGCTTGCAAACCGCAAATCAAGTCTTGGTTTCTTCTTTTTATCACGTTCGGCAAAAATTTCTAACACTGTAAACCGATTTTCTAAACCCTATTATTCCGATTTTTTACCACTGTGAACTGTTCACAGAGATGTTTGCATATTAGAAAGAAAATTGATAACTTTGCGGTCGCATCCGGTTACCATCCAATAGACTGAATAATAATAACAAAAGCATATAGCGATGAAAAAAGAGATCCATCCAGAAAACTACCGCTTGGTAGCGTTCAAAGATATGTCTAACGAGGAGGTATTTATCACTCGTTCAACAGTAGCAACAAAGGAGACTATCGAGATTGACGGAGTAGAATATCCTCTACTTAAGATAGAAATCTCCAGCTCTTCTCACCCCTTCTACACAGGTAAAGCTAAGCTTGTGGACACTGCGGGTAGAGTGGATAAGTTCATGAGCCGTTACGGTAAGAGAGGCAAATAAGCCCGATAGAAAAGCCGTAAAGAGACTATCAACAAAGAAATAAAAGTCTCGGTAAGAGGATGTTTTCTGTCATCCCCTTGCCGAGATTTCTTTTTATTCCATTACATTTATCCCTATGAATACGATTTGTGCACTTGCCACACCGATGGGCGTCTCCGCCATAGGCGTTGTCAAAATGTCGGGAACGGAGGCTTTGGAGATTGCAGACAGGTGCTTCACCCCTGCCAAGGGTGTATCTAAAGCTGCCGAAGCAGAAGGATACAGACTGCTCTACGGCTGGTGGAAGCACCCGAAAACGGGCGAGACCATAGATGATGTCGTACTCTCCGTGTTTCGTGCGCCTCACTCTTACACGGGGGACGATGTAGTGGAGATAGCCTGCCACGGCTCCACATTCATATTACAGGAGGTCATCCAATCGCTGCTCGTGGCAGGCTGTCGCATGGCAGCTCCCGGAGAGTTTACGCAGAGGGCTTTTGCGGCAGGGAAAATGGACTTGAGTCAGGCAGAAGCGGTGGCAGATCTCATCTCTTCACGTACACGCTCTTCCGCCCGTATGGCTTTGACGCAGATGAGGGGCGGATTTCGTAAGAAGATAGAGGCAACGAGGGAAACTCTTCTTCACTTCTGTGCTTTGATGGAGTTGGAGCTCGACTTCCCAGAAGAAGATGTGGAGTTTGCAGACAGATCCGAATTGATAGCTCTTTGTTCACAACAGCGTGCCGACCTTCAACGGCTTGCCGACAGCTTTTCTCGTGGAGCAGTGCTGAAGAGCGGTATCCCGGTAGCCATCGTAGGCTCTACAAATGCCGGAAAGTCTTCTCTTCTCAATCTGATTTTGGGTGAAGACAAAGCGATAGTTACCGATATTCATGGCACCACAAGAGATACCATAGAAGATACGGTGATACTGGACGGAAAAGAGTTTCGTCTGATAGATACTGCCGGTATAAGGGAAACAACCGATACGGTAGAGGAGATCGGCATCCAACGATCTTTTGCCGCAATGCAGCGGGCAGAGCTGATACTTTGGGTGATAGACGGCACTAAAGATGACAATGTAATAAAAGGGGAGTATGCCCAACTCTCCGAACATTGGCAGGATAAGCGTGTGATAGCTCTCCTAAACAAGTGCGATCTCTTCACAGAAGCCGAAGGAGACGCCAAACGCTCCTTGCTGAACACTCTTTCTAACGGTTCTGTCTCGGTTCTTACCATATCTGCACGCCATTTTACGCATGCAGACGACATCACCTCTCTTCTTGTATCTTCTTATAATGAAATGTATGGCGAGGCAGAAAGCGAGGATCTCATCGTCTACAATGCCCGTCATTTCGAGGCTCTATCCGATGCCGTCTCTGCTCTGGATCGTGTTCTGCTCGGCTTGGAGTCTGGAATATCAGGCGAACTCGTCAGCATGGACCTCCGGGATGCTCTCCGACACTTGGCTGAAATTACCGGAGAAATCTCCTCTTCCGACATCCTCCATCATGTCTTTAAGAACTTTTGCATCGGCAAGTAATTTCTGATTACAACCGATAATCATATATCACCAAATATCGAAAAGGCGCTCATTATGAGTGCCTTTTCTTTTGCCCTTTCTGTTCGTTAGGCATCATCTGTTGCCGTTCTTTCGCTGTTTTTTGTACCTCATTTGTACCGCACGCTTCTCACCACCCCTTCAGCCCCTCTCGTATATACCGAGATGCTGGACAAATGAGACACGGTGCAACACCAATAGACAGTACAAAACAAAAATATGGCGAAATGACAGCGAGCAAAATTCCAATAAAAAAAGTGTGTGAGCATTGCAAACAGGAGTTTATAGCTTTGAAGACGACTACCAAGTATTGCTCACATAGATGTAATAGCAGAGCCTACAAAGCTCAAAAAAGAGAAGAGAGGGTACGCAGAACAGAACTTTCTGAACAAGAGAAAAAGGTCAGTGATATTATAGACAAACCTTATCTCTCCATCTCAGAAGCTGGGCGATTACTTGGTATTAGTAGGCATACAATATATAGATATATCTACTCAGGGAACTTAAAGGCTTATAATTTGAGTTCTCAACGCTCAATCGTCAAGCGTGAAGACATTGAACGGATGTTAGCAGAGCGACCTTATGAGAAACGACAGCCCAGAGATGCAATCGTAATTACGGAATTATATACGACAGACGAGGTGTGCGATATCCACAACATATCTCGATCTTCTCTTTTTGCAATAGCCAAGCGAGAGAATATCCCTCGAACTTATAACAGAGGCAAGACCTATTGGAGCAAACGGCATATAGATGCCTATTTTGCTAAACAGGCTCCTGCTTCTCATATCGAAGAATGGTGTACAGCCGTGGAGATACAAGAAAGATTCGATATGACGCTTACAGCCGTTTACAACTTCGTCTCTGACCACAACATCCCCAGAAAGAAAGTTAAGGGTAAAAGCTACTATTCCACCAAACATGTCGAAGCAGCTAAAGGAGTACTTGATAAGGCCGCTCCAAGCTACTATACCGTTCGGGAGGCTATGGAAAAGTTTGGTCTTACTCGTGACCAGCTCTATCAATATACCAAACGTTATAATGTCCCTAAACTAAAGCAAGGTCGGAAGGTCCTCATTTCTCAGCAAGAATTGGACGAGGTCCTCAAACCTCCCTGCATCACTCGATAAGTTATTTGTCAGTGGTATGGGACACTCACTTATCACCTTATTCTTTTGCAACTGAATCAATAAATATAACCCTCTAATCAGCAATTGTATGAGACATACTTGTCCCAAAGTAACGCTCCGACAGAGAGCTATCAGAAACGGGCGTATATCGCTCTATCTCGATTATTATCCAGCCGTGCGCAATCCCGAAACCATGCAAATGAGCCGTCGGGAGTATCTCGGCATCTATATCTACGCCCATCCTAAGAATGAGATGGAGCGAGAGTTTAACATGGATATGTTGAACAAGGCGGAAGCTATTCGATGTATTCGTGTACAGTCGCTTATCAATGAAGAGTTTGGCTTCCTAGATCGAACTAAAATGAAAACCGACTTCCTTGCATACTTCTTGAAAATGTGTCGAAAGAAAGACCAAAAGTGGCGCATCGTCTATCAACACTTTTACAACTATGTGCAAGGACATTGCACCTTTGGAGACATAACGATAGAGCTATGCCAAGGCTTTCGAGAGTACCTTCTCAACGCCAAGCAACTCAAACGAAAAGGGAAAGTCTCCACAAACTCTGCATCTGGCTACTATTCCACTTTTAGGGGACTACTGAAGATTGCGTATCGAGATAAGTGGCTAAGAGAGAATATCAATGACTTTTTAGATAAGATAGAGGCTAAGGAGGTCAAGAAAGAGTATTTGACACTTGATGAAGTGAAGATACTTGCTCAGACACCCTGTGAGCATGATGTTCTGAAAAGAGCTTCTCTCTTCTCTTGCCTTACAGGATTGAGTATCAGTGATATTCTGAACCTTTGCTGGGAAGACTTTGAACTTGCTCCAGACCAAGGGTATTGCATTCGTATCAAGACACAGAAAACTTCGACCGAAGCCACTCTCCCTATCAGCTACGAAGCCTATGAACTGTGTGGTGAACCGAGTTCGGGCAAAGTCTTTAGAGGCTTACAACGAAGTATGATAAACTATCCGCTAAAGAAATGGATCAAGCAAGCAGGTATCACGAAGCATATTACCTTCCACTGCTTCCGCCATTCTTATGCTGTGATACAAATTTCATTAGGAACAGACATCTACACGGTATCCAAGATGCTAACGCACAAGAACGTCTCCACGACGCAAATTTATGCTGACCTTGTGAACTCGAAGAAGCGTGAAACAGCTGAGAAGATTTCTCTAAAGTGAAACTTGTATTTACTTCCTTTTCCCTATGCTTCCCGCTATTTCCCTAAGTAATGAATGGTGATGAATACTTGTCTATGTTTGCACCAAAGCATAGATGAGTATGAAGCCATCAAGCACTAACGATAACTATATTCCTCAAACAATCACCCTCGGGTGTATTGTCCTATTTTCCCTTGCCGTTCGTTCTACTACTTTGAGTTGTGGAGCGGACGGCTTTACTGCGTTCTGCGTTTTTCTTATTTGTTCCGTCGTCTTCTTTTTGCTCTTTCTAGCGGTGCAATCATTACTCGAAGAATTCTTCGGGCATATCTTTAGATCTCAGGAGAGACAGGTCATCGAACCTCCGAAGACAATTTTTCCAACACCATCGCCATCAAACTATGAGCAGTTTCGTCAAGAGGCTTTTCAAGTAAAGGCAAGAGAAGAGCAAAAGAAAATGGAAGTCGTCACCTCCTACACCCAAAGAACACTTGCTGCCTATATGAGAGAGGAAGAGCTGACAAAACTTTGCGAACAGATTACCCGCTATCTGTCCTCTGAATGGAGTATTGAGAATAGCCAAGATATCAAAATCTCCTCCCAACTCAAGAGCATTGATCTAATGCACTTTGGATGGAACATATCTCGCCCTTTCGGGAAGAAAAGAGAAGATATAGCCTTTTTTCTCAAACACACTTTTGCCCATACCTTGAGAGATGTAGAGGTAAGTTCTATCCAACGAAAGCTCACCAATACAGAGGGGAAATACCTTATTCCTCTCTGTAAAGACCTTGTCATTGATGAGCATTCAACCCCATTAGAAAGTTATCCAAAAGTTACTTGAAGGTGTTGTAGCGCACCGAGAGAACACCGATTTCCTTTGCTCGCAAATAATCAGAAATCCGCAGGGCAACCTGCACAAATTTATTTGCGAACATGGACAAAGAAATTACATTCGACAAGTTACCTGAAGCGGTAACGTATCTGACCGAACAGGTCTCTGCCATCAAAGAGATGGTCTCGGCATTGCGTCCGCCTATACCTGAAGAGAAATCTCTCATTGGTATAGATGAAGCGTGCGAAGTCATTCAAAAAGCAAAACCTACCATCTATGCTCTCGTCCGTAAGGGGATTATCCCAGCTTACAAACGTGGCAAGAAGCTATATTTCTATAAAGAAGAGCTACTGCAATGGGTAGAAAGTGGACGTAAAGGTATCCTTTATGCGCCCTCCTCAGAGGAACAATTATCCTCCATAAGAGCAGGCATCCGACACAAGCCTAAATCATTCAAAGGATAATGGGCTATGGGAGAACAAACAATCGTGCCAGAAGTCCTGCTGGATAAAGCCATCGAATTGGGATTGTCATTCTCAGACTCTGCTTTTCCCATTGGTATCTTTCCCTCTGAGATACGAAATATCATTGCTGAAGTCCACGAGTGTCAAGGTTTTCCTATCGACTATATCGCATCGGCAATGCTGGTGGCTATCGCTGTTGGCATAGGGAATACGCATCTTGCCCAACTCAAACGAGGGTGGCAAGAAAGTGCAATGCTTTACGTGGCATTAGTCGGACGCCCTGGCACGAACAAAAGTCATCCGCTTAGTTTTGCGATGAAACCTTTTCTTGACTTTGACTATCAGGAGAATAAGCTCTACGAACAAGCCTACACTGAGTATGACAATGTTGCACGGATGAGCCGTAAGGAGCGTATAGAGGCTGGTCACTCAGAGCAACCGACAGAGCCTATACGAAGAAGATTTATCGTCTCTGACATCACGCCCGAAGGTTTGAGTTTTATCCATGCTCAGAATAAGCGAGGTCTTTGTTTGTGGACGGATGAACTTTCGGCTTGGTTCAAGAACTTCAATCGCTACAACAGCGGTTCCGAGGAACAGTTTTGGCTCTCTGTGTTCAGTGCTAAGGCAACCATCAGTGATCGCAAAGGAAATCGGAGTTCCATTTTTATCAAGCGTCCCTATATCTCTGTTGTAGGCACTATCCAAAAGAAGATACTCGGAGAGCTATCCAAGGGGGAACGCTCCAGTAATGGTTTTATAGACCGTATCCTTTTTGTGATGCCCAATCTACAGCAAAAAGCCCGATGGAGCAGAACAGAACTTCCCGAAAGCACCGAAGGACGATGGTCGAGTATAATTCAGCAACTTATTGAGATGCCTTGCTCCAAAGACGAAGAGGGAGAACTACTTCCTGAGATTATCTCCTTTGCCGAAGATGCTAAGGCTCGACTTTATATGTGGCAAGAGGAGCATGCCAAACTCTGCGATACCGAACCCAACGAAACTCTCGTCGGAGTCTACTGTAAGTTGGAAGTGTATGTCATTCGCTTTTGCCTTATCATCCAAATGGCTCGTTGGGCGTGTTCCGAGGGAGATAAGAGCGAGATTGACCTTGTCTCTGTGGAACGAGCCATTACTCTTACCGAGTATTTTCTCCATTCGGCACAGCAAGTGCACTCAGAGATTGCAGGTATTCAGCTCACTCAGCAACAGCAACAACTCCTTGCCGAACTGCCAGCATCCTTTCAGACTGCCGAAGCCCTGAGTATTGCCGAGCGATTGGGGATGAAAGAGAGGGCTTTTAAGGATTTTCTCAGTCGCAATATTGGACACCTCTTTGCTAAGGAGCGACACGGACTTTACCATAAACTCAATGTTTAACCCAGCGCACTTTCTGCATTATCAGCATTTCCCTATTCCTTATTAACCCGAAAGTGAACAAAGTGCAGATAGTGTGCTATTCAAATCAAATTTATCAATGAGCAATTATAGATTCAAATTAGACCCATATAAAGGTGTGCGCACACGCCATACCTGCCCAGCGTGCGAACGCCCCAGATGTTTCGCTCGCTACATAGACACGGAGGGGAAAATAGAGTTCCCTGATAACGTGGGACGTTGCGACCACGAACAGCGTTGTGGTTACCACTTTACTCCCAAAGATTACTTTGCCGAGCATCCATTAGCGAAAGAAGAGTTGTATTCGTTTGATAGTGTTGATTACAAACCGACACCTATCATTCTACCGCCATCTTTCATAGAGAAAGCAACGATGGAGCAGACCTTGAGAGGATATAAGCATAACAACCTCTATTGCTTTCTTTCCGAACAACTTGGAGAGGACGAAGCACTCCAACTGATACACCGTTATCACGTTGGCACATCTAAACATTGGGAAGGGGCAACCGTATTCTGGCAGATAGACACTATCGGTAGAGTCAGAACAGGCAAGATTATGCTCTACGATCCTGAGACTGGCAAGCGAGTAAAGCAACCATTCAATCATATCACATGGGTACATAGTTTGCTCAAACGTCCAAACTACAACCTTAGTCAATGCTTTTTCGGGGAGCATCTTCTTGATGCCGATAAGCAGAAACCAATCGCTCTGGTTGAGAGCGAAAAGACGGCACTCATTGCGTCTCATTATCTACCTCAATATCTGTGGCTGGCAACTGGTGGAAAGCACGGGTGTTTCAAAAGCAGTAATCTCGTTCCCTTCTTCGGGCGTCAGGTAGTTCTCTTTCCCGACCTCGGAGCAACAGACTATTGGCAGGAGAAACTAAAGATGATGCAGAGCCTCGGAATGGAGGTGCAGCTCTTCGATTATTTGGAGAAACATGCTCCTCTCCAAGACCAGCAAGCAGGTTACGATATTGCCGATTACCTCCTCCAAATCAAGACGCAAAGTAGTGTACTGAAAGACCTCATTCGGCAAAATCCCAACCTCCAACTTTTGATTGATAAACTCGGACTTCGGGTCGTGAAAGAGCAAAGATTGGCACAACCTCTTCCACAGAAGAGAAGACTGCATAGGTAGAGAAGCAAGTTTGTGTTTTGGGTTACCCAAAACCTCCTCAACGCCCATCAAACTGGGCGAAATAATCCCGATGGTCTCATCAATAAAACGAAAGGAACAATGACAACAGAAGATAAAAAGAAAGGGGGACGCCCCACTAAAAAACTATCCGAGAAGAGAAGCTACTCCGTCCTACTAAAACTGAATACGATGGAGTACTTCACTCTCAAAAGTAAAGCCTCAGAGGCTGGTATCAATAAAAATGAATTTCTGAGAATGCTCATCTCTGAGAGTTTCATCAAGCCAAGAGTTACGCCTGAGCAGATGCGAGAGATACGCCAGCTCTCGGGCATAGCAAACAACATCAATCAAATTGCTCATCGCCTTCACACTTTTGGTATCTCTACCATACCGACCGAACTACGAATGCTCAAACTTTTAGTTGATGAACAGCTCAAAGCTCTGAAATCATGATAGCCAAGATAATCAAAGGAACATCCTTTTCTGGAGTGCTTGCCTATGTCCTCGGGAAGCAAGAGGGGAAAGCGAGAGTTCTCTATGCAGAAGGAGTTAGGAGGGATGCTTCGTCTCACGAGATAGCCAACGACTTTGCGCTACAAGCCTCAATGCGTCCTAATGTTAAGAAAATAGTCTGTCATACCATCTTGAGCTTTTCGGCTGAGGATGCTGAGCGACTGGACGACAAGACGATGAATAACTTGGCGATACAATACTTGCAGAAGATGGGCTACGGACATACGCAATATCTCATTGTGCGCCACCTCGACAGAGAGCATCCCCACGTACACATCTGCATCAATCGTATAGACAACAACGGAAAAACTATTTCCGACAGCAACGAAAAGTACCGCTCAACAAAGGTCTGCAAAGAAATCACCGAGGCTAACCAACTAAAATGGGGCGAAGGGAAAGAGGCAGTAAAACGTAATCGGCTTCGAGGAAATGACCGACTTCGGTATGAAATCTTCGATACCATCAAAACCGTATTACCTCGATGTCAGAATTGGGACGAACTCTCTTCTGCTCTGAGACGCCAAGGGATAGACATACAATTCAAGACAAAAGGACAGACCGATCAGGTAGAGGGCGTACTCTTCTGCAAAGATGGCGTAAGTTTCAGTGGTTCGCACATAGACCGCTCGTGTAGCTACTCCAAACTCTCCTTTGCTTTAGAACAGAATGCAAAGCAAGCACCTCACCCATCCTCTGAAACAGAAAGTTTTATCGGGGAGCTTGATGAAGCCATAGAAGATCTTGGCGAGGGGCTATTCGATAGCAATGCGCCTGCCGTAGATGTCGCAGAACTCGTATTCCAACGTAAACTAAGAAATCAAGCTAATAAGAAACTAAAACGTAGAAAATTATGAACGAACAAATGAACATCCTTCTCGAAGTACTCGAGGAAATCAAGCAACAGAACAGAGAACTCAAAACGAGTGTCTCCAACCTCGCATCTCAACCAATCTCAACAACTACATCATCAGAAGAGGATGGCATCTCTCTTACGGATGTAGCACGCCTTATTGGACAAAAGATTGAGATAGATGGCAAATTCAAGAGTGAACTGACAGATGTCGCTATCGTCCTAGGCAAACGAATCCGAGAAATCAAAGATGGCATCACAAAGACCCAAGAGCGACAAGCCGAAAGCATAGCCTCTCTATCCGAGAAAATCCAAGAAACTCAATCTCCTCCAACAGTCAAGAAGTACTACCTCTTTGATGTCAAGCGATGGGTGGAGTGGCTCATCTGGGGTATATCTCTTGTACTCCTCGCCTATACAATTGGCTGGGCAGTATATCTCCGTAATGCCAATCAGACCCACGAAAGCTACGCCCTTCGCTACCGCATCCTACGTATGGAGCAAGGCTACAGTAATCCAACAATCGCCCATCTTGACAGCCTCTTCTCCTCTGAAAGCTCCTCCGACACCATTCGCGAACTACGCCACCAAGTCAGCAACTACGAACTCACAATCCAACGCCAAGCCGAACTCGCCCTCCAGCAACAACGACTCACAGAGGAGCAAACCTCGCTCTCTCGTCAGCTCCAGCACTAAATCTTCCACTAAAAAAAGCAAAAACGTTCACCCACGGCAATGACCGTGGGTGAACATATCTATTCCATAGGAACCATCCTTCTCCTATATAACTTAGTAAGCATCCCTAAATTGGAGGATGATTAGCAACATTATAATTTGATAATATAAGCAATAGCGTATCAGTTTCTGTGAGTTGGCTATAACTCTATACAACTATGAACAGCTTAAGTCTCTGTAGATTCAGCTTTTTTATTTTGCCACTCATTGGCAACATTGCTCCAGTCGATTTCTCGTTTTTTCAATCTTGTCCAAACATCCCAATAATCAGGATCATCAGACTGAGGACGCTGTCCTTCACGCAATGTTCGCATTTTCACCATGACAGGCAACTCTGAAGCCCAACCTAATAGGACAGCATATTGCGAGGGGAGTGATGGCATTTCACGGAGAATTCCTCTCATATTATCAGGCAATAAACGGTGAATTAATTCTTGATCCCTATCATTTGATATACGGTGTAGTAGGAACGAATTGCATTGAGACAAAACTGTCGGCGATAGCTCAGATGGTCTTTGCGATGACAAAACTAGTCCCAATCCGAACTTTCGTCCCTCTCTTGCTATTTTCTCAAATATTTTGCAGCATTGAATGGTTGGTCCTGTATTTTCTGCATCATCATTGTATCGCTTGACAAAATAGTGAGCCTCTTCCATAACCAGCACTGTTGGCAAACATTGCTTATTCAGCTTGAGATAACGTTGCTGTGTTTCAAATATCATACGAGCTATAACCGCTGTAATGATACTTGTCACATCTGATGGAAGTAGAGATAAATCAATAATTGTTAGAGACTCCTCACCGTTAGCTCCAATATAATCATCTAACCAGTCACTTAATTCTAGAGTATTGTTATCAATAACTTTCTTGACACGTACATCTGTCAGTAATGTTTTGATACGAGGCATTAGCGTCACAATATAGTCTGTTGTTTTCAGTATCTCTGCATTAGCCTCTATGGAACGAACTAAATTGTCACCAGTGAATGGGATAGGACTATCCTCATCTGTAGGCAAAAATTCCTCTTCTCTTCCCCCAGCTTTAATGTAGACCTCCTTTAATCTATCTATTATATTATCAATATCTTCTCTTGAATAGTCATAATGAGGATATTGTCCTGACCTAGCATTTATTAATTCTGCAATTTGGTCTTGAAATGCTTGAATCGTTCCTTTTAATTCTTCTGAGTATCCTGGTTCACATATAATTCCGCTTGCCCACTTTTCTACGGATTGGTGAAAATTCTTTGGGAACGGGAATTTTCCCCAAGGATTACCAGATGCTTTGTTGACCTCAATAGTGTCAATAACAGTACGAACATAGTTTGCCAGCTCTCTCTCTTTTGTTTGCCCTTCGATGATATTACCACTTCTTACCGATTTTAGGGCATGAACAATGGTCGTCCTATGGGTTTTGGGAGAGGCTTTGGTGAATCCACACCACTCGTCTGTATTCCAAAACCACATCGGAACTTCAAGTTGCTTTTCAGCCCCCCCTTCGACATTAACCGTGTAGATATTTGCGTTCGATTTATCCGCAAAGGCTTTACTATACTCCCCGTTCGGGTCTAATACAATAAAGCGACTATTTACTTTCCCTTCCTTATCAACAAGTTTCTCTCGAGCACTTTCAATAGACCATCGTATCAATCCTGCCACAGAGCAAGATTTTCCACTACCTGTATTTCCGAGTACTGCAAGATGCCTTCCAAATAAACGATCAGGATCAATCATCACCTTGGCATTCCCTACTAATGGACTATTGCCTATATAAACTCTTCTATTATCTCCAGACTCTATGATGGAGCGGAGTTGTTCATCTGTCGGTAATATCACTATGTCTCCTACAGATGGAAAAGCCTCAAGACCTCGCTTAAACTTATAACCAGCCTCAATAGAACGAAGAGTTCCCACAGGTTGAAGCTCCATTTTCCTTAGAGGAAAAGGCAAATCAATCAAACCAAAATCTTGAAAACCTCTCCGCTTAGGGTAAGGAGAGCGTTGGATAGTGATCCATGACACCTGCCCAACAATAAAACCGAGGTCAACAGGTATCATAACATAGCCATTGATGCGAGGAAAGTTTCGAGGTGTTCCTGTATTTAATGCAACACTTTCTGGAGATTCTATGTCAAGCTGTACTTCTATCCTATCTGGAGAGATGTATTCTACCGTACCTATGCGTAGAGAAGCAAGATATTCGATGGGTGTTGTAGCCATAAACTATGCAATTAAGACTCTAAATTAATTTGTACTCCTACCTCTGCAATAGACACCGATTGTCTGGCTGTAGTCTGCTTGTCTAAACTCGAAGCCCCCATACGATGCTGTAACAACTCAGCCATTCTAATCGTAGCTCTGTCAATGGCAGATTTAGGTAGGTAGTCATTGGCAAGATGCGTAATGTCCCCCAAATTATTCCCTATTAATATAGACATCTGAGCTTTATGTGCTGACTCAGAATAAAACTTTAAGATGCGACCTATTGGATCGTTATACGAAATAATGACCAGGTGAGTTGAAGGGATGGTGAGCATATCATGGATGACCCTATTTATATGCTCATCCGCAAATCCGTAGCCATAGCTAACTAGAGTACTATTAGGTCTGCAAATGGAGGCGGCAAAGTCTCGGAACAATTCCACATATGGGTATTCTGCCGTTTCACGATCCTTAGCGGAATTTGGATAAATCATCAATTTCAAAGCGTCTGCTCCATACAAACCTGGAGCCTGCAAATAGGGTTCAATACTATCTGCACCAAACGGAAGTCCTATACGGCGTATCTCTCCTCCATTCTGCACCCAATCAACAGATCCATGAAGTTTTGTTAGACGTGCTACACCTTCCAAATAACGGGGTTCTCCTCTAATACCAGGGGGATTGTAGTGAATGTCAAGATTGAGTCTCGAAGAGCGGAATATAGGCATCATAGTCCCTACGAACCTATCCATTAGGTGGATTCCAGCCAACTCTGCTCCCATTTCTATTAGGCGGTCATAGTTGGTTGTGAAGATGTTTAGTCTTTCTTTATTGCCTGTACGACTTGCAAAGCTTAGAAGGAAGTTAACCAGTATTAAATAGGCTTTCTCTCGCTTATCCTGCTTAGTTGTTACTCCCTCATTTTTAGGTTTATTATCTTGGGGAGCTTCTGACTCATCTTTTTGCGTGTTTACAGCCTCATCTTTTATGGGATCTTCCTTGGAAGTTGCTATTTTATTCTCAGACTCTAATATGGACTTTGCAAAATTTGAAATGATCGAATTTAGTTCCTGCTCTAATTTTGTGGCATTGTCATTATCTTGAAGGATTTTTAATCCTCGGAGCAAATCGTTGGCTGCCCTTATTTGATCCTCAATATTACCATTCTCTCTTCCACTAGATTGTGCTGATTCCCGAGCCGCAGATTCAATCTGATCTTTGTAGTTGGAAAATGTAGTCTCACCCATTGTGGTGCCAGAACCTGCTCCTGCTAAGAAGCTAATGGCATTTGTTATTCCAGACCCGCACAAAAGTGATAAGTGTTCAGACTGAAAAAGTGACGTTAGCCAAGGTTCTATACGTGAGCGGAAAACGTTGTTCACAACAGGATTCTCGTTGTCGGGCAACCAGCTACAATCCTCCATATTAAGCACTTTGCCATCTTGGCCAACGACAATCAATTCACGATCATCTCTTGTCTTAATCACATTGCCACCATTCTCTATGACCTCTTGTATATTTATTTCCTGTTTCATATTCATTATAAGCAAAGCTAATGCTCTGCGAAAAAGCTATTTTTTGATTACAAAAGAAACACTATAAGCATTTCCAATATCTATTACTACTCACCTCCATATTCCTTGAAGTGTTCCACCTGCTCCATCACTTGGTCGATCACCTCGTCATTGTATTGAGGCGGATAACCATTTTGGTGTAGACAGATGAATATCTTGTTGTTGAGGTCTGCACGGATATTACTATTGTTGAGCCAATCGGTGAAAGAGGATTGGATGTCTATCAGTTCCTTGATCTTCTTCGCCAATATCTTACACTTGTCATTGAAGATAAAACCATTCTCCTCTTTATCCTCTCCATACTCGAAATTGTACTTATCTCGTAAGTGCATCAAAATATCATAGAAAGCCTTTTCCTCAAAGGTCAAACCCAGATGTCGAAAGCTCTCTCGATCCTTGCCGAGCTGTTCTAGAAGCTCCAGAGCCTGTTTTGTTGCCTCTTCCATAATCTCAGAAACTGCTGTCGCTTGTGTATGCGAGGCTTCTTCTGCCGAAAGAGCAGATCGACGTTCGTGATACTTGTCCAATGTTTCCTTTAGTAGATCCTCATACTTCTCTGCTGCGATTTTATTGGTATTCTTATACTCTCTAATGGCTTTGCGGAGCATCTTTACCAATACTTCCAACTTTGTTGCGGGTAGTTTGATACCCTCAAGTTGTGCTACAAACTCAGGACTAAAAATCTGTTCCTCTACATCGGTATCAAGAATACTGACCACAGAGTTACACATCAGTGCTTCTCTCACCATCTTCTCCACGACTCTATTCATACTCTCAGCATCGTGCTTGTCACCAGAAGTCTTACGAATATAAGAAGCTACCGCCATAAAGCATTGCGAGAGCGAAAGCAATTCGTGGTTAAGAACAGCTGATGGCTGACAAATATCATACGCTACTCGAAGGCGTTTGATATGAGCTAAGAAATAACTTTGAGCGCTGACGGCTTTTGGAGGACGATTGCCTTGGTCTTTGTTCCATCCAGACGTTTGCGACAGGATATGATTGGCAGCTTCGGAAAGGCATTCCAATCGCTCCAATGGCTTTGTATTCTTGTCGATGAAAGGAGTGAGATCAAAGCCCACAAAGAGCTTCTTAATGAGGTCAATCTCTACGATGAGAGCTTCCAATGCCTGCTGTACATCATCTTCACTTGGTCCAAAGTCTTCTCCGCCAAATCGACTCATTGCCTCCATCATATTCTTTCGGATACCGATATAGTCTATGACATACCCAAACTCCTTGCCTGCAAATTTGCGGTTCACACGACTAATGGTCTGTATGAGCGTTTGTTTCTGCAATGGCTTATCATTATATAGATAAGTTAGGCAGGGGACATCAAAGCCCGTAATCCACATATCGACGACTATGACGACACTGAAATTGGACTGCTCCATTTTGAACGCATCGTCCAGCAACTTTGTCCGACTCCTATCACCCAGATAGTCATACATCTCTTTCGGGTCATCCTTTCCACGTGTTGCCACCATAGCAATGGTAGGCATTAGGGGTAGACTTCGTAGCTTCTCTTCACTCAGCAACGTATCATCAGGAGACTTTCGCTCAACGAACCAGTCTGGATATAAGGACTCAAACTTTTTCAACAGGTTGTATGCAATAGACCTTTTGCTACACACGATCATAGCCTTTTGTGGCACATCTGCCTTGTTGTTACAAGCCTGAGTATAGTGCTCTGCTATATCCTTGGCGAGTCGCTCCAGTCGCTCATCATCCCCCAAGATAACCTCCATCGCACTCATTGCCTTCTTGCTGGTGGCAATATCAGCCTCTGTCGCTCCCTCCTCTGCACACTGATTGTAGTAGCGGTCTATTTCTTCGACTTTAGCAGTGTCGAGTGTAACCTTGGCGATGCGTGGGATGTACTTCAAGCCTACGGTGATGCCATCATCAACAGCCTGCTTCATCGTATAGCTATCGACAATCCCACCAAAGACCTGTATCGTCTCATCTATGGGCGTACCGGTAAAGCCGACGAAAGTAGCGTTGGGGAAGGCGGTACGTAGATGCTCGGCATAAGGCTTCGTGACAAAAGCTCCTATTTGCTCAGTCTCTTTGGGTGATGCTCCCTCCTTGGCTGTATGCCGAACCTTGAGTTGAGTGTTGAGCCGTACTTGACTACGATGAGCTTCATCGGAAAAGCAAATAATGTTGTGTCGTGTATTGAGCAGCCCTATCTCCTCACAAAACTTCTGGATGGTACAGATAAAGAAGCCTCCCGACTGCCGAAGGGACATTTCAGTCTTGAGATTCTCTCGGTCAGCGATAATCTTGGCTGCACCTATCGAGAGAAAATCTTCAGAGCGTAAAAATAATTTGCCCGCTTGGGACTGCAAATCCTCACGGTCTACGATCATCACAATGGTCGGAGAACCAAGTTCGGGACAACGCAAGGAGAGTTGGCGAGCCAAAAACATCATCGTATAGGTCTTGCCACACCCCGTAGCCCCAAAGTAAGTACCTCCCTTGTTATCTTGTCTCTCAAATGCTTGGACTACACTCTCTCGGAGCATACGAGTCGCAAAGAATTGAGGGTAGCGACAGACAACTTCTTCCTGTTTAGGATACACCTCGTCTGGGAAGTAGATATAATCACGCACGATCTCCAGAAAGCGCATAGGGGCATACACACCCGATACGATTGTACGCACTTGGTCCAAACCTTTCTCTGCAGCCTTGTCTTCGTTATTGACTTTCTTCCAAGCATAATAATGCTCATAGGGCGTATAGGTCGTACCCAGTTTGGTGTTGTTGGCGGTCGCATCGCTGATACAGGAGAGCGGACAGTAGCGCAGTAGATGCGGTATATCCCTCATGTAGCGAGTATGGATTTGCTGATAGGCATCTGCTATGGTTGCCGTGGCATCCGTAGGATTCTTTAGCTCAAAGATGCAGAGGGGGATACCATTGACGAAGAGTAGCACATCAGGGATACGCCTATCCCCTTGTATCCCATAGCCCACTTCGTATTGATTGACACAACGAAAGCGATTGTCCGAAGGCGTACCGAAATCGAGATACTCTATATCGAAAATCTCATCATCGGAGTGACGAGTATAGCGATAGCCGTCTCGCAGTAGACGATACGTATTGCGGAGTATATCAAAATGAGTCTGTCCCCCCGTATGTTGTAGATGGCTGACAATTTCGTCCAGGTCATTAGCCTCCAATGCAGGATAGCGCTCTTGGAGGTACTGGCGTAGGTCTCTGGAGATGAGAATATCTCTATTGTTACGTCTTATATTACCTCCGTGTGTGTACTCCCATCCTTCCTGCTGTAGCAAGTCTATGAGGGCTTCCTCATATTCACTTTCATAAAACTTCATATTCGTCCTTTTTAGTGATGTTCAGCAAACTGTATCAGTGCCGGACATAGAGTTTGTAATTGTGTTCGAGCTTCGCTGGCAATCTTTTGAGCTTCCTCAATGCAGTGATAAAGATTTACTATTGACTGCTGAACCTCAGGGGGAGGAAGAGGGATTTGAACACGACAAAGCTCTTCCCAATCGAAAAACTCATGAGCACTCCCTTTAGACATATATCGAGCATAACGATCAAATTCGGGACGAGAGAACCAAAGCCAGAGGTAGTTTGGGTTAAGTACTTTCTCTTCTATTATTTGAAAAACACAATACGCAGATGAAACGGTACAATCCTCTCCCATGCGATATGCTATAGATATTTTTTCTCCATTCCGTGTAGTTGCACGATTGTATGCAAAATGACCTTTGCGAACAATTTTATCAGATTTAGAATTTACAGATACTTGCTTTGGTTCTTGGAACACCTTTGTATTGGCTATACCTTGTGAAAGAGTAACAGACAAATCTGAGTTTCTCTCATCTTTTTCTTCTATATACTTCCCGAGATCTACCATAGGATATTTCTTTTGGCAGTCTACGATAAATGCTTGACAAGCCTCCGTAAGAGGGGCTATTAAAGCTTCGTTCTCCTCGGCTAAACACTTTAGTCCAGTGTAAGTATCGACTAACTCTTGTTGAACTTCTATGGATGGCAAAGGGATATTAGCTCGACACATCTCTTCCCAACTAAAAGTCTCTCGAGCACTTCCCCAAGAATTGAAGCGAGCATAGCGATCGAACTCTCCTCGATTCAACAGCATATAGAGATATTCGGGGAGCAACTCCACCTTGGTCGTAAATGTAGTGTATACTGAAGAGATCAGATAGCTTTCATTCGCTGAATTAAAAGCCAAGGCTACCTTATCTCCTCTCCGAGAGGTATCTGCCACATAGGCAAATATACGAGAGCTTACAACCTTATAAGAATGCACAGATACCCCTTCCATATTTGCTTTGGTATCAATAAACACTTTATCTACACTGATACCCCTCACACTCTCCACAGCATATTGCCCCTCTGCGTTCCTTTCGTCCACCTCCTCAATATAATCCCCGAGGCGTATCCACTTCGTTTTATTCGCAATCATAACCTAATTGTTTAAGCGCTTGACGTAACCTCTTATCATTCTCTCTTTGACGCTTGAGTAGGTCAGACACTGTGTTAGCTGTTGCGGTGAGTACTTGGTGGTAGTCAATCTGGCTATCCCTATCTACAAACTCGATATAACGACTGGGAACCAGTGTAAAGTCATTGGCTCGCAGTTCGTCTATACCCACTGATCGATAGAGTTCGGGTTCGGCATATTGCGTACCGTCCGTGCCCTCTCTCTGCCAACGAAAATAGATATCAGCTGCTTTACGTATTTGGTCTGATAGCAATTCTACCTTTTTCTTTTGTTCGCCTTTTACTGCATTGCTCGTCCATTGACGGAGATCCATAAATAGGATTTCGCCCGAGCGATTGCGTAGCCTTCGACCATGATAGGTGCCACCTCTCTTGTTTTGGTTAAGTATCCAGAGGGTAACAGATATATCAGTAGCGTAGAATAACTCTCTGGGAAGTACGATAATGGCTTCTACCTTGTCTCCTTCGATAAGTTTGCGACGTATCTCACTGGCATCACTGTCGCCTAATGCACCATTGGCGAGGAGGAAACCTGCGACACCACGTCCAGCTTTGAGCTTCGAGAGGATATGCAGTATCCACGCATAGTTGGCATTGCTCTCTGGTGGCACACCATAATCTGCCCATCGAGGATCGGTGCTGAGTGCCGTGTCGTACCACCGCTTGAGATTAAAGGGAGGATTAGCCATAATGTAATCAAAGGTGAGTCCTTTGTGTAGGTCGTTGGTGAAGGAGGAGGCATTCCGCTCGCCTAAGTGGTGCGAAATACCTCGCACCGCTAAGTTCATCTTAGCCAAACGATAGGTCGCAGGGTCGTTCTCTTGACCATATACATTGATTTGGGCGATGTCTCCACCCTTTTCCTCTACATACTTGGCACACTGCACAAACATACCACCCGAACCACAGCAGGGATCGTAGAGTGTACCATCATAAGGCTCTATAAAGGCAGCTATCAGCTCTACAATATCGTGAGGAGTATAGAATTCGCCCTCCTCTTTGGAGGCATTGACAGCAAAAGACTTGAGGAAGTATTCATATACCCGTCCGATGAGATCCTTCTGCTCTCCGAAGACCTTGTGCGAAATCTTATTGACCTCATCCACCACCTTTTTGATGACACTCTTCTCCAAATTTATAGCAGTAAATAGACCTAAGCGCACACACCCTTTGAGAGTATCTCCACTCTCCTCTAGACATTGGAGTGCATCGTCCAGTGTACTATTTAGCTTTTCACTTGGTGTCTCCAAGAAGAGACTCCATCGAGCCTTCTTGGGGACAAATGCAGTTCCTCCGTATGCTCGAGGGTTATTGAGCCGCATTGAGATGATGGCTTCGTCAGTGATTCCACTCTCGATGAAACTCTGACGCAATGTCTCTTGAGCATCCTCAAACTTCTCACCGATGAAGCGGAGGAATACCAATGTCAAGAGTAGGTCTCTCTTGTCATTGAGTGTTGCATTACTACGGAGGTAATCTCGACAGTTGAATAATATACTTTCAAGACTTAACGTCTCTTCCTTTTTCTTCTTAGCCATTCTATTATATGCTTAGATTGAATACTTCAAATCTATATTTTGTTAATACTATATATTGTTCCTGCATCTCTGTCGGTAAGAAGCTATGACGGATGCAGGCTTCCCATTCGGGGAGGATGTGTTGGAAGCGAGCGAAAATATTGTCACACACTTTCTTATCTAGTCCAGAGGCTGTCATCGCTTCGAGGAAGTGTTGGCGAGTGAGTTTGCGCTTTTTGCCACAGAGGGTCAATGCAAGTTCTTCTGTATCCTCAGGAATAACAAGTGCCGTAGACAGCAGGTCGTAAGCTGGAGTGAGTTGATATTCATTTCCCTCTGGAGCATAGAGCGAGTAATTCTTGAGGTGCATATCGGCATTACCTATCAGCCACGAAAAGAGTACCTGCTCCCAGTACTTGACAAGATCAAGTTTTGGCACAGAGCTATACTTGGAGATCAGCTTGGCTATCTGCTCGTGTGAGCCTTTGTATTTATACTCCGTTAAACGCTCTGACAACTGACACATATCTTCCATTGGGAGCTTCTCTCCTTGCCCTGTTCGGTCTATGCGACGAGTGATATAGCATAGTTCGCCATCGCTGAATCGCATCAGTCCATGAGGAATAGTTTCTATCTTGGCAATCTCTGCAAGGTGCATCGACACATCTTCCAGCTCGGGGAGATGCGGATAACGCTCTGTTTGAGGTTTAAGAATAAACCGTCCCCACAAGCCCACGATGGTAAATCGCTTGGGGGAATGGCTCATCTGATCAAAGTCAAGAGATAGCTTGGGTTGTACTCCTGTCACTGTGGTCTGCGAACGAACAACCTCGTCAGCCAATGCTCGTACCTCACTACTTGTATAAGGCAATATCGGTGCTTGGGGCGTTCCAAACAATTTGCGACAACACTTGGCATGGTAATCTACCTCTCCACTAACCAAAGGTTCGTAGCAGTATAAGCATCTATTCTTCATCTTCGGCCGTATTTAGAGGTTCAATACTTACCGCCCCAATGCAGTCTCGGCAACAAGCCAACAGTAAAGCCATTCGATCTCTTGCTTCTATTTTCCAATTCTTTTGAGCAATATCTAATAGCCATCCCTCAGGGATAAGTCCATCAAAGAATGGATGAAGAGCATTACTTTGGAAAGGCTTTTCTCGCAAAGGCATTGTTAGGCTTATGCCTTGAGCTTCGGGCATAGTCAGATAGTCCTTGTCGTAAGCAAAGGAATAGCCCTCATCACTTTCTGTGAGAACACCTGCCTTGAGCATCTTCCAATAAACAATAGCCTGCTTCATACTTCATCTCCTTCTCGTTTCATTGGTACTGGTCCACACTCAGAACCGAAAAGTTCAAAGACTTTATTGACTTTATCAAGGCGAAGCGTGGTCTTGCCTTGCTCCAGTTCACGAACGAAGCGTAGCCCTACTCCTGCTTTCTCAGAGAGGTCTACCTGTGTCAGTTTATATTTCTTGCGCATCTCTTTCACGTACTGCGCTATGATTGTCCTCGCTATCATTTTTCATCAATTATTTGAGGTGTCATACTCTGAATATGTACCCGAAAAGCCTTTTTCGGGTACACGTCTCAAGGATATGTACCCATTTTGCCTCTTTGGGGTACATATTTCGAAAATGTGTACCCCAAAGAGGCTTTTCAGGTACACATCATAAAGGTGATTGATTATCTGTCACCGATTCTATCGTTTCATCTTGTCGTGGTAATGCAGAACCCTGATTAAGAAACAAGTCCATAAGAGCATGATTAATGTAATAATTTTC
The DNA here is from genome assembly GCF_000765975.1 of Porphyromonas canoris. Classification (NCBI taxonomy): domain Bacteria; kingdom Pseudomonadati; phylum Bacteroidota; class Bacteroidia; order Bacteroidales; family Porphyromonadaceae; genus Porphyromonas; species Porphyromonas canoris. The sequence goes on from NZ_JQZX01000002.1 coordinate 66,481, forward strand.
TCTTCCAATCTTTACAACAACTAAAACTCTCTCTTCGACCATCATATTCAAATACTTAGTAGCCGTTTTACGCTGAACCATCAAGTCCCTCTGCATAAACTCGATTTTAGTATAAGGATGATAAAATAGATTGTTGAGCAACTCGTGTTTATAGTTCTTGCCAAATAGAGGACGCAGAATCTGCTTATACTCCTGCATTAGCTTAGAGATCCCCTGCACCAATCGAATGGTGTCGCGAGCCGTTTGTTCGACTCCTTTAAGAATGAAAAGGATCCATTCTTCCCACTCCAACGAGTTATCTTCGCCCTTATCCCTAATAGCTTGAATCAAGGAGTAATACTGCGATTTATTTTGAGTAATATACCTGCTTAAGTAGAGAATTGGCAAGTCAAGCAAGTCATTTATCACCAAATAGAGCACGTTGATAATACGCCCCGTTCGTCCATTACCATCATAGAAGGGGTGTATACTCTCAAACTGATGATGTATAATCGCCATCTTGATTAGAGGATCGACTTCACACATCTCAGGATTATTGATAAAAGCCTCAAGGTTTGCCATATACTTCTCTATATCATCTATATTTTGAGGTGGAGTGTAAACGGTTTCTCCCTGACCATTCTTTAGCATTGTCCCTGCTTGTGAACGAAAACCTGCTCTATTTCCCTCAAGGTGCATTTGAATATCCTTTATTCTGCTGTTGGTTAATAGAGCATCTTTTCTAACCAATTCAAATCCTCGCTGTAAAGCTTCTCGATACCTAAGGACCTCTTTGGTAGCCGCTGTTATAAGTTGCTTCTCTATATTTATCTCAGCTTTGTAGAGATCATCTTGCGTTGTGACGATATTCTCTATCTCGGAACTATCCTTTGCCTCTTGAAGGGTCAAGGTGCTAATCAGTATCGCTTCGTTAGGAATTGTTGCTGCTATCCCCTTTAATTCCGCCAAAGCTCGATTGGCCTTGTTCACCTGTCGTAATATCTCTTTGCTCTCTACATCAAAGGCGAGAGGCAATGTAGGTATGTTATAGCTTTTGCCCATATTCATTTACTTACTTATGATTTGGCATTCGAATTCTTCTGAAAGAGTATTATATACCTTATTAGTGGCAAATATAAGGAATGGGAATCAATTATACCCCTTTTCGGGGATATTATTTGAATAAAATACGGGATTATACCCAAGAGGGGGGATTGTAATATTTTTCCCTGCATTATTTTGCCTTAATATGCTCCAAAATAGGTACTTTTGCTGTGAGCAAGCGTGCTGAGCACAAATCGGAGGTGTTGTAATCTATTGATTTACAGAATAAAAAACTCAAAAGAAGATTGAAAGACTGAGAACTAAGCTATGCGGTACAAGTATGTAAATCCCTATAGAACAGCAAGATAAAATTGCTTTCCCATTTATTTGAGGGGTATTTGTACCGATTAAAAAGCTAATCGCCTAATTGATAGAGAGGTAAATATATTGCATCGGCAAGTAACGTTTTTGAGTTACCACAGAGGGAAAGTTCGTGGAAGATATTTTCCTACATCAATGGAGCATCCGGCGTAGAATCCAAATCTTGTGTATGTTGCATACAGGTTTAGGTGCTTGAGGTCTATGATCATCATCGCTCCGAAGTCGAATCCTCTCTTTCTCTCGGAAAGATCAGTGCCATATTTTCGGAATGAGGCGTAGCCGATTAGCGGAGCAATTCGGAATCTGTCGTGTATAGGGATCTGATAACCGGCGTGAAGAAGTGTTCCTTTAGTCTTGATCTTTTTTCCTAAGCGAGTGGAGTGTTGCTCTCTGGGCAGCCCGATCATGTAGCTGATGAAGCCTCCACAAAGATTGATGTTTAGAGCGATACCGAGATTAGGTGCCATCTCTTTTTGCATTTTCAGTGTGCCAAAGCCGATGCCGATGAAAGATTCGTGATACACGTCTTCAAAGTTGAAGAATGGGCTTGTCTGCGCCTTTAGTCGGCACGATATAGAGAGGAGGATGAGAGGGAGTATGAGTATGAGCTTCGCTTTCATTGTTGTGAAGAGTTGTGAGATCTTGCTGTGAGTTCCAAGATACGAATTTTATTGACCCAGTGTTGTCTACACTCGTTGATATGTACCGTAGAGTTTGGGGAGATTTACTCCTGTTTTCTATCTGGACTGTATTTGATTCAAACTGATCATGTTTATCTCTTTGTAAGTGAAAAAGATATTGTACATTCGTAGCAAAGCGATATTTTAATAAAATCTTTTCAGTGTATTGAAGCTTTTTTGTTTAGAGTATTTATGTCCCCAAAATAGAGATGTCATGATAGATACTTCAAAGAATCTTATATTTATACATGGAGAGAATAAGACTGCTCAAGTGGAGTGGATCCATGGAAAAGAGAAGTGGTATTATGTCAAGTTTCACGGATCCGATCAGAAGTACAGATATAGCTGTGAGAGTATTCTTTGGTTAAAAGATCCGAGGGGTGTCGATATCAGCGATAGTCGTATTTATATTCGTAACAAGAGGGTTTACGATGTAGAAAAGGTCTTGGTTTTTGTTCATGGATACAGGAATTATTGGCATGTAACACATAAAAACGGCTATAAGCAGATCCTTGTTGATGGCGAGCTGGTTATTAGAGAGTCATGTCTTAAAGATAAACGTTCAAGTGATGTTTTTGAGTACCTGAAGGCGGTAGCTTCAACTAATATTTTAGGTAAAGAAGAGGGTAAGAGCAGTGAAGGAATTCTTGAGAGACATTATGAGAGTATCGGCTTTATAGATAAGGATATTGCTTTGGCTTCTTACTTGAATCCGGGAAGAGGGATAAAGAAGAGTAAGAGTTCAAAACTGATTTTCCCATTTGGGTGTAATGCCAGCCAAAAGAAAGCGGTTGTTTCGGCTTTTGAAAGTCAGATCAGTGTTATTCAGGGGCCTCCGGGTACGGGAAAGACTCAGACAATACTGAACATAATTGCAAATATTGTAGAGAGGGATCAGACGGTATTGGTTGTGTCTAATAATAACTCGGCAATAGCCAATGTTTATGAGAAGTTGAACAAGTTTGGATTTGGGTTCATAGTTGCTCCGTTAGGAAAAAAAGAGAATCGGGATCTGTTCATGGCCAATCAACCTCAGGTTCCGGTAGAAATAAAAGAGTGGAAGTTCAGCCGGTCGGAAGAGCGAATGGTGAAAAATAGGCTTGATTCTACACTATCTAAGCTTGATAAAATCTTTTCTTGGCAAGAAAAACTTGCCATGTCGAAGCAAGAGTTACAGTCCATTGAATTGGAATGGAAACACTTTTGTAGGGAGCAACAGATTGATGAGGGAGTGTTAGAACAACCCTTGAAATCTGTAAAATCGTCACACTTTCTTCGTTTGTGGATACAGTTTCAGGAGTATGAAGCTCATGAAAAATCTCTTTCTCACAACTTCTTGTCCAAGCTATTAGGAGCTTTGAAATGGAGATGGATGAGCTTGGTAGGAAAGTATTTTCTGAAGCTTGATATGCAGTTTGAAAAAGAGAAATTAAGTACAATCATTCCGGAACTACAGAGACTATTTTATATACATAGGATCGCTGAATTGAAAGCAAATATTGTAAGCTTAGAGACTTCTCTAAGATCTTACGATGCCAAGAAAGAGGCTGAAGAACTTAATCAGGTTTCATTGCAGCTTTTTAGGGATAAATTGTTCAATAAGTATGAGAAGAAGCCTCGTACTGTCTTTCCTTTTTTATTCTTGGAGGACGATTATGAGTCTCTTTTAGAGCAGTATCCGGTTGTTCTAAGTACAACGTTTTCTTCACGAAACTGTATTGTCGGCGATATTCTGTTTGATTATCTCATAATGGACGAGGCTTCTCAAGTTTCTGTTGAAACCGGAGTTTTAGCCATGTCTTGTGCTAAAAATGCGATAATTGTAGGGGATACATTGCAGTTGCCCAATGTCGTTACAAAAGAGGATAGAATAAAGCTTGATCTTATAGCCAAAGAGTTTGATATTCCCGAAGGATACGATTGTGCTAAGAATAGTTTTTTACACTCTATTTGCAAGATTGTTCCGAATGTGCCTCAGACACTACTTAGAGAACATTATCGTTGTCATCCTCGTATTATCAACTTCTGCAACCAAAAGTTTTATGGTGGAAATCTTTTGATTATGACAGAGGATAGCGACGCTCCGGATACGCTCTGGGCTGTTAAGACATCTTTAGGAAATCACGAACGTAACCATTATAATCAAAGGGAAATAGATGTAATAAAGAGAGAAGTATTACCTGTTTTATCTGATGTTGAAGATATTGGAATTATAGCTCCATATAACGCACAGATTGAGGAGCTGCAACAACAGATTCCGGACGTTGAGTCGGCAACAATTCATAAGTTCCAAGGAAGAGAAAAGGATACTATAATCATGAGTGTTGTAGATGATCAGATCACGGAATTTAGTGATGATCCCAATCTTCTGAATGTGGCCATTTCAAGAGCAAAAGAGAGATTTTGTTTGGTTGTTTCCGGTAATGAACAGGAATTGAAAGGCAATATAAGCGAACTTCTATCTTATATTGAGTACAATAATTTTGCGATAACGGAGAGTAAGATTCACTCTATTTTTGACTATCTGTATAGCCATTATACCCAACAACGTTTGGCTTTTATTAAGAATCATCCAAAGATTTCCAATTATGATTCTGAGAACTTAACATTTGCCTTGATAGATAAAGTCCTCACAGAGAACAGTGAATATAATCACTTGCTTCCGCTTTGTCATGTACCACTATACCGCATCATCAGGGATACGTCTCTTATGGATGAAGAAGAGAAGACTTACTTTTCAAACTATGGTACTCATGTTGATTTTCTCATTATCAATCGTGTCAGCAAAAAGCCGGTTTTGGCTATAGAAACAGATGGATATTTATACCATAATAAGCAGACAGAGCAGTATCAGAGAGACTTGAGAAAAGATCATATACTGGTTTTATATCAGATTCCTCTTTTGCGTTTTTCAACGGTGGGTAGCGATGAAAAGCAAAAACTTATAGAGGCTCTTGACATGGCTCTCGAAAAAACTAATGTGTCCTGAAAAAATTGATAGTATGGGATGAAAAAGAGGAAAATTAGGTGATAAAGCTAAAGAGTTCTTTTGGATTATGCTGTACAATAGAAGTATTGTAATGCCTAAATAGTACCATAAGAAAGAATACAAGAAGAGTCCATATTATTCATGTTATTTGATAGAGTTTTTCCCCACAGTCTGTAGAGTAGAAAAAGACTCCTGTGATCCGGTAGATACAGTCAACTCTTAATATAGGTGTCAAATAAAGAGAACTATTTCTCTTCAAATCCAAGCCGGATAGCGAAAAGGAGATAAGCGAAAAATGGGTTTGAAGTGTGTTGATAGAGGCTCCCTTATGCCTTGAAGCAGAGTCTTATTCTCATGATTTGTCATAGCTTTATTCCTTATTGATATTTTGCAGGTATAGTACATATGCAAATATATGTATTATATATTTAATATTCTTGTTGCTTGTCTTGCTATTCTTTAAGGTCGTGCCGTTTGTTAGCTATTATCCTTATATTTGCGTGATGATACGATCTGTTTATCCTCTAACAGCTAAACTTTTAGAAGCAGATTTACGTGTAAGAAATATAGACAACCTAACCCATCTTTTACATGAAGAAGATTTTTTTTGCTGCAAGCATTGTTCTTGCAGTTGTATTGGGGAGTGCATGCTCTCAAAAGACAATCTCCGATAAGTATTTCATAAAGGGTACCATACCCGATGTGGCAGAAGCCAACGGGAAGTATATCTATATGTACGATACTCAAAACAGAATATTGGATAGTGCCAAGATAGAAAACAATTCGTTCAGATTTGAAGGAGAGGTAATTGACAGTATTTCCATTGTTAATATAGAACAAGATCATGGTGGCTTTTTTGCTCCAGCGATATTGGAATCAGGAGAGATCTCGTTGAATCTTGCAGATGTTTCCGGTCGAGGGACACCACTTAACGAGGCTCTTTTTGAGTATTTGTCTAATCTTGAAGAGCTTCAGATTAAGACCATGAAGTATATCGACTCTTTTGACCATGACTCTATCTTTATCGGCAAGAATATTGATAGCCTGCAAGAGGCAAGCATTGTGGCTTATCAGGATGAGGTCATGGATTACTCCGTAAAGATGTTTAAAGAGCATCCTAACGATCCTGTCGGAGCTTATATTTGGAGCCATTGTTCAAGTTTAATCATTGAAAAACCGGAACTAGCCAATAGGTTCATTCCTTTTGCAGGAGATTACATTAAGAACTATCCGATAGTTAAGGCTCAGATAGAACTGATAGAGAATACAGAAAAAACGAAAGAAGGAAATCTGTTTACCGACTTTTCCGGAAAAGATGCAGATGGGGTATCCAAGATGTTTAGCGAATATGTAGGCAAGGGGCACTATGTTTTAGTGGATTTTTGGGCTTCATGGTGTGCGCCGTGTAGACAGGAAATGCCGAGAATGATGGGGGTCTACAAGAAGTATAAACCTCTTGGACTTGAAATCCTCGGAGTAGTTGTGTGGGACAAGGTAGAGGATCACAAGATCGCTGTAAGAGATATGGAGATCCCTTGGTCACAGATGCTTAGCGAAGAAGCTCCAACTCTTTATGGTGTTCAGGGTATTCCTTATATCATGCTTATAGATCCACAAGGCAAGATTGTAAAGCGCGGACTTCGCGGACAAGCCATTGAGGTGGCTTTGGAAGAGGCTCTGAAGGCAAACGGAGGTAAGCTGTAATAGCTCTTTGATGGTATGCTTCAAACGGATTGGACCGGATGTAGTAGTGAAAACATTGTGATGACGCCAGTCTTGGATAAGGATGAAATGATGTGATTATGACTTTCAAATAGAAGCATACTTCTTATATAAGAAAGGGCTTAAATATAATATCGCTCAAGTGAATTTATTTTCTCTTGAGCGATGTTGTTTTCAGCCCTTTTTAGAAGAGCATTTTTATATATTCCATCCCGAAAAATGCTCACTTTTTTATCCTCTCTCTATTTGCTTCAAAGAGGGTGTTTCCGGAGCATGACCAAACTGTTAAATCGGCCCGGTTTTATTAACATTATTATTGATACCTGTTAAGCGAAAAAGCTAAACGAGGATATTTTGTCGGCTTAACGTGTTTAATTTTTCAATGAACACGTTTAGTGATTTCATTAAACACGTTTACCGGATTCGATTAACGTGTTTANGGCTTAACGTGTTTAATTTTTCAATGAACACGTTTAGTGATTTCATTAAACACGTTTACCGGATTCGATTAACGTGTTTAGAATTTTTACTTATGGTGTTGATAATTAGTGATTTGAGGTTTTCACCCTCTTTTTTGCCCATTTTAGCCGCAAAAGTGTATTAGGTTTTGTTTACACATGGGCGTATTGAATTTTACACCAATTAACGCAAAAACAGCCCCTAAATCCGACCGAGAGGAGAAAAGTTCTCGAATACGATATTTTTATATATTGCTGTTTATGAGTGATTTATGGTTTATTGTTCACTTCTGATCTGTAACAAGGTGTGGAGAGATTCGCATTTTTCGGAGCTTTTTCTGACTTCATTTTTATATAAAAACTCCCTCGAAAAGTCTGCTCAATCAGCCCCCAAAAAAGGAGAATAAATACTATTAAGATTGCTATGGAGATATACTATTTTTATTCCCTATGGCAGGGATTTATCCTGTGCCTATTTATAAATCTGTTCTTTCCGTTTTTCTCTTCCTGTTTCTCTTTTCCTATCTCAGAGATATGTGCTCGCTCATCCCGGAGGAAGAAGTCTTGATCTGTTTTTGTGTTTTTTGGGAAAGACTTTTTCATTGGTAAGGGGATTTGTCTCATGCTTTTTTCTGTTGTCCGATGCGTAAAGGGGATAGTTATATGTAGGTATTTTAGGTCGGATTTTACCTATATGTTGTGATTTTTGACCATGTGAACTCTTTCTAAATTCGCCCTAATGAAAAGTATGTATCTACTATGGGCTTTTATTCTCGCTTCTGTTGTATGCTGTGGCGTGAGTGTTGCTGCCGAACAAAAAGAGGTAGCAAAGCCCCCTCATCTCTTTAATGCAATTGTCTTGGATGCTGAGACGAAGGCAGCTTTGTCCATGGCAAGGGTGGAGGTTGAGGAGTTGGAGCTGCGTTTAAGAACGGGCTCGGACGGGCGGTTTCAGATACGTCTGTTCCGGCCAAATAAGAGATACACGCTTCGGATATCCTATTTGGGATACAAGTCTCACGAGTCTGTGGTTACGCTTGCCGGTGACAAAGAGGTTACCTTTATGCTTCATCCCTCCTCTTATGCTCTGGAAGGCGTTCAGGTGCAGGGTAGAAGATCCACCAAACAGACAGGTCATACCAAAATCAGTAAAACGGCTCTCGACTATCTGCAGCCGACCGGACTGCAGGATGCTCTCCTTCTCACTCCGGGAGGTCTCGTGCGTAATCCGGGACTTAGGGGCGTTCAGCAGATTCAGATGAGAGAGACAAGAAACTCCGTAAATAGTGCTTTGGGAACGGCTATCGTGTTGGACGATGCTCCTATATCCAATGATGCCAACCTGCAAGGGATGGGAAATCATAATCAAGCCCTGTCCGAAAAAAGTACCATGAACAGAGGGATAGACCTCCGAGAGATATCCATAGACCATATAGAGAGTATAGAAGTGATACAGGGAATCCCCTCCGTGAGGTATGGAAACCTTACCAGCGGGGTGGTTGTCCTGAATACCAAAGTAGGACGAAGCCCTTGGGAGATTAGGGCTCAAGCCGATCCCTATACCAAACTCTTCTCTTTAGGAAAAGGGTATAACCTGAACAGGGAACACAACTTCTACGGAGGAGTGGACTACGCACACTCTTTGGGCAATATCGTCAGTCCCATATCGGGCTATCGCCGTATAACGGCACTTCTTAAACATTCATACTCCGGACGAGGAGAGTGGAAGCCTAATACCTCTTTGTCTTTTGCTTATACGGGTACATTGGATCAGAAGAAGTTTGATCCGGAGATCATGACTTCTCGTGAGATTTATCGTAACACTTACGACCGCTTCACGCTGAACGGACGCTTCTCTCTTCGTCCTCAGACAAATCTTATAGAGCAGATAGAAGGTACTTTGTCTCTTTCTTATACTCACGATTTAGTAGATCAGGAGAGATACATATCGCCTCAAAGCACACTTGTACAGCCTATACTGAAAGAGACCGGAGAGGGTGAAGGGGCTTATCTTCCGCCGACATATTTCTCTGTATTCAAGACAGATGGCAGACCGTTCGAGCTTTTCTCTCAGGTAAGATCCACTCATCGTTTTATGCGTGAGCAGTGGAGTGGTACTCTGATGCTGGGTGCGGAGCTGCGTGTCGAGAAAAACTTCGGCTTGGGAGCAGTCTACGATCCTCTTTTACCTCCTAATCCCGGTTCGTCTTTATCTTCTCGTCCCATCGCATATAGAGATATTCCTGCAAGAGTACCTCTCGCTCTTTTTGCCGAGCAGACGCTTAGACACTATTTCAGAAACGGGTGGAAAGGAGAAGTTCGTGTCGGATTAAGAGCCACTCAAGAGCTGGCTCTCCGGAATGCCGATCGCTATCTTTCCAAACGATTTTTGGTAGAACCGAGAGCGCAGATATCCGTTACAGCTCCGGAGATTAAGATTGCAGGCTCGAGCTTTAGAAGCAGTATCTTCGGAGGATATGGGCGTCATTTGAAGATGCCAACCTTAGGATACCTTTATCCGGAAAGGGCATATATGGATTTTGTAGAGGCCAACTACTACCACAAGAAACCGGAAAACAGACTCTTATGGGTGCGTACCTATGTGGTGGATCGTGTGAATAGATCGCTTCGCCCGAATAGAGAGGATAAGTTTGAACTTGGTGTGAATATGACTTGGAAAGAGGCAGAGTTGAGCATCAATCTGTTCAGACATCTTACTACTGCCGGATTTGAAAATCGCACACAACTTGCCTATACGCCATACAACAGATACACCTATGACGGTGTAGTGGGAGAGGGAAAGCCCACACTGGATCTTTTCAACAAGGAGAGAATAGATATGACTTCCGGATATTCTACTCCCGACAACAGCGTCAAAGTGCTTAAAAGGGGAGTGGAATACTTGCTTCGTTTCCCCAGAATAGAGAGTATTAAGACCAACATCACGGTACAAGGTTCATGGTATAAGACTCTCTATGGTAATAGTCTGCCTACCGCTTACAGACCTTCTGAAATATTCAATGGAAGGAGTTACCCCTATGTGGGATTCTATGAAGGGCGAAATGATACGGATACCGAGAGACTTCACACCCTTGTACGTACAGACACTCATATCCCTTACCTTAAAATGATATTCTCTTGTAACCTTCAGACGATTTGGTTTACCGCTCGACAAGATTTGCCTTATGGCGGAATGCCGGAGTATTGGGTAGATCAGTATGGAAAACAACACGAGGGAAGCACACTTGATAAGAACGATCCGTTGCAGAAGCGACTCTTTATCCCGGTACCGAACCATCTGTTTGAACGCTGGACAGAACCACTCTCTGCTTCTCTTAATCTGAAGATGACGAAAGAGATAGGAAAGAGATTGAAGGTCTCTTTCTATGTAAACAATCTGATCACTTACGATCCGATATACGAGTCTAACCTTAAAACAACACACCAGGCATGGCGTACTCCATTCTTTGGAAGCGAGATCCGGCTACGTCTATAAATGAACTACTAATCTTTTAATCATAAACTATAAAACAAAATTCATGAAACAGATTAAATTTCTTTTGGTTGCTATGCTGATAGCTTTAGCAACAGTGGGATGTAAGAAAGACCACGAAGAGATTATTTACAAGAATCTTCTTGTTTCTTTTACTCTTCCCGAAAATGTTGAGGGTAACCTTGACAATGTAACGCTTAAGTTTGTAAACAAGAACACAAATCAGGAGATTGTTCTGAATAATCTCAAAAGCAACGAGAAGCAGACAGTAAAACTTCAGCTTGGCAACTATGATATCAGCGCAGAAGGAAGCAAAGATGCTAAACACAAGTATAGTGCAGCCATTGAAAACTTCGCTATTACAGAAAAGCTGACAGAACTTTCCATCGATCTTAAAAGAGAAATACCCGAAAATACCGTTGCGGTAAACTTTTCTTTCAGAATGCCTGAAGGGGATAAGAATATCTTGGATAACATCTCGCTTAAAATCCTTAACAAGGATACCGGCAAGGAGATTCTAATAACAGGTATCAAGGGAGATAAGAAGGTAGAAGAGCTAATCCCTTATGGTGTGTACGACATCACGGCAGAGGGTAGCGTTAAAACAACATACACATACACAGCTTTACTTTCCAACGTGGCTATTACTCCGAAGAGTGATAATATCGTAATGGATATGTTGCTTAGCCATACAGGTAGTACATTTGTGATAAGTGAGATATTTTACAGTGGTGCCACAAATAATGAGACAAAGAAGTCTTATAACTTTGCGCACTACCTTATTCTCCGTAACAATTCGGATGTAACTCTATACGCAGATAAGCTGGTTTTTGTAGGGACTGCTTCAAACACTAAGATCTCAAGTGATAAGTATCGTGAATATCTGCCTAATGAAGTTGTCGCAGACTTTGCATTCATGATACCGGGAGATGGGACAAAGTATCCAGTGGAACCGGGTAAGGAGATTGTGATCTGTATGGAGGCTAAGAATCATAATGAGATTGCAAGCAATGCTCCGAACTTGTCGAAGAAAGCAAACTTCGAGTGGTTTGAGCCTAATGATCTTTATCAGTTAACAGACAATCCTGATGTTCCTAACATGGAGATCATTTTCAAAACGAGTAGAACTATTACAGCTTTGCACTCAAGAGGCTTTACATCTTACTTTATCTTCAAGTTGAACATGAGCAAGGAGGAGTTGTTTGAGAAGCATGCAAAGATGTTCCCATTCCCTAATCCTACTATTCCTCCCATTAAGAGACCTGTAATTCCTACTTCTTGGATATTGGATGGTGTGGAACTTTTCAACGCTGAAAACGGTATAACAAAAGCATTGCCATCGTCTGTGGATAAGTCTCATACTTTCTGTTCCGAGACAGGTAAAGGATTCACCATACAGCGTAAGACAACAAACAAGGACAATCGCGTTGTATGCGTAGATACCAATGACTCTAAGAATGACTTTGAAAGAGATAAACCATCTTCTCTTCTGTAAGTCGGGATAATCTATTTAACTAACTCATCGAGCTGCCACCTCTTTCCGAATAAAGGGAAGAGGTGGACTTGGCTTAAATAAAAAAGATATGGTATTGCCGAGACTCGTTCATCCAAACAGAAGAATAATATTTCTACTGCTGTCAGTCTTACTGGGAGTTTCATCTGTATCTCAGGCTTCAGGTCAGCAGAGGAGTTCTGCCTCTCTTCCGTCTACTCTTGATTGGACTTGGAGAAGCGATTCTCTGCATTATCTTGTGGGTGAGCAGCTTCGGCTGCCCTCTCTTCTTGTTTTTGCTCCTAAGGGAAAACCATCCGATGTAGGAGTCTCTTATATCTCAAAAAGCTCTTATCCGAGCATCTTATCATCTATTCCAAAGAGGGAAGATTCTTATCTTCTTTTTGCTCAAGGAGCAAAAGATAGCAGGCTGTTCTCCTTGAGAGGAATGGCACAATTCAGAAAAAAGAGAGAGCAAGAGCTATCGCACAATTTGAGCAATCACTCGGATCGTTTCTATCCATTCATTATAGCGGATACCGTAAGGCAGAATGCAAACTCCGAGATCTATACTCTCTCTTTTGATGCAGGATATAAACTGAATCGTCTTTTTTCTATCGGTCTTTCTGCCGGATACGAAGGAGAGATCCGGTATAGCAGGAAAGATCCGCGAGTTCAAAATCTATCTTCCACCGTTGATGGCGCATCTTCTGTAAGTTTGAATCTTAATCGTTTCGGCATCTTAACGGCAGGAACGGCAATACAAAAGGAGATACAACAACTCAGTTATAGTGTCTTGGTGCCGCATTCATCTCAGCTCATTTATATCATGAGACCTCTTGGAGAGTACAACTTCAGGTATTCAGGGAAAAATGATAACGGAGCTTACCGCCACAAATACACGGCTCTTTCCGGACGGGGAGCATGGATATTGCCTTCCCGAAATGCTTTGCTTGGGTTCTCTTACCTCCGAACATCTTCCCGTTTAGAGACGAGAGACGCCGGTGTTTATCTCAGTGAACTTAGAGGGCGAAGCATCAGTACCGATTTTCAGGCAGATATTTGGTTTTGGAGCAGATCCCGTCTATCCCTGCACGGAACATACACCACACAAACCAAAGAGGGAGAAGAGAGAATCTACAAGAGGGTTCAGATAGACGAACACAGCTCTTTGACTAAACCGGTATTAGTCGCTTCTCAGCAGAGTTATGCCGAGTCGCAGTATGATCTAACTGCCGGAATCAAGTGGCTGCAACATTTTCAAAACAGCATCTTTTCCGCATCACTGGACTACGAGAAACAGCACTTTAATGCTCGTCATCTTAGTGAACCTCTTTTTTCATCCTTTGATAAAAGCAGCCTTTCTCCGGTATTGAGTCTGCGCTGGAAGAACCGGAACGAAACACTATACAGCCATACAATGTTCAGAAGCAGGCATCTTATCTCCGGACGATACGAACAGAAGCTCAATAAAGAGCAGCCCACATATATAATAGAGCGAGATCGTCTGCTCTTTAGGCGTGGAGCGGATGATGCTTATGCTCTTCAACAAGAGTTTCGGCTACCGGTCGGAGCCAAAAAACAAAATGCTGTGGTCTTGGGAGGAACAGTGCAGATTTTGCATTGGAGAGGATTAGGACAGACTCTCGAAGGAACATGCAACATTGCATATTCATTCTAACTGCCCGAAGACTCCCGATACATTTTTGTATTCAAAGTTTATCACTTATTGTGTATTACAATCACTTTTATGTCTAATGTTATTGAGTGTAAGCAGTTGTCTCATGCTTACGGCAAGCGTATCATCTACGAAAATCTCAACTTCTCTGTTCCTCAGGGACGAATCATGGGATTATTGGGAAAGAATGGAACGGGAAAGACGACAACCATAAACATCCTGAACGGTTACCTGAAGCCTCTTTCCGGATCGTGTACCATTTTTGGAGAAGAGTGTCACAGACTTACTCCTGCTACTAAAGCCCGTATAGGACTTTTGATAGAGGGACACGTTCAGTACAACTTTATGCGTATAGAGCAGTTGGAGCGTTTTTACAGCGCATTCTATCCGGCTTGGAGTAGTGAGATATACCATACACTCACTTCCAGACTAAAGGTCAATCCTCGCCAGACCATAGGCTCAATGAGTAATGGTCAGCGTTCTCAAGTGGCCCTTGGTGTAGTATTGGCTCAAGAGCCGGATCTGCTTATCCTTGACGACTTTTCGCTCGGATTGGATCCCGGTTACCGCAGACTCTTTACCGATATACTGAAAGAGTACACAGCCGGAACGCAGAAAACCATCTTTCTGACCTCCCATATTATACAGGATATGGAGAGACTCATAGACGATTGTATCGTAATGGGATATGGAGGTATCATTGTACAGAAGAGTGTCGGCGAGCTTATGGAGAGATTCAGACGCTATACCTTTGAGTGGCATCATGACGATCTGCCACAGCATGAAGCGTTTTATCAGCCGTCGAGGCTGTTAAGTAAGCGGGTCGAACTCTTTAGTTTCTTACCCTCTCAAGAGATAGAGCAGCTTCTTACTACCCTTTCCGGAGGAGAGAGGGTCATAGTAGAAGAAGAGCGTAACCTCTCATTGGAAGATATCTTCATAGGTCTTACCGGTAAATATTAACACAAAACAAGATGAATTTATTTCGTTCCTTACTCTATAAAGAGTGGATTAAAACCAGGGTAACCACTGTGGTTCTTTTCCTTGCCGCTCTTCTTTTTCTTCTCTATACACTGTACAATTTTCATAGAGCACTGCGCATACAGGATGTTGCTCACTTATGGGGCGTGATGTTGGAGAGGGATGCCATTTTTGTGGATCGCCTCAGATATATTCCGATGATTCTTGGATTTGTTCTTGCCACTGTTCAAATGATTCCGGAAGTACTGCAAAAGAGACTCAAGCTGACGCTTCACCTGCCTCTTTCAGACATTAGAAGCACTTACTATATGTTGGCTTATGGAGCAAGTTTTATCCTGTTCTTTGTTCTATTATTGTTTTTGGGATCTGCTGTTTCTTATGGAATGTATCTCCCTTCAGAGCTTTTAGGGCGCATTCTCTACTCTCTTATCCCTTGGTGTTTGGGCGGTTTCTCCTCCTATTTTCTCACTTCTTGGATCATTCTCGAAGGTAATATGCGTATGAGAGGCATAGCTCTTCTTATCTCTGTGGGGCTTCAGAGTCTCTTCTTTTTGGATACTGCGCCCGAAGCCTACACATTCGGAATGTTGATTTTGCTTTCATCTATCCTCCTGTTTACGGCTCTTTTACCTCTTTATGCAGTGTATCGTTTCAGAAGAGGATATGTCTATTAGTGCTCCTGTATCTTTCAAAAAAGACTTAGTATCATCATGAAATATATAAGATTCATACTCATACCTGTTGCCATATTGCTGATGAGCTATTTTTTGCCACTGCTCTATGGTTATCTTTTTACTCGGTCGGATAAAGTCCCATTCGTTCTGTACAGTGAAGTGGAACAGACTTTTGTAAAAACCGAAGTGCAGGACGATAAACTTCTCAGAAGTACCATAGATGGGGCAAAAGAGTACACAGAGGCAGAGTTCGACAGCATCCTCCCCACTTTTTATGCGAGACAGCTGGTCGCGGATAATCGCTTTCCCGACACACTGCTGGGCAGAAAGATTAACTTCCAGGCTGTCCGAGCCACCAACTTTATTCACAGGTTTTCGCCTAAAGATATAAACAGGACACCTCCAAAAGCCTATCAGCTGATCGAAAGTGCCTCCGGACGTGTCAATCTTAATCCGGCAGAAGATATTTTTGTATTTAGAAATCACAGAATTTGTTTTATCAATGGCAAAACCAATGCTCTTGATGAAGAAAAGAACGAACGCTTCAACTCCGTTTTTCTGAACTCCAATCTCTCTTTTCCTATATATAAGACAGCCGGTAATGGAAACGCTCGAAAGGAGTATGACGAAGGTTATCTCCTGCTCGACTCCAAAGGTTCTCTCTTTCACTTCAAGCAGGTAGAGGGAAAACCCTATTTAGAGCAGATTGCCACAGAGAACCTTTCTGCTCCGATTCTATATATGGAGCTGTGCGGATTTACAGACCGTTCCAAGCTCGCCTACATCTACACCGAAGATGGCGCACTCTACTTCTTGAAGCATCAGCCATACTCGTTTCAGAAGGTGGATCTACCCAAACTCAAACACACCCAAGAAGGCTGGATGGCAATAGGGAATATGTTCTACACTACTTATCGTATTCAGCAAAACGATGGCGTCTCCTTTATTGCCATAGAGACCGAAAGTGGCAATCAGGTGGCGAGTCATACCATCAAGTTTGAGACGGACAGGGTAGAGCAGATCGGCAAAATCCTTTTTCCTTTTCGTCTTACTTTCTCTTCGGGAGAGAGTACACACATCTATCCGAGGGGCGAACTCGGCAATCTTTACACCCTTGCACTCTCTCTTGTCTTGGCTCTGATATATTTCATCCGGTATAGAAAGCGAGTTACCTTACCACTCTTAGCCCTATCTTCCGCCTTGATTCTATTATCCGGAATTTATGGCTTCATGGCATTGATATTATTGGGAAAGAGATCTTAAATTTTCTTTATCGGATTGCTCTTTAGTGGTTCACAAGGAACTCTCAAAAAGGAGTGTTTCCGGAAAGTCATCGGTCAAGAAAAATTATTCTTTCTTGACCGATGACTTTTTTATTAGAAGAGAATAATGAAAAAGGAAAACATCGTCTCTCAATTCATTTTTATACATTCCATCTCTTCTTCATCCCTTTTTCTATTTTGCTCGGAGGGGGTGTTTTCAGAGCACGAGCAAACTGTTAAATCTGCCCATTTTATTAACATAAATTTTGATGCCTGTTAAGTAAAAACGGTAAACGAGCATATTGTTTCGGCTTAACGTGTTTAATTTTTCAATGAACACGTTTACTGATTTCATTTAACACGTTTACCGGATTCAATTAACGTGTTTAGAAATTTTATTGATGCTATTGATTATTAGAGAGTTAGCGTTTTTCTCTACAAAAAGAGCATTTTTGTCTTAGATTTTGCATTAGTTTTTATTTACATTTGAATAGCTTTAATTTTTGCTTTGTTAACTCAGGAGAGAGCGATCAGACGCCCAAAGAAAAAATTTTTCTCAAGTTTTGAATTTTCTGTATTGCTCTTATTATGAGTCTGTTATCCTATATCTTCCCCTTTTGCATCTTTCTAAAGAGAGTGTGGGGTGATTTATTCCGGAAAATTCTAAAGCCTCATTTTTATATATTCCATACCACAAACACTCTCTTTTTGACCTCCTCTTTATTTCAAATTTATTGTCATTATTTTTGCTTTACAGAGGAGAAAATATGTAAGAGAAAAGTTTGGATTGAGAAAGATATAAATAGAAGAAAACCTCTTGAATGAGTTGATATTTTTTTTTATTTTTGCTTTTGTTGAGTGCTTATGGATTCTCTACTTTTTTTTGGATACCTCTAACTATTATGAAAGGCAGAAATAAGGGAAGAAGGTAGAAGAGTTCAGAGTTTTTTTCAAAAACGTATTAAATATCCACCTTTATGGAAACACCTAAACATAGCAGACATATTTTTATATTCCCTTTTCAGTGGGACTATATAGACCACCCTTCCGGCAAAAAGAAGAATACATCGTATGGTAAACGAACCGATTTGGATGCTTTTGACCGACTATTTACAAAGGTCAGTCCTTTGAAACGACGCTATTTTGAGATAGGTCTTTCCGCAGAGCATTATAGCGAGTATGTTTATTTTCACCCATTTGCTCGAAAAGCACTCTACGGTACCAAAGAAAATAGATCGATCTATTTTTATGAATTGGAGGTTGATGGAGGACGTTACTGTATAGATATAAATACGGGTTCTTTGTCTGTAACCTATGAATTAAGACTTGAAAGTGTCTCTCTTCATGCTTTTAATACGGGTGTCGGTGTTATTTCTTTCTCTCTGTATAATGATAAATATGTTGAGGAGGAAGATGTTTTACGTATAAACGATTTTGGACGTCGTCTCTATCCTCAGTTTATGGCTTCGGATGATCGCTTAAAAGCAAAAACAACTTTCTTGGCAAACTCTATCTCCGGAAGTATTGGAGATATGAGCTTTTATGATGACTTCAGTCAGTTTGAACAGCCCATAAATCATACCGATATATTTTTACCTCCGGATCATATTCGTCAGGTTTTTGGTTATAAGCCAACGGACAAACTCGGAGATGACTGGTGTAAGTTTGTCTTTAGAAATAGCGATGAAGACACGGGCCGAATTAGAATATCTCCGGTAATGGATGACAGGATGTATTTTTTAAGCTGTTTTTATAGTAGAGAACTAGTTAAGAGTTTAAGAGAAAGAAAAAAGAAATTTTCAAGGGAAGAAAAAATACAAGGGAAATTAGGTCTTTTACCGGAGATGGGATATGCATACGAAGTTGGAAAGAAAAGAGATTTCTGGTATCGCTATCTGTTCGGAGACGGACTCTTTAAGGGGGTAGCAAGTGATCGTCTGCAGTTGGAGGAGATCAAAAGATGCTCTTATGAGAGATGGATAGAGGCTGGTACCCTGATTGGTATTACGAGAGATTCTGCTGTATACACCATAGGTTGGGATGTTATAGAAGGACATTTTATGAGTATGTACTATCAGATGGCTATTTTGTGTTTGGTACAGCGTGCTTCTGTCCTAAGATTTAGCGGTGAGATATCCTATCTTACAAGTCAGATTCGTAGGGGAAAGAGGAAAGCCGGTAGCAATATCAAGGAGCTTTATGAAAACTATATTCGTTTTTTGAACGAACTCTATTTCCGAGAGGTTACATCGCAAATACAAGGTATGGAGATGTATGAGATGTTCCAAAAGAATATGAATATTGAGCGTGATACTAAGGCTTTAGAAGGTGAAATGACAGAGTTGTTTGGTTATCTGGACATAGATGAACAGAGTAAGCTCAATAGAATTGCCAATCTGTATCTGCCTTTAGGACTATTGACAGGAGTTTTGGGTATAAATACATTTGCAAAGGAAGGAATCTTTTCCAAATTCTTTGAAAACGAATCGTGCTCCCAATGGTTTGCAGGAGATATTGTAACACTTCTTGTTATGGCTTTGTGCCTATTTGTCCCTATTCGATATTACTTAACTCATAAAAAATAAAAAGCTATGAATGTTATTTGTTGTGTATGCTGTTGTGTATTCTGTTGTGTTGCTATTTTAGCAATAGCTTCTATTGCAATTGTTTGGATTGACAGATGTATGAAACTAAAGATCCGAAAAGAAGAGCTGGAGCACGAGGAAAAGATTGATAAATTTCGTCAGGATGCGATCTTAAATAATCATGCCGATTGGCAGAGAGTAATACAATCTGTACTAAAGTCCAATGAGGAAATCGTGAAATTGTGTAGAGAAAAGTATGGAGAGAAATAGTGAAAAGAAAAAAGATGAAGGTATGCAAAGGATAACATTTGAACTCATCCAGCATACTCCTATCATTCACTTTCAGGCGGATTATAGAGGGGCAACGCTTCGTGCATCGGAGGTGAAGCCAAAGTTGGATAGGTATCTTTGGAATAACTATAGAGATGAAATAGAAAAGCTAGGCAAAAGAGCTGTGATAGGAAAAAAGGAGAAATCCTCAACAATATCTCTTGATTATAAAATGTCTTTTGTTGCGACAAATACTAAATCGTGGAGTATTGATAAGAAAAATGCCCCAATGTATTTTGCTAATATTGCTCAAAGAGGAGATTTCATTACTGAGAAATATCTATCCATTGCATTAGATGGGGTCAAAATGACTCTTTTAGTAAGGGATCAAGAAATGAAGGCTTTGCTTTCTGAAGATAAAATCTGCGATTTTTTTATGCTCCATAATTTTGGAGCTAGGCAAAGTAAAGGTTACGGCTCCTTTACTGTGAAAGAGCCGAATTCACAAAATACATGGGAGCGTGCAGAAAAAAAATATAAATCCTTGGGATTTCAAATTAAGACTTTGCCTTCTTGCAACAAAGGTGTATTTCATTCTCTATCGTGTCAAGATTTTTCATCCTTTTATAAATCCTTTTTCAAAGGATTGGATTACTTTTACAAAAGCTTGAGAAGTGGACTGAATGAGTATCGAAAGGATTATAGAACCAATAAGATCGAGTGCGTATTCTATATGAAACCTGTGATATATCATTATGCAGAGGATATAGGAGAGCATTGGGATAAATTCTATATTAAGAGAAAAATTAGTACTGTTATTTTTAAGAGCGGTCTCTCATATTCAGCCCAAGAGCAGAGAAAACTTCAGAAATTCAGAAGATCAAATGGAGATTTTTTTCGTAAAAAAAATGAAGAGACTTCTTGGCATGAGTATCGAAATATGTTTGGATTATCTACGTGTGAACTTTGGAGCTACTACAATAATATCGACATTCAAAGGAGATTCAGCATTGCCAAAAACAATAAACGAGAATCTGTGGAGAGAATGAAATCTCCAATCCAATTTAAGCCTATTATACTTAAAAAAAATAATAAATATGAACTCTGGGTGTATATGGGAATATTTCAAGAAGAAGTTGGATTAGACACTTTGTTAAAAAATGAAGGTGAAGTTGAAGTAGTAGCCAAGAATGGATTACTTAAGGATAGAACGGCTCAAATAAACTTGAAGTTTAAACATGATATAAAGTTAATAGATATTTTGAAAGCCGTTTTTAGAAAAGAAGATCTCACATCTTTTATGGAAGACAAGAATAATAAAGAGGGAAAAGATATTAAGATATTCCTTTCTGATATCTATGCGCAACTGAAAAATAATAAGAAGACATGCAATCATACACAGCAATAACAATAGGTCCGATATGTAAGACCTTATCAAAGGCTCGTAATACGAAGTCCTTTTGGAGTGCCAGTTTTATGTTCTCTTGGATTATGCGAGAGTTGCTTGAGAGAGTACCAAAACAAGAAGGCATTGAAATCCGCTCTCCTTATTATTCAAGCGATATCAATACCCCGAAAGGTGTTGGCTTATTTCCGGATAGGGCATTTATTGAGGGGAAAGTCGAAGGTTTTGATGATATTAAAAATGAGGTTCTCAAAGAATTGGCTAAAAAGTTTCAGGGAGCAGAAGATATTGTGCCTTACCTTCAAGAGTATATTTCTATCTCTCACATTCAGGTAGATTGTCAAGATCAGGCAGGAATTTTTCTTGAACTCAATCAATATTTGGATACCCAAGAGTTAAGACAAAAAGCCGTAACTTCTTCTTTGGATTGTATTTCCGGTTTCTTGAAAGGAAACAATTGTTTTATCCGAGATGAGTTTGAAGGGAGACCATTCGCATCAATATCTGAAATAGCAGTATCCGGTTGGTTAACCCACGATGAAGTTCTTAAATACCTAAATGGGGAACAAGAGGTAGATTATCAGAGAATATCAAAGGAAAGAGATGACTTCCTGAACTGCTATAAGTACATGGCTATCGTAAAAGCAGACGGAGATAATTTTGGTTCCTTTATTAAGGGGCTATCTTCTAAAGACATGGAGAAGTTCTCTAGAAGTTTTTTTGAATTCTCAACCAATGTTACTCAAAAAATAGAAGCAGCAAAAGCCGTTCCTATTTATATTGGAGGCGATGATCTTTTCTTTTTTGCTCCAATTCTTGAAAATGGAGAAAAGGATGTTTTTGACCTTATAAATACGATAGATGGATGTTTCAAAAAGTTCTGGGAGAGCCTTAATACTGAGGAAAATCTTTCCATGTCTTATGGGGTAAGTATTTTTTACTACAAGAGTCCAATGTCCGAAGCTATGGATGTTGCTACAGAGATGCTATTTGGAAGAGCTAAGAAATACGAAGAGAAAGATCGTGTGGCAGTATCTATTCAAAAGCATAGTGGAAGAACCATAGAGTTTCTTTTGCCTCACAAGGGTACGACTAACGGTGATTCTGACTTGTATAAACAAGCTTGTACTCTAATGAAAGAGCTAAAAGAAGACGAGGCTATGATTGATGGCTTTGTTCATTGGCTCGATGAGATGTATGATTCTGTAATTGAACCTATCTTGATGGAAGAGAAAGATGAAGACATAAGAAAGAAACGTTTAGAGGCTCTTCGCAAAAACTTCTTCAATGAAGATATTCATGAGAAGAAGGAAACATTCTTAAAAAAGATATTTGACTTTATCTATCAAACCACTCTTTCAAATGATGTCGTCTTTTTAGAGAAAGAAGAACGAAAGAAGATGCTTTATGGAATTCTCAGATACTGCCAGTTTATAACCGATAAAGAAGAAAGATGATATGTACACTTATTTAGTCAAACTGACCCCTATGGACAAGTTCTTCTTTGGGCAGAAGAATACATTTGAGGAGGATAATGTCAATTACTTTGTCCGTTCATCTCATTTCCCACAACAAACAGCGTTATTGGGATTATTGCGTTATCAGCTTCTTTTGGATGCGGGATCTGATATATTTTCAGATAACAAGATTGTAAAAGCAACTGAAGCAGTCAAGCTAATAGGCAAACAAAGTTTTTCTCCTTTCTCTAAGGGAGAGGGCTTTGGAGTTATAAAAGGGCTATCTCCAGTTTTTCTTATTGATAGCGAGGAGAGTTACTTCCCGGCAGGAAAAAGGTATCAGAAAAAGGGCAAAGACAAGCCATATGAGATTTTGTCTCTGTTTTGTGAGAGTAAGCATCCTTTCTTCAAAGATTATTCTTCTAAAGCAGAGCATCCTAATATGTGGATAAACTCTAAGGGAGAATTGCTGGATGAAGATACCTTTTTTGTAGAAGATAGCCGTGTAGGTATCCGTAAGAATTATGAAGGTAACACGGATGACAACTCTTTCTTTTATGAAACGTTCTATCGTTTTAATAACGAAAACGGCAAGCGCAATCTCTGTTTTGCTTTTTATTGTGAACTTGAGCTTGAACTTGAGACAGAAAAAAAGTTTTCTAATCGAATAGTTCACTTGGGAGGAGAGAGACAGCCATTCTCCATGAAAGTTATAAAAGTGGATCCGGCAGAGGGATATACTTCTAAGACAGAGGTAATAAAGTACGAGAAAGATGAAAACTATTACACTGTCATGCTTCTTTCGGATGCTTATATCGAGTCGGAGATTGTAGATGAAGCATATTTTGCAGTTACAGAGATAACCGAATTTGCTTGTCTTTTGACTACTACCGAACACACAAAAAGATTTTATAACAGGAATAAAGTGAGAAAACCATCTCATACAACAGATGACAATATCTCTGTCAGTAAAGAGATAGAGTTATATGCCAGAGGTTCTCTCTTTTATTTTGAAAATAAAGACGCAGCAGAAGATTTTAAGAGAGAAGTAGAGTCTTCTCATTTTCGTACCATAGGATACAACCACACAATTATAATCCCCAACAAATAAATAACAGAGATACAATATGAAAACAGCAGTATACAAGATACAGTGCCTTACTAATCTTCATGTTGGTACAGGCGGAGCAAACTATAACGCAGTGGATAACGTAGTACAACGAGATGTTACTACCGATAGACCGTGCATATACTCTTCCAGTCTGAAAGGAGCATTGAGACAGTTTTTTGATTCTCTAAAGACTCAAGATGTAGATATAGATTACATCTTTGGACCTGATAATGTCAGAACAAACAACAATGGTGGAGAAAATAAGATAGGGAACTTCAATTTTTTTCAAGCCAACTTAGTAGCCTACCCGGTTCGAGATGATCAGGAGAAGGGATATAAGCTTTGTTCTTGTGGAGAGTGGCAGGAGAGTATAAGAGCGTTTGGAAAAAACTTAAATACAGAAATATCCTTTCCGTCATACGAAAGAGACAACATTCCCAATGATACTCTTGACAATCTTCCCATTATTGCCAGAAATAAATTGGAAAATGGCGAGAGCAAGAATCTTTGGTACGAAGAAGTGGTACCGGCAATGTCTGAGTTTGTTTTCTTTGTTACCTATCCGGAAGCAGCGAAAGAAAAGTTTGACAAATTCAATGAATTGCTCACAGCGAAGGGTTCTCTTGTTCAGATAGGAGCCAATGCCTCTATTGGTTATGGTTTTTGTAAAATCGAAAATATCACCGGTCATGATAACAAATAAAAAAGAGATACAGGATCTTATCCCTATGGCGATGGTGGCGATAGAGAAAGTGGGCATAGCTAATGAAGATAGAGAGATAGAGGATGTATATGAAGGGTATATCAATGCCCTTGGTCCAAGTATCTTGCAGTCCGGACTTCTGCCCACACTTGTTTTCTACAATAAAGGCAAAGGTGGAAATAGTGAAGGAGAACTATGTTTGTGGCTAAAGGCTCTCTATTATATGGATCTTTCGGAAGAAGAAAGAAGAAATATCCGGGATTGGCAACATGTAGAACCCACAGAAATCATCAGGAAAGTAATAAATGATAAAGGGGGAGAGATAAAATCCATTTCTGTAGCAAGAGAGTGGGAGAAAAAGATCTTGCAGTATGTGGTCGCACTAAAGCTCGCCACTCGCACCTTTATCATTAAGGAGAAGAAAGAAAGGAGGTCGGAATGAAAGATTTCATAAACTTTGGCAAGTGGTACTATCGTAACTACTTTGATACATTGAAATTGGATAATAACGGAAAATTATTAGACACAAGCCGGTTTAATAAGGGTACGGATGAACTTTTAGGGCGCAAGCAATTCCCAAAGTTTGAAGAAAATATCACCGATGTCTCTTCTTTCGATCTTACCACATCTTATCCCGGACTACTTTGTGGCATTGGGTATCATCACGAAATCAATAAACCTAAAGAAAATAAAGGAGCCGGGAGGAGTAGCCGTAATGAAGGTCAAAAAAAAGAATCGGGCGACTTCTATCAGTTGGGTATGTATTTCGATTACACTTCCGGTCTGCCCGTTATACCCGGATCTTCCATAAAAGGAGCGTTAAGGTCTGCCATCGAAGAGTGGGACTTTCTTGAATATAACGAGGGAGACGAACAAAAAGTGTGGAGCGGTTGGAAAAAAGAAGAGTTTATAAAAGAGATCTTTGAAGGTGAAGGGAAGTCTATCTACGATAGGGATATTTTTCTGGATGCTTACCCTGTCTCCGTAAGTGGTGATTCTTCTCTCTTTGGAGACGATTATATCACGCATCACGAAAATCCATTAAAAGATCCCAATCCGGTACGTTTCCTCAGAGTAAATCCGGGTGTTACTTACCGGTTCCGCTTCTTATTCAGGAACAAAGGCACTTTTACGGCGGGAGCTAAGGAAAAACTGTTCCGGGAGATCATACTGACGTTCGGACTCGGAGCAAAAACCAACGTAGGATATGGACAGTTTACAGATAAATAGTCCTGATACCGGTATTAAAGCAGAAGAACTCCCTATATTTCTTCGGGAGTTCTCTGCTTACCATTTTCGGGTAAGGTTTGTAGCACAAAAGGATGTGGAGTTTAAGGGCAAGTGGTATTTCCTGCCTCGCTTTGCTTTGGGCAATGCTCTCAAAAACAGCAAAACCTTTTCGCATCTCTACTCCGATCTTTTCAAGCCGGAGAGTACAAAAGGAGAAGAAGAGAAGGCATCCACTATCTCTTCCCGGATCGTTATCCGTGCCGACAAGCCCAATCGGCATCGCATAGCTCGTAGAGAGCCGTTGGATCTCTATATCACCATAGTGGCAAAAGATGCCGCACCGGTGGATGAGTTCCTTCGTTTTCTTCCCGAATGGCAGAAGTACAACTTCTTTCACGAGAACCATCTCTCTTACCACTCCTATCAGCTGCTCGACCCGACCACGGACAAGTATCAGACCGGTCTGAAAGCGGAGAATACCCGGCTCGATATCCGTTTCTTCTTGAAGCATGCACCGAAATGGGAAGATATCCTTACCATTCGCTTTCTTTCGCCCACAACGCTCAAGATAGACCATATCCTTACCGATCTCATTCCATATTCTCGTCTCATGAACCGGGTATCTCGGAGGCTCTACGACCTCTACCGGCACTACCTCCTTACCGATGAGCGCACGCAGATAGAGCCATACATCTTTCCGGACAGGGACGATCTGCTACTCTCCCAAGTAAGCATGCCGCGTAAGTCTACCATAAAGGAGAACAGACACTACGATATGTCCGGTATTTTGGGACAGCTTCACTACCGCACTCCCTATCATCCTGTTGCAGCTGCCATGCTGGCTGTGGCTCATTGGGTGCATATCGGCACTCACACCGTATCGGGTAACGGACAGATCGTAGCAGAGCAAGGGGATTCCCTTAAAGAGATGTCGGTTTCTTCTTTCCGGGAACGGAGAAGAAGCCCTCACTCCTTTGCTCCTGTTGTTATAGAGGAAGAGGGTTCTGCTATCGGCATAAGCAGGGATACTATACTGATTCGCAAGGATAACCGGATAGTGAGAGAGCTGCCGGCTCCGGAAGTAAGAGAGATCTCTATAGAAGCAGAAGGTGTTACTCTAAGCGGTAACATGATAAAGTATTGCTCCAAGAACAATATCCGCATTCTTCGGAATGGAGAACCTCTACATCTTGAATAGGAATTTTAGATAGCCGGCGGGATATCTTTGTTATTCAAGAAAGAATAATCTTTCTATGAGATATATTGACGACATATGCGCAGTTATATATCGGTATTTTCGAAATTATTTTGCTTGTTTATAATCAGAGAGTTGCGAATTTACTTTTTTGTATATCGTTGATAATCAAATAGTATCTATACATATTCAGTCAGTAAGACTATCAAGACTCGTAATAAAATTTTTCTTGCATACTCTTTTGTTTTTTGTATCTATACATATTCAGTCAGTAAGACTATCAAGACGAAACAACTGACCATGAGATTGGATTCGTTCCCTCAGCTGTATCTATACATATTCAGTCAGTAAGACTATCAAGACCCTTGCAATTACAATCATAATACCCCTTGGTAACAGCGTATCTATACATATTCAGTCAGTAAGACTATCAAGACATCAAGAGTTCCTGGTGTTGAAACTCTGATTTAGTTGTATCTATACATATTCAGTCAGTAAGACTATCAAGACAGCAATGTTGACCTTCCAAACTTTAGGCTGTTCAGGGAGTATCTATACATATTCAGTCAGTAAGACTATCAAGACTTTTTATTGAAAGGTTTACCTGTAAGCTTTTCAATCAGTATCTATACATATTCAGTCAGTAAGACTATCAAGACTGATCACGGGGGCTATAGTCCGCTTGTTAACCACTAAGGTATCTATACATATTCAGTCAGTAAGACTATCAAGACGCTTTCGCAGAGCCAAAGCCCTGACCGCGTTCTTGCGGTGTATCTATACATATTCAGTCAGTAAGACTATCAAGACTCTAATATTTCTCCAGCATGCCAATCAGAGGAAAGTATCTATACATATTCAGTCAGTAAGACTATCAAGACCTTTTTCCTTGATCACTAGCTCCAACTGCTTCTGACTCGTATCTATACATATTCAGTCAGTAAGACTATCAAGACTCTTTTGTCTCTCTATAATCTTTGAAGATGTAGGTGAGTATCTATACACATTCAGTCATTAAGCCTATTTACATCAGATTGATAAGTAAGAAAGTTGAGATAAAAGGGTTCAGAAGAATGATTGAAAGGGGATAAAAGATGGGGTGAACGTGTAAAGAGAGGGAGATGAGGGCTTGAATGGGAGAAAGCAAGGCTTGAATGGTACAGATCGCGGTTTGATTTTTAGAAATCAAGCCGCGATTTCTTTTTCTAAATCTGTTCAATCAAAGATTTAGACGTGATCAGAGAAAGTTTTTAAGCCGTATATTGTGTTTCGGGAAAGGGGAGAGAGGGTGTCGGAGGGCGCTCTGTCGGTTAGGGGATGAGGCATGGGAGACAGGGAGAGCATTTTGATTTTTGCTTCCGGAAGTCGGTTTTTAGTCGTATTTTTGTAGTAGAATCAAAAAAACAGAGAGAAAGATGCAAAAACCATCCATACCCAAAGGAACAAGGGACTTTCTTCCTCACGAAATGGAGCGGAGAAACTATATATTCGAGACCATAAAGAGCGTGTTTCACAGCTTCGGTTTCCGTCAGATAGAGACGCCTGCAATGGAAAACCTCTCCACTCTCACCGGAAAATATGGAGACGAGGGGGATAAGCTGCTGTTTCGTATCTTAAATTCGGGAGACTGTCTGGCGAAGTTTACGGACGAGGAGCTTTTGGCTAAGAACTCTGCCTCTTTTGCCGCCAAAGCGTGCGACAGAGGGTTGCGCTACGACCTTACCGTGCCGTTTGCCCGCTTTGTGGTGCAGCACCGCAATGAGATAACGCTGCCTTTCAGACGCTATCAGATTCAGCCCGTATGGCGTGCCGACCGCCCTCAAAAGGGGAGGTATCGGGAGTTTTTCCAGTGCGATGCGGACATGATCGGCTCCGACTCTCTGCTCAATGAGGTGGAGCTGACGCAGATTATAGACACGGTCTTCACGAAGCTCGGCTTCCCGGTGCGCATCTTGCTGAACAACCGAAAGATTCTTACCGGTATTGCGGAGTACATCGGGCATGCGGACAAGATCATAGACATTACCGTGGCGATGGACAAGACGGATAAGATCGGATTGGACAAAGTGGTGGAGGAGCTGAAAGAGCGTGAAATCTCCGATGCCGCAATAGAGAAACTGATGCCGATACTGCGCCTTAGCGGTGGCAACAGAGAGAAGATTGCGGTGCTTCGGGAGGTACTTGCCGAGTCGTCCACAGCTATTCGGGGCTTGGACGAAGTGGAGTTCATCCTCGACAAACTTGCCCTTACACCGTTGAAGAATGAGCTTGAGCTGAACCTGACACTGGCTCGCGGGCTGGACTACTATACGGGTGCGATATTCGAGGTAAAGGCTGTGGGTGTGGAGATGGGCTCCATCACCGGTGGCGGAAGATACGATAACCTTACCGGGGTGTTCGGTCTGGACAATATCTCCGGCGTGGGTATCTCTTTCGGTGCAGACCGTATATACGATGTGCTGAATATGCTGGATCTCTATCCGAAAGAGAGTGCAAGAGGCACGCAGCTGCTGTTCATCAATTTCGGCGAAAAGGAGGTGGATGCCGTGCTGCCCGTATTGAATATGCTGCGTATGCAGGGTGTGCGGACGGAGCTATACCCGGATGCTGCCAAGATGAAGAAGCAGATGAGCTATGCCGATGACCTTAACATCCCGTTCGTGGCGTTTGTGGGGACAAAAGAGCTGGAGAACGGCGTGGTGAACATCAAGGATATGAAGAGCGGAGAGCAGAAAGACTATCCGATGGATGAGCTTGTAAAGCTTTTCTTATAGATCGCATCTATAACCCTATATATATTATCTGTTGAACGGGTTGATGAGTGTATCTATCTTTGTTTTGCAATAATATAGATGTCAGTAAAATTATAAACCATAAAACAATCCAACTTATTATGACACCAATTTTGAACACAACATTTCCGGAGTTTAAGCTGAACGCATACCAAAACGGCGAATTCAAAGTGATTACCAATGAAGATCTTAAAGGCAAATGGTCTTTGGTGGTTTTCTATCCGGGCGACTTCACATTCGTATGTCCTACCGAGCTTGAAGACCTTGCGAACAAGTATGAAGAGTTTAAGCAACTGGGTGTTGAGGTTTACTCTTGCAGCTGCGATACTCACTTTGTACACAAGGCTTGGGCGGACGCTTCTGCTGCCATCAAGAAAGTGCAATACCCTATGTTGGCAGACCCTACGGGAGCTTTGACACGTGCGTTGGGTATCCTTATCGAGGAGGATCAGATGGCATACCGTGGCTCTTTCGTTGTGAATCCGGAAGGCGTCATCAAGATCGTAGAGCTTAACGACAACAGCGTGGGTCGTGATGCAGAAGAGATCCTACGTAAGATCAAGGCTGCGCAGTATGTGGCTTCTCACGACGGTCAAGTGTGTCCTGCAAAGTGGCGCGAAGGTCAGCAGACACTGAAGCCAAGCATCGACCTTGTAGGTAAGATCTGATTCCGGAGCTTTTATGCTGTAGCCCGGTGGGCTGAGAGATGAGTCAAATACGCCCTCGACTACTATTTATTAGTCCGTCGGGGGCTATTTTTTTAGTCTGAAACAAGAAAAACAAAGAATATTTATACCCATGTTTGATAAAGATACACTTGTGCAGGTGGGCAGCTACTTTGCGCCACTCAAGAGGGAATATACGCTTTTGCTGAAAGCACAATCCTCTCATCCTTCGTACAACGATGCCAAGGAGATGATCGAAGAGCTTGCTTCCACATCGGAGAAGCTGTCGGCTGCGTATGAGGAGAGCGAAAACTTCCGGATAGATCTTTTGGTGGACGGAACGCCTTCGGGCATCAGCTTCCGAGGCATACCGGGCGGACATGAGTTCACATCGCTTCTTCTCTCCATTCTTAACCACGACGGCATCGGAAAGAACCTTCCCGACGAGGGCGTCTGCCGCCGCATCAAGAGCCTCAATGGTCCGATAGAGCTGCGCACTTATGTCTCTCTTTCGTGCACGAACTGCCCCGACGTGGTTCAGACTCTTAATCTTCTTGCCATCTTCAACCCCGGCATCTCTCATACGATGGTGGACGGATCTTTCTTTCCGGACGAAGTGGAGAGTCTCGGCATAGCATCTGTTCCGACCGTGATGGCGGGCGACAAGGTGATTCATGTCGGCAGAGGAGACATGGCGACACTGCTGAACAAGCTGGAAGAGAGCTATGGCAGCACACCGCAAGAGTCTGTCGGAGAGCCGGAGGAGCGATCTTTCGACGTGATTGTCGTGGGTGGAGGTCCTGCCGGAGCCGCATCTGCGATCTACTCGGCACGTAAAGGGCTCAAAGTGGCAATCGTCGCGGAGCGTGTCGGCGGGCAGGTGAACGAGACCGTAGGTATTGAGAACCTCATCTCCGTGCCTTACACCACCGGCGGAGAGCTTGCGGGCAATCTTCGCAACCATATTGATGCGAACGACATCTCGCTCTTCGAGGCTCGCACCGTGAAGAACATCACTCAGGACGGAGGCATATCGAGAGTGGAAACAACATCGGGCGAACTCTTCACAGCACCTGCTCTTATCATGGCGACCGGTGCTTCCTGGCGCAAGCTGGGCGTTCCGGGCGAGAAGGAATACACCGGCAACGGCGTGGCATACTGCGCTCACTGCGACGGTCCGTTCTTCAAGAACAAGCGTGTTGCCGTGATCGGGGGCGGAAACTCCGGCATGGAAGCTGCCATTGACCTTGCAGGGATCTGCACGGAGGTTACCGTAGTGGAGTTTCTTGACGTGTTGAAAGCGGACGAAGTGTTGCAGAAGAAAGCGCAGGAAATGGGTAACATCAAGATCATCCTCAGCACTGCCACAAAGGAGATCCGCGGAACGAACGGCAAGGTAACAAGCATCGTTCTCTCCGATCGTGCCACCGGCAAGGAGACGGAGATCGCTTTGGAGGGTGTCTTTGTTCAGATCGGTCTTGCTGCCAATACTGCACTTGTGAAGGATTTGGTCGAGACCAATCCTCGCGGAGAGATTCTGATAGATCCTTCATGTCGCACCAATACTCCCGGCATCTACGCAGCGGGAGACTGCACCACCGTTCCCTATAAGCAGATTGTTGTGGCAATGGGCGAGGGAGCAAAGGCTGCACTCTCTGCTTTTGAAGATCGCATCAGGAGCTGATCCCTCTATCTCTCCGGGGAGAGTTTGAGATATTATCACAATAAGCACCAAAGCTTTCGGTATGAAGCTTTGGTGCTTTTTCGTAAAAGCCGTGTAATAAAAACTGTTTTGGTAATTATCGTTTTCTGTTTTGGTAATTATCGTTTTCTGTTTTGGTAATTACCGTTTTCTGTTTTAGTAATTATCGTTTTCTATTTTGATAATTATCGTTTTCTATTTTGGTAATTACCGTTTTCTGTTTTAGTAATTATCGTTTTCTGTTTTGATAATTACCGTTTTCCGTTTTGATAATTACCGTTTTTCGTTTTGGTAATTACCGTTTTCTATTTTGGTAATTATCGTTTTCTGTTTTGATAATTACCGTTTTCTGTTTTGATAATTATCGTTTTCTATTTTGGTAATTATCGTTTTCTGTTTTGATAATTACCGTTTTCTGTTTTAGTAATTATCGTTTTCTGTTTTGATAATTACTGTTTTCCGTTTTGATAATTACCGTTTTTCGTTTTGGTAATTACCGTTTTCTATTTTGATAATTACTGATGTCTATTTTGATAATTACCGTTTTCCGTTTTGATAATTACCGTTTTTCGTTTTAATAATTACCGTTTTCTGTTTTAGTAATTACCGTTTTCTGTTTTGGTAATTACCGTTTTCTGTTTTAACAATTACTATTTTCTGTCTTAATAATTACTGATGTCTATTTTGATAATTACCGTTTTTCGTTTTGGTAATTACTGTTTTCTATTTTGATAATTATCGATGTCTGTCTTGATAATGAGTGATAGCTGCCTTATTAATGAATAATACTTCTTTTAATAATGAATAAAAGATAGATTTCTAATGAGTAAAAGTCATATTACTAATAAGTATTTCTATATTTCTCGCCGTGAAATATTGGTTTCTCGCCGTGAAATATTGGTTTCTCGCCGTGAAATATTGGTTTCTCGCCGTGAAATATAGAAAAGGTTATTGGGAAATCAATTTTAGATAAGTAAGTTTTTGATTTTTAGTCAATAGGAATTAAACTTTTTTTAGTCGGTTTTCAGAGCAAAACCGGTGAGATTTTGGACGAAAGGAAGATAGCTCTCCGAACAGAGCGGATGTTTTGCGGCTTTTGTCTGAATGTGGAGATATAAAGAAGCAGAGCCACGGACCGGAAAGATCCGCAGCTCTGCTTGGTGTTTCTATTTTTATCCCGAAAGAAGCGTGTTACTTCTTCTTCTCTGCTTTTGGTTTGGATTCAAACTTTTTCTTTTCTACTCTGTCCACTGCCGCTTGTGAGTTTTCAACGGGTGGAAGCTGAGATTCGTCCGTGATCTCTTCAAAGTAGGCAATGACGTCGCCTTTCTTCACCACCTGACCTTGCTTTACGGCTACTTCGCGGATGCGTCCGGAGATGTTCACCTTGACGTCTTCAGGATAGCCCATAGGTGTCATGACGAAGCAAAGCTTGGAACCTGCGCGGTAAGCGGTGCCTTCGGATGGAGGTGTAGAGCCGTCTTGGAAGTCCACTTCCCAGAAGACTTGCCCCGTTGCAGTGGCAGGTACGGCGATGTATTTGGCTCTCTTGATGGCAAGGATGTCTTCGGCGGAGAAGCCTTGTTTGGTCATCTCTGCGTTGCGAGCCTTTTCTACTTCTTCATTGAAGCGTTGTTTTGCCACACCGCTCTTGTAGTCTCTGTACTGACGGTCGTGCATCGCAAGCTCGAACAGTTCTTCATCGTCTTGACCAAAATCCCAACCATTCTCTTTCATCTCTTGACGATAGGTGTCCAAAGCATCGGGATAGTTGGATTGAGGATCGGCATCGGAGAATTCAAGACCTTTCTCTTTTGCAAGCGCCACGATCTCCGGATCCAATGCTCCCGGAAGTCTTCCGGCTTTTCCAAGAATCATATCCCAGGTATTGGCATCAATTGCCTGCCATCTGCCTTCTCCTCGCTCCATGTTGTAGACATTCATCAGAGCGACATTCTTGACGTACTGAGAGAACGGCGTTACCAGAGGAGGATAGCCGAGCTTTGGCCATACATACTCCACTTCGTTGAAGAGCTTCACCAACAAGTCGTCTATCGTAAGCTCCTCTTTGCCTTCGTTTCGGAGATACATGTTGATGCCGGAGTGTACCCCTTTCAAGTCTGCCATCATAGATCCCATCATGCCTCCCGGAAGTCCGCATCCGACAAGAAGTGATGAGGTGTATTTATTGGTCGGATCCATGAAGTATCCCAAGAAGTCGTCCATAAACTCTTGTGTCAGGCTGCGTGCCTTCATGTATGCATTCATGTTGATTTCCGGAACATCATATCCCGCATCTTTCAACATGGCTTGGATGGTGATCACGTCCGGGTGAACCTTTCCCCAGGATAGCGGCTCCATTGCCACGTCGATAATATCTGCTCCGTTCTCGCACACTTCAAGCATGGAGGCAACCGAGAAGCCCGGCCCGGAGTGTCCATGATATTGAACAATCACTTCAGGATGCTTAGTCTTGATGGACTTCACTAAACGTCCGAGCATCTTCGGACGACCGATTCCCGCCATATCTTTCAGACAGATTTCCGGTGCGCCTGCTTCGATGAGTTTGTCCGCAATATTCGAGTAATACTCCACAGTATGTACCGGAGAGTGTGTGATACAGAGTGTCGCTTGAGGTATCATGCCCGCTTCCAATGCGTACTTGATGGATGGGATGATGTTTCTGACGTCGTTGAGTCCGCAGAAAATACGTGTGATGTCTACTCCTTGTGCTTTCTTGACTCTATACATGAGACGTCTTACGTCTGCAGGTACAGGGTACATCCGCAGTCCGTTCAATCCACGGTCCAACATGTGAGTCTGGATACCTGCTTCATTGAATGGCTTTGTGAAAGTACGGACAGCCTTGTTGGGGTTTTCACCATAAAGAAGATTCACTTGCTCGAATGCACCTCCATTGGTCTCTATTCTTGAAAAACAACCCATATCAACGATTACGGGTGCTATTCTTGCTAACTGGTCTAATCTTGGCTGATACTTACCGGACGATTGGAACATGTCGCGGTAAACTAAACTAAATTTGATTTGTCGTTTCATATATATACACTGATGTTATACTACTGATTGTAAAGATACAAAGTTAGATAGACACGGCAAGTATATTAAGAGAATTTTTTCTGTTATCTATAACAATTTGGCTGCTTTTTCGCTGAGAAGACTGCGTTCTCCTTTTTCCAAATGTACGTGCGCAAAAAACTCTTGTCCTGCCATGCGGTCTATCATGTAAGATAGCCCGTTGCTTTTGACATCCAAGTAAGGGGAGTCGATCTGATAAATGTCTCCGGAGAAAATTATCTTCGTACCTTCTCCGGCGCGGGTGATGATTGTCTTTATCTCCAGAGGTGTGAGGTTTTGAGCTTCATCAATAATACAGATAACGTTGCTGAGACTTCTACCTCTGATATATGCTAATGCTTCCACAGAGATAAAACGAGTCCTTAAAAGTTCATCTATCTCTGAGTTT
Organism: Porphyromonas canoris; assembly: GCF_000765975.1. Lineage (NCBI taxonomy): Bacteria > Pseudomonadati > Bacteroidota > Bacteroidia > Bacteroidales > Porphyromonadaceae > Porphyromonas > Porphyromonas canoris. Next base: position 101,913 of record NZ_JQZX01000002.1, read on the forward strand.
GAACCATGTCGCTGTCCGGTAACATCCTTTATGACGTTGATATTGTCAAAGATCGGCTGCATGTAAGGCTCTACTTTCGCTTCATAACCTCCGGGAAGGAATCCTAAATCTTTATTTGAAAGAGAAACGATAGGACGAGCAATAAGGATCTGCTTAAACCTTCTTCTTTGCTCGATAGCAGAAGCGATGGCAAGCAAGGTCTTACCTGTTCCGGATGTTCCTGTGATAGCAACAAGAGAGAGAGCATCGTCATTGAGAAGATCGAATGCAAACTGTTGCTCAATGTTTCTTGGCTTTATACCGGCATTGACGCTGAACTCTACCGGTTTAAGGATCTGACTGTCTCCATGCGTTCTGCATAGTAGGGGAGTATCTCCACGTTTTTCGCGTAGCTCGAAGCAGGAGTTCGGGAGGATTTTCTTGCCTCTTGTGGACATAACCTCCTTTATGGTTACCTCTTCTTTCTGCGCCACTCTTGCCAAAACATCCGGTTTGGTGAGAACTCTCCAGATATGTTGCTGCTCCATGTGATGGATATTCTCTACTCGCCCACTTTTATAGTCTTCCGCCTGTACCCCGAATGCAAGTGCTTTGAGACGGAGATTGGCATCCTTGCTGACCAGAATTGTTTTTGTTTCAGGCTCACTTCTTGCCACGGCTATGGCTATTGAGATAATACGATGATCCGGTGTGTTTTGTACAAGAGCGTTATGTACTTTGGGGTCCAAGTTGGTATCTACAACGACATAGAGTCTTCCCATATCTTTTCCCAAAGACACACCTTTGGTTATATCCTCTTTTGAAGCAAAGCGATCAAGTGTGCGTATAAACTGTCTGGCATTATAGTTGAGCTGTTCATTCCCTTTCTTAAAGCCGTCAAGTTCTTCTACTACGGTGATGGGAATGTAAATATCATTCTCTTGAAACTTTTTTAGACATTCGGAGTCGTGCAGGATAACATTGGTATCCAAGATGAAGTTTTTTCTGGTACTCATTTGCATAATAGTTTTATCGCTTGCGCGATGTTTACGGTTGGTTACTAGCTTGAACAAATATACAAAATATTCTAATCTGTTTTGTTCAAAAAAAGAAAGCCTCTGAGCACACAAGAGACTCAGAGGCTTCTGCCTTTATTCCCATTCGATGGTTGCCGGTGGTTTTGAACTTATGTCATACACCACTCTGTTGACACCTCTGACTTTATTGATGATTTCGTTTGAAACTTTTGCAAGAAACTCATAAGGCAGATGTGCCCAATCTGCTGTCATGGCATCCGTAGAAGTTACGGCTCTTAAAGCTACCGTATTTTCATACGTGCGTTCATCTCCCATTACTCCGACAGATTTTATTGGAAGAAGGATCACTCCTGCCTGCCATACCTTATCATATAGCCCATACTCTCTAAGCATACTGATGTAAATATCATCTGCATCCTGGAGTATTCTTACTCTCTCCGCATCTATTGCTCCAATAATACGGATACCCAAGCCGGGACCGGGGAATGGATGGCGATGAATAAGATGAGGTCTCATACCCAATTCAAGTCCGACCCTACGTACTTCGTCCTTGAACAAAGTTCTAAGAGGTTCCACAAGTTTAAGTTTCATCTTTTCAGGAAGCCCCCCCACGTTGTGGTGGCTCTTTATGACCGTTCCGGTAATGGAAAGAGACTCTATGACATCGGGATAGATTGTTCCTTGTCCCAGCCACTTGACATCATCTATTTTGTGTGCTTCACGGTCGAAAACATCTATAAATCCTTTACCAATGATTTTGCGTTTGGTCTCAGGGTCTGTAACATCTTTCAGTTGTTCATAGAAATAGTCTTTTGCATCAATTCCCTTGACATTCAGACCAAGATGCTCATAGTCCTTTAGAACATTTTCAAACTCATTCTTTCTGAGTAACCCATGATCCACAAAGATGCAAGTAAGTCTGTCTCCTATTGCTCTATTCAACAGAACGGCACAAACAGAAGAGTCGACGCCACCGGAAAGCGCAAGGATAACCTTATCATTACCTAACTCTTGCTTGAGTTGCGCCACGGTTGTTTCGATGAATGATGCAGGTGTCCAATTCCTTTCGCAGCCACAAATATCCAAGAAGTTGCTGAGCAGATCCAATCCACATTCGGAGTGATACACTTCCGGATGGAACTGAACACCCCAAGTCTTTTCTCCTTCCACACGGAATGCTGCATTCTTCACACTCTCTGTTGATGCTACCACTGAAAAACTATCGGAAAGGAAGGTTATCGTATCTCCATGAGACATCCAAACCTGACTGTTCGGAGCAATTCCTTTCATCAAAGGATCGGCACAAGAGATCTCCACAAGGGTTGCTCTTCCAAACTCACGAGTGTTAGATGACTCTACTTTTCCGCCCAAAGAGTGTGAGATATACTGTGCACCATAACAGATTCCTAATAGAGGAAACTTTCCTCGAATCTTTTGCAAATCTATTTTGAATGCCTCTTCTTGATAAACAGAAAAAGGACTGCCCGAAAGGATAACACCTTTTATGCTAGTAGTGTCTTCCGGAAATTGGTTATAGGGGACTATTTCGCAGTAAGTATTCAACTCTCTCACTCTTCTTCCAATGAGCTGAGTCGTTTGAGAGCCAAAGTCTAAGATCAGTATCTTTTCAAGCATATTTTTTCTGTTTCTTGGATCTAAAAGTCAATATATTGTGAACAAAGTTAAGAAAAAACTACCTATCAATGAGGTATTTCTTCTGTTCGGAGATTTCCTCTTCCTTGGGTTCTACTTTATCTTCAGGAATATCGTGCGATAGAAGCTCTTCAGTCCTGCTTTTCCATGGGCGTTCTCCCAAGATACGAGCCACGTCATCCGTATAGATCACTTCATTGGTCAGTAGAAGTTGGGCTATTTCGGCATGACCATCTTTATGATCTCTCAGTATTTGTTTAGCTCTGTCGTACTGCTCATTGATCAGTTCAAGGATCTCTTCATCTATCTTTCGTGCAGTCTCTTCGCTGAAAGGCTTGGTAAATCCATACTCATTTTGAGAATCTTGGAAGTTGATGTTAGGCATCGTCTTACTCATCCCAAAGTAGGTAATCATTGCTTGTGCCATTTTTGTTACCCTTTGCAAGTCGTTGGATGCACCTGTGGATATACGACCAAGAACAACTTCTTCGGCTGCTCGTCCTCCCAAGAGAGCACACATTTCGTCCAACAACTGTTCAGTAGTGGTAATCTGTCTCTCTTCCGGTAAGTACCAAGCTGCTCCAAGTGCTCTACCGCGAGGTACAATAGTAACCTTAATAAGAGGATTGGCATGCTCCAACAGCCAAGAGATTGTTGCGTGACCGGCCTCGTGAATGGCTATCGAGCGTTTCTCTTCTGAAGTGGTTATCTTGGATTTCCTTTCGAGGCCTCCCACTATTCTGTCCACAGCGTTCATGAAATCTACACGCTGTATTACATCCTTACCATTACGAGCTGCAATAAGAGCTGCTTCGTTGCACACATTTGCAATATCAGCTCCGGAAAATCCCGGTGTTTGTCTGGAGAGAAGATCTATATCAACACTTTCGTCCATCTTCAGCCTCTTCATGTGCACCTTAAAGATCTCCTTTCTGTCGTTAAGATCCGGTAGATCTACATGGATTTGTCTGTCAAATCGACCGGCACGCAGTAGGGCTTTATCCAAGATGTCGGCTCTATTAGTTGCAGCGAGTATGATGACTCCACTATTGGTATCAAATCCATCCATCTCTGTAAGGAGCTGATTCAATGTGTTTTCTCTCTCATCATTTCCTCCAAAGCCTGCATTTTTACCTCTTGCCCTACCAATGGCATCTATTTCGTCTATGAATATGATAGAAGGTGCTTTCTCTTTTGCTTGCTTGAACAGGTCTCTAACTCTCGAAGCTCCGACTCCTACGAACATTTCCACAAAATCGGATCCGGATAGAGAGAAGAAAGGGACATTAGCCTCTCCCGCCACGGCTTTTGCAAGAAGTGTTTTTCCTGTTCCCGGAGGTCCTACAAGCAGAGCACCTTTAGGTATTTTACCGCCAAGATGAGTATATCTCTTGGGCTCTTTAAGGAAGTGTACGATCTCTTCTATTTCTGTTTTGGCCTCACTCAGACCTGCAACATCGGAGAATGTTACTCGTACTTTGTTCTCTCTGTCAAACAGCTGGGCATTGCTCTTACCCACGTTGAAGATGCCTCCACCTCCACCTTTAGCTCCCGACATTCTACTCATCACGAATATCCAGAAGCCAATGAGAATGATGAGCGGTAGAGAAGAGAAGATGTATTGGAATATGGACGGTTTCGGATTGATATACTTGATCCTTGCATCCGGGAGTTTGTCTGCTTCTTTCAACTTCTGATAGTAGGCTTCAAAACTTCCTGCTCCGGGTACTTCCGTCGTAACATCGTTATTTGCCAATAGAGTCCTTTTGGCCCCTATGGAATCGTCATTACCGGCTTCTTCTTGCTTTGACTTGTGATATTTCTCGGCAGCCTCTTTTTTCAGAGTCCCCACAGCTTCTCCATTTTCGGTATAGACTGTTATGGACTCAAAACTATTGCTATCCATATAAGACTGGAACTCGCTCCAGTCCATCTTGTTTTCCGGAGATGGACTGATTAGGAACATCGTTCCCAGTACTATTAGAATAACGACATATATCCACCCAAAACCGATACCCTTCATGGGGTTTCTACCCCTTGAAGAGTTCGGTCCTTGAGGTCTATTGTTGTTCGTATTTCCGTTCATGCTGTTTTTGGTATTAGATAATTTGTCGGAGAAACTCTATTCTTCGCTTTTTATGTGCGTAATTTTAGCATCTGCCCAAAGTTGTTCCAGAGCATAATAGTTACGCAATTCGGGTACAAATATATGTACCATAACGGAAATATAGTCTATTGCGATCCACTCGCCGTTACCACGATCACTCCAGGTCGGATTTTCTCCGGTCTCTTTTCTTACAATGGTTCTGACAGAGTCTTCAAGAGCCTCCACTTGCGTGTTGGTGTTACCATTGGCAATGACCATATAGTCGCAGATAGGATCATCTAAAACAGTCAGATCAAGAAGGACAATATCTTTGCCCTTCTTCTCTTCAAGTCCTTTTATAGCCGCAAGGGCTATGTCTTTTGATTTTATCATTCAAATAAAAGTGTATGTTCTTGTTGTTTATTTGGCGTTCGGTTTTTCCAATCCGTAGCCTTTCTTTTTATCTTCTATTTTAAGAAGAAGACTCAAAAAGAATGCCAAAACACCAAAAGAGGCAAATACCATCATTGCAAACATAAAGTTCTTTGGTTCTCCTGCCTGAACATTGGGGTTGGTAGAGTCCAAAACCTTACCTACAAACGTTGGTACAAGCATCAGTCCGATGTTTTGAATAAAGAAAATAGCAGAGTATGCCGATCCTAATACCTTGTTGTCTATTAGCTTAGGTACGGAAGGCCATAGAGCGGCAGGTACAAGAGAGAATGCAAGACCAAGCAAAACTATTGCCATGATAGCCTCAACAAGGGCTCTTGTTGTTCCTCTGTCAAAATCGTAGAAAGCAAATATGGAGTGGCAGACAAACATCAAGAAAGATCCCATCATCAGCATGGTTGCTGCTTTACCCTTTTTATCGAGGAAAATACCCATTAGTGGCGTGATAAACACAGCGCCGAGAGGGAACAAGCTGAATATCTGTCCTGCTGTCTCGACACTCAGTCCGAGGTTGCTTTGAAGCATATCCGAAGCAAACTTTTGGAATGGGAATATTGCTGAATAGAACAGAACGCAAAGCAGCGAAACAATCCAAAACATCTTGTTGAAAACGATATATTTGAGATCCTTGATGTGGAAAGCTTCATCCTCTTGTGCTTCCATGGATTTTTCTCCCTCTTGCTTGTCCAGCTTTTTGTCGAATACGCAGTAAACAAGATAAAGCAGGAATGCTATCATGAGAAGCGCTGTGCAGAAGATAACAGGTGCTTGCACACTTTCAAAAGTCTTGTTCAAGTATGGAGAGAGCCAGAATACGGCAAAAACACCAAGGCGGGCAATAGACATCTCCATCCCCATTGCCAAAGCCAGCTCTTTGCCCGTAAACCACTTCACGATGATGCGAGACACGGTAACGCCGGCCATTTCACATCCGGTGCCGAATATGGCAAATCCTACACAGGCAAGCTTAGCCGTTGCAGGAAATTCGGGCCAAAAAGAGTTGAAGAACTCATATCCGGGTCCTCCATTGATAAAGGTACCACTCAGGGCATAAACCTTTATGAGCGCACCGAGCACCATAAGCCCTCCGGAGAGACGGATAGTGAAGCGAATCCCCATAGAGTCCAAAATGATACCCGCAAATATGAGGAACAGCAGATAGACATTGATGAAAAATTCACTGCCGGCATACGTTCCGAAAACGGAAGAAGACCAGCCTAACACTTCGGGGCGTTCCAATTCTGTCTTAATAGGGGAGAGAACATCCACAAACATGTAGGCAAAAAACATCGTGAAGGATACTGCGAGAAGCAGTCCCCATCTTACCCATACATTTTCTCTTAGGGTAGTGTGGTTAATTTGAGTTGTCATTTACTTAAAGTTAAATTTATAGGGTTATTCTATATAGCTTACAAATGTACAAAAAATAACGAGTGATGAGCGTTTGACCAATCCGGTTCTAATGTCTCTCGTTTTTATCTCAATTTTCCAATCATTCTATGTTTCCTGATTTCGGATTTATTCGATCGCTATTCGGCATCCAAATGGATGCTCAAAACTCTTCGGATAAATATCCTAAAAAATACACCCTGTATCGTGTACATTTTACGCTCTTTTTTGTCAATAGAGCCCCCTTTTTCAGAGCTTCATTTTTATATATTCCATCCCGAAAAATGCTCACTTTTTTCGCTCTCTCTATTTTCATCGGAGGGGTCGTTTTCAGAGCACGATCGAATTGTTAAATTGAGCCTGTTTTATTAACACAAATTCTGATACCTGCTAAGCAAAAACGCTAAACGAGCATATTTTGTCGGCTTAACGTGTTTAATTTTTCAATGAACACGTTTAGTGATTTCATTAAACACGTTTACCGGATNGGCTTAACGTGTTTAATTTTTCAATGAACACGTTTAGTGATTTCATTAAACACGTTTACCGGATTCGATTAACGTGTTTAGAATTTTTACATAATCGGTTGGTTATTAGTGTTTTATCTGTTTTGTGTTCGATTTTGCCGATTTTACCCGATTTCCCTCGTTGTGTTTTGTTTACATTTCTGCGGACTTATTTTGATCTTTATTAACTCGAATTTGGGGCTTCAATTCGATCACGAGGAAAAAGTTTTCAAATTCGCGATATTTTGTAATCGTTTCATGGTGAGTTTGTTATCGGTTTTATCCTGAAATTTTTAGGAGATTCCCTGTTTTGACGACTTCATTTTTCGGGACCTTTTCGCTCTTCATTTTTATATAAAAATACCATCTCCAAAGCCCCCTTTTTATGTCGATTTTTACGTCTAAAAAAGACCGGTTTTATTCGATCATTTGCTCAGAATATTTGAGATGCCGATTGAAGAAAAAAGCGGAGTTCGTAAGAGATTTAATACAAAAGAAATCTACAAATAATACAGAGATTTTATGTACTTTTGTGGAAGTGTAAAGACTATGAGACAAGTAATAGATTAACAGAATAAATATCATGCTTAGAACAGAGACTTGCGGAAGTCTGAGACTTCAAGATGCAGGAAAGGAGGTTACTCTTGCCGGTTGGGTACAGAGAGTACGTACTATGGGAGGGTTGGTTTTTGTCGATCTCAGAGACAGATATGGCATTACTCAGCTGACTCTCAATGGAGAAAGAGATAACAATCTAAAGGAACAGGCAGAGCATCTTGGGCGAGAGTTTGTGATACAGGCTCGTGGAGTAGTCATAGAACGTGTGTCTAAGAACAAAAACATCCCGACGGGGGAGATCGAGATAGATGTTAAGGAGATCAAGATACTGAACAAAGCAGCCACTCCACCCTTTACCATCGAAGATGATACAGACGGAGGAGACGATCTTCGGATGAAGTATCGCTATCTCGATCTAAGAAGAAATGCAGTGAGAAAGAACCTTGAACTTCGTCATAAAATGACTATCGAGGTGCGAAAATACATGGACTCGCTTAACTTCTTGGAGGTTGAGACCCCGGTGCTTATCAAGTCCACTCCGGAAGGAGCAAGGGATTTTGTGGTGCCTTCACGTATGAACGAAGGAGAGTTTTATGCTCTGCCACAATCTCCACAGACATTCAAGCAGCTTCTTATGGTCAGTGGTTTCGACAGATATTTCCAGATCGTAAAGTGTTTTAGAGACGAAGACCTGCGTGCCGACAGACAGCCGGAGTTTACACAGATAGACTGCGAGATGAGCTTTGTAGAGCAGGAAGATATTCTTCAGACCTTTGAAGGACTTTCCAAACATCTTTTCAAGAATATTCTTGGAGTAGAGCAGACAGAAAGCTATCCTCGTATGTCTTGGCACGATGCCATGAAATATTACGGCTCGGATAAGCCAGACATCCGCTTCGATATGAAGTTTGTAGAGCTGGATAACATCTTGAAAGGACACGGATTCAGCGTCTTTGACAACGCCGCATACATAGGAGGCATTTGTGTGGAAGGCAAAGCATCCATGACAAGAAAGGAGATAGACAGCCTGACAGACTATGTGAAGCGTCCGCAGGTTGGGGCTAAGGGTATGGTATATGCCCGTGTGGAAGCAGACGGATCCGTAAAGAGCAGTGTGGATAAGTTTTATACTCCGGAAGTGCTTCAGCAGCTGAAGAGGGAGATGAATGCCAAAGAGGGAGACTTGATCCTGATTTTGAGTGGAGACGATATCATGAAGACGAGAGAACAGCTTGGTGAACTTCGTCTTGAAGTGGCGCGTCGGATCGGACTCATGGACCCGAATAAGTATGCTTGTCTTTGGGTTGTGGACTTCCCTCTATTGGAGTGGGATGAAGATACCAAGAGGTTCTATGCCAAGCACCACCCGTTTACATCTCCAAAACCGGAAGATATATCTCTTCTCGATTCCGATCCGGGCGCTGTTCGTGCAAATGCTTACGACATGGTCATAAACGGAGTAGAAGTGGGTGGCGGTTCTATAAGAATATACGACTCCGAGCTTCAGAAAAAGATGTTCAAAGTGCTTGGCTTCTCGGATGAGCAGGCTCAATATCAATTCGGTTTCCTTATCAATGCCTTCAAATATGGGGCTCCTCCTCACGGCGGTATAGCATACGGATTGGATAGATGGGTTTCCATCTTTGCCGGTCTTGGCAGTATAAGGGACTGTATCGCATTCCCTAAAAATAACTCAGGAAGGGATGTCATGATAGATGCTCCTTCGATCATAGATAATGCACAGCTGGAAGAACTTTGTTTGCAGGTCTGTATCCCTCAGAAGAAGTAATAAAAGATTCGGATGATTGCTACTGTTCAAGATGTTTGTCGTGCCATAGAGGAGGTTTTTCCGCTCCCTTTGCAGGAGTCTTATGATAATAGCGGACTGCAGGTGGGCATACTTTCTGATCGGGTTACGGGAGTACTTCTGACCCTTGATGTTACGGAGCAGGTGGTGGAAGAGGCTATAAAGAAAGGATATAACTTTATTTTGGCGCATCATCCTCTTCTGTTCAGAGGGCTGAAGAGGATTACCGGAGCCACGTACGAGGAACGAGCCGTCGTACTTGCTTTACGAAATGGTATAGCAATCTATGCAGCTCACACGAACTTGGACAATCATCCCGACGGGCTTAACCACTATTGGGCGAAAGAGTTGGGGCTCGTAAATCTTCGTCCCGTTCTTCCTATGGAGGGGCAGTACTGTAAAGTGCAGGTTTATGTGCCTCAGTCTCATGCTCAAAAAGTTCGTGAGGCTATGGCAGAGTCCGGTTGGGGTAAGCAGGGGCTGTATGATGCCTGTAGCTTTACCCATACAGGAGAAGGTCGTTTTAGAGCACTCGATGGAGCAAATCCCTTCTGTGGTTCTCCGGGGGAGATTCACACCGAGCCTGAAGTGGCAATATCTACGGTAGTACCACGAATATCTCTGCATGAAGGAGTGAAAAGAATAAAAGCCGTGCATCCCTACGAAGAGGTTGCTATGGATATTTTGCCTCTTGAGACATCTTTTTCTTCTTATGGAGCAGGTATCATGGGAGATTTTCCCGAAGAAATGCCCCTTGAAGAGGTTTGGAATTTGCTGAAAAGCAGTAATGAGAACATAAAGCAGATAGCTCATTCCCATCCGATTAAGACAAAGATTCGGAAGGTTGCGCTTTGTGGAGGTAGCGGTGCATTCCTGTTAAAGCACGCCATACGTGCCAATGCTGATATTTTTATCACCGGAGAGGCAAAATATAACGATTATCTGGACGCAAAAGAGAGCATCGTCTTGGCAACGATAGGGCATTATGAATCCGAAATGATTGCATTGAAATGCTTTAAGGAGGTAATATCACAGAAATTCAGTAACTTTGCACTCTGTTTCTCAGAAAGAAATCAAAATCCGATTCACTATATACATTAGTAATATATACATGGCCAAGAAAAAAGTAGAACAAGAGATAAGCATCGAGGAGAAACTGAAGGTGCTTTATGATCTTCAGGAAGTAATGTCTGAGGTTGACCGTATTCGTATTCTTCGCGGAGAGCTTCCGATAGAAGTTCAAGAGCTTGAAGATGAAATCGCAGGCCTTCAAACCAGACAGTCTAAGTGCGAGGCAGACATTGCAGAGATTAAGAAAATCATTGCTGACAGAAAGGTGCGGATCAAAGAAGCACAGACAGCGATTGAAAAATATACTGCTCAGTTGGACTCTGTTCGGAACAATCGAGAATATGAGAGCTTAACCAAGGAGATCGAGTATCAGTCTCTTGAGATTCAGTTCTTGGAAAAGAAGATTGGAGAAGATGAAGGTGTGATCAAGCATATCAAGTCGGTCTTGGAAGAGATCATGGAGGTTGTTTCTGAACGAAGCAAAGATCTTGAAGAAAAGAAAGGCTTGTTGGATGAGATAGTCTCGGAAACCAAAGTGGAAGAAGAGAAACTTAGAGAGAAGGCATCCAAGTTGGAGACAAAGTTGGATGAGAGACTTTCCAAAGCATTCAAGCGTATCCGCAAATCTGCCAGAAACGGATTGGCTGTATCAACAGTAGATAGAGAGTCCTGTTCGGGTTGCTTTAACAAGATTCCTCCTCAAAAACAGCTTGAGATTAAGACTCGAAAGAAAGTTGTGGTTTGCGAGTACTGCGGGCGCATCTTGGTAGATAAGAATCTTGGAGAAGAGAAGTAAGATTTTCTCCTTGTGAGATTCTTTGGCTAAAATCTCTCCTTTCTCTTCGGAGTAGGAGAGAGAATTGCTTTTTGTCGCTTTTTAGATTGTAATTATTGTCGTTTATATTCCCACAGGTCTTACTATGCAAATAGATCTGAAATCGTATGTTATGGAGCGCACTTCCGATATTCTACCGGAAGGAGCTACCGTTGTGGTTGGTCTTAGTGGTGGTTTGGACTCCATGGTTCTTACTCACTTGTTGGATGCAGCCGGTTACAATCTTATCATAGCCAATTGTAATTTTCAGCTTAGAGGCAAAGAGTCGGAACGGGATGCTGCCTTCGTGCGTGATGTCTGCGCAGAACGTTGGTCTAATCACCGGTTTTTCTACATGGTGTTTAATACACAAAAGGTAGCAAAAGAGAAAGGTATTTCTATCGAAATGGCTGCCCGGGATCTCCGCCATGCGTGGCTGAAAGAACTAAAAGAGACCTATGGGGCAGAAGCGATAGCCCTTGGACATCATCACACTGACCAAGTAGAGACGATCCTTCTAAATCTGATTAGAGGAACAGGAATCAGAGGTCTTTTGGGAATGGAAGAGTGGAGATCTCCTATTTTGCGTCCTCTTTTGGGAATAAAAAAAGAACAGTTGAGGGCGTATGCGAAGCTTCATTCCATACCATCCATAGAAGATTCCTCTAATTATCAGCCTATCTACAAGAGAAATAAAGTCAGACTGGAGCTGTTACCCTTGCTTAAGGAGTTTAATCCATCCATAGAAGATACTTTATTCAAGAGTGTAGATTATTGGAAGGAAGAGCATCTTGCTTTTCAGAAGTCCTATTTGGATTTTGCAAAGGTTGCAATTACACGATTCGGGCAGCGGTTGGATATGCACAAACTTGTGATAAGCACCTCTCCTGCTGCCTTTTTACATGAATATCTTTCGGAGTACAATTTTTCTTCTGAGGTTATCGCAGATATTTTGAGAGAACCTATGCTTTCCGGACGTCGCTTTTTTAATAGAGATGTGTCTTACGAAGCAGAACTCTTTAGAGGCGCTCTCTATCTTTCTCCGGTCAATGTAGAGAGGGAGTTTAAGATAACAATTCCGAAGGTTAATGGCTCTTGGCATGTAGGCAAAGGTACTATTGCAGCTTCGTTCCTTGATGTCGAGGAAGTTGGAGCATACGATAAGGGATGTTTGTACTTGGATGCGGATACAATTCCGGAGACACTTGTTCTTCGTACCGTCGATACCAAAGATTCTTTTTCTCCTATGGGTATGAGAGGACGAAAAGAAGCAACGGATTTTCTTAAGGATCACGGGGTACCCAATATTTTCAGACCCAATTATTTGGTAATAGAAGCTGTGGGAGAGGTATTGGGAGTTTTGCCCTTTAGAGTCGCAGATTCCGTCAAGATCCGTCCTAATACACGGAAAGTTTTCTGCCTCAAATGGGAACATCCTTGTCATTCCGATAGATAATAAGAGGTTTTTAATTGATTCCGATCCTCGTATCCACCTCTGAATATTGTATAAGTCGCATTTTTAATCTACCTTTGCGCAGAACAAAATTCCTTAGAGCTTCTTTCCGAATAACCTTTTATCTTCTAAATTCCTGTTTTAAGGACTGAAAGTTGGAAAGATTCTCTGTTTTGTTTTTATCTTATTTGGTCTTTTTCCGGACCGAGTGTTTTCTTTTCATTTTTAGTTTTGTACGTTTTCCTTTGTATCTAAGGAAATCCGATTAGAAGTTCATACATCAAATTACTATAAACCGATACTCTTCATTCTTTTGCGGATGGAGATGAGATTAAAATAAGTATGTCACAGAATTACAATATTTCTCAACTTGAGAAAATGTCGCCGGAGCAGTTGCAAGAGGTGGCAAAGTCCATGGATATTCCCAATGCGGAGAGTGCCACTCAGCAGAATCTTATATACTCCATATTAGACAAGCAAGCCGTAATGATGGCTGCGAAATTGCAGGGGAAAGATTCGGCAAAACAGCCCAACGGAGCCGGAAATACGGCTCAAGCCAAGCGCAAAAGAGGGCGTCCCAAGAAGGAAGAACAGCAAGCCAAAGCGGCGGAAGAAAGAAAAGATAAGCCTTTCGCTCAGAGTCCGGAGGTTTCAGAAGATCCTGTGGGAGGAGCATCCGCAAAGAAAGCAGAAGAGAGCAAATCTCAAAAGTCGCACATCAAGCTCGTGCCTTCTCAGAAAGGAAAAAGGGAGCAGGAGCAACCTGTATCTTCTGCGACTCCATCAACCGATAATAACGCAGCAACGAGAGAGATTTCCAAGAATATCAGGTTAGTCTCTCGTGCGGAAGAAAACAGACAGCCAGCCTCAGAGGAGGTAAAATCTCTGCCTGCGAGACCGGACTCACATATCAAGATTGTATCTCCATCCGGCTCTCCAAAGAAGATTTCCGAGCCATCGCAGGAGAACGGAGTGCAGAAGAATCTTGCTTCGGAGCATCCGGAAGAATCATCAAGAGAGGAGGAGGTAAAGCCGGCGGAGGCATCGCAGGGAGCTTTTGTGTTCAAAAATCCGAAAGCCAACAACTCTCTGCTTGGAGAGATGATGCCTCTCATCTCTACTCCCAACCCGCAGAAGAAGCAGCAGGAGAACAAGAAGAAACAGCAGAATGGCCAATCGGCGGGCGCACCTCTGAATGGGGCGAATGCCGAAGCAAAGGATCACAAAGCCGTTCAGTCCGTGGCGAAAGGTGTAAAAGCCACTCCCATGGTTCTTCCTGCCCCTCATCAGCAGTCCGGCAAGAAGAGTGCTCTGCCCACGGATGCCTACTACGACTTTGGCGAGGCGCTCGTCATGAGCGGTGTTTTGGAAGTGATGAGTGAGGGCTTCGGCTTCATACGCTCGGCGGACTACAACTATCTCTCTTCTCCGGACGACGTCTACGTTTCTCCTCAGCAGGTCAAGTATTACGGATTGAAGTCGGGCGACGTCATCGAAGGCGTCGTAAAAGCACCGAAAGATGGCGACAAGTTTTTCCCTCTTGCCACGGTCAAGGGCATCAACGGCTGCGACCCGTTGAAGGTGAGAGACCGCGTTCCGTTCGACCACCTGGTGCCACTTTTCCCGACGGAGAAGTTCAACCTGGAAGCACCCAAGTCCCCAAAAGTTTTCGACAAGATCGGCACGCGCATCGTAGATCTCTTCTCTCCCATCGGCAAGGGTCAGCGAGGCTTGATCGTGGCTCAGCCAAAGACCGGTAAGACGATGCTGCTCAAAGATATAGCCAATGCCATTGCGTACAATCACCCTGAGGTCTACATGATTGTGCTGCTCATAGACGAGCGTCCCGAAGAGGTAACGGACATGCAGAGGAGCGTCAATGCGGAGGTGATTGCTTCCACATTCGATGAGCCGGCAGACCAGCACGTCAAGATTGCGGAGATTGTCCTGAACAAAGCGAAGCGACTCGTGGAGTGCGGGCACGACGTGGTCATTCTTCTCGACTCCATCACCCGTCTGGCACGTGCTTACAACACCGTTCAGCCCGCATCCGGAAAGGTCTTGACCGGTGGGGTGGAAGCGAATGCGCTCCAGAAGCCCAAAAGATTTTTCGGTGCCGCGCGCAATATCGAAGGGGGAGGGAGTCTCACCATTTTGGCTACGGCACTCACCGAGACCGGCTCCAAGATGGACGAAGTGATCTTCGAGGAGTTCAAGGGAACGGGCAACATGGAGCTTCAGCTCGACAGGCGTCTTGCCAACAAGCGCATCTTCCCGGCGGTGGACATTTTGGCGTCCAGCACAAGGCGCGACGACCTGCTCCAGGACGACCTCACGCTCAACAGAATGAGAATCATCCGCCGCATGGTCGGGGAGATGAACTCCATAGAGGCGATGGAGCAGATAAAGAGCAACATGGAGCTGACGTTGGACAACAGGAGCTTCCTCGAAAACATGAACGATTAGTCTGCAATATGATCCGCCGATGTCCCGAATCTTCGTTTCGGGCATCCGCCAACGAACAAAAAGTTCCCGGTGCCGCATCTGTTGGCGCCGGGAACTTTTTCATTTCTCCCAGCTCTGTCCTGTGTCGCCACAAGCCGGACGGGGATGCTTTTTCTGCTTTTTGATCTTAAAAGTCGCCCTCTCCGAAAACAGCTTTAATACTCAGGTATTTAGCCGCTTTCGGGAAGCATGAAAAATTCCTTACCTACGAAAATATTTTTTCTTACCTACGAAAATTTTTTTTCTTACCTACGAAAATTTTTTTTCTTACCTACGAAAATATTTTTTCTTACCTACGGAAATTTTTTTTCTTGGCCACGGAAATTTTTTTTCTTGGCCACGGAAATTTTTTTTCTTGGCCACGGAAATTTTTTTTCTTGGCCACGGAAATTTTTTTTCTTGGCCACAGAAAATTTTTTTCTTGGCCACGGAAATTTTTTTCTATGCCCATAGAAATTTTTTTTCTTGGCCACGGAAATTTTTTTCTATGCCCATGAAAATTTTTTTCTATGCCCATAGAAATTTTTTTCTATGCCCATAGAAATTTTTTTCTATGCCCATAGAAATTTTTTTCTATGCCCATAGAAATTTTTGCTCTTCCGAACGGAAGGTTTTTTCTGTGTCTATAAGTATTGGGAGGTCTCCGAAAAAAGATTTTTGGGGCTTGTCGCAAGCTCTTTCGGAAGAGGGTAAGAGGCCGGGAAAGAGGGTAGAAGAGAGAGGATTACAGCTCCACGACGGTGATGCCTGCTCCTCCTCTGTCGGCGTGTTCGTCCCGGTACGACTTGACGAGATGTGAGGAGGCGCAAAAGCTTCGTACCATCTCTCTTAATGCCCCGGTGCCCGTGCCATGAAGGATGCGGACGGGCGAGATGTTTATCTTATACGCGTCGTCTATGTAGTACGCCAGCGCTTCCATGGCTTCGTTGGCTCTCATGCCTCTCAAGTCTATCTGAGGTTTGAAGTGGAGCCTGCTCTCGGAGCCGGATTCAAGAACGATCTTCGAGGTGCTTTTCTGTACTTTCGTGGGCGATTTTAGGGAGGGCTTGAGCCGGCTCACCGGCACTTCCATGGAGATCTGCCCCAAACGAATGCGCGCTTTTTTGCCTTTTATCTCCAGGACTTCTCCCACTTCTGCCGCACCTTCTACAGCTACGCTGTCTCCGGGCTTGAAGGTCGGGGCAGGGGAGGATGCCTTCTCGGAAGATCGGCTCTTGGTCTCCAGGCGGCGGTGCTGCTCGGAGAGATTTTGTCGCAGCTCCTTGGTTACGGACTTGTCCGCGCCGGACTCCCGGATCTCCCGGATGGTCTTCTCGATCTCGGAGTTGGCGCCTTTTATGATTGCTGCCGCCTGCTTTTCTGCTTCTTTGATCAGCTGTGTCTGTTTGAGCTTGAGCTTTTCGTTCCGCTCTTCCCATTTTCTTTTTTCCTGCTCCAGCTCGCTCAGCTTTGTCTTGAGGTCGGCTCTTCTCTCTTCCCAGTACTTTTTGTCCCTCATGATGCTCTGAAGATACTGGTCTTGCATGATGAAGTCTTCGCCCACCTTCTCGGAAGCACGGCCGAGTATCTCCTGCGGCAGACCTATCTTCCTGGAGATCTCTATCGCAAAGGAGCTTCCCGGCTGACCGATGGAGAGCTTGAAAAGAGGTTCTATCTTGTGCCGGTCGAAAAGCATGGCTCCGTTGACGGCACTCTCTTGGGTCTCGCAGAAGTCTTTGATGTTGGTGTAATGGGTGGTGATCACGCCGAAGCATTTTTTCTCTATGAAGCATTCCAACAGAGACTCCGCAATGGCTCCCCCGATGACCGGCTCCGTGCCGGAACCAAACTCGTCGATAAGCAGCAGCGAGTGAGACCCCGCATGAAGAATGAAGTGCTTCATGTTGGAGAGGTGAGAGGAGTAGGTGCTGAGGTCGTTCTCCAAACTTTGCTGGTCTCCGATGTCGAGAAAAATATTGTTGAAGATGCCGGCATGGCTCTCTTCGGACATCGGCACGGGCAGACCGCACTGCAGCATATATTGCAGTAGCCCTACGCTCTTCAGGCAGACGGACTTGCCTCCGGCGTTGGGACCGGAAATGACCAGTATGCGCTCCCTCTTGGTCAGCCTTATGTCCAGAGGCACAATGCTTTTCCCCTCCTGCTTGAGGTGATGCTCCAGGTAAGGATGGCGGGCTTCCTTCCACTGAAGCCCCGGAGAGGCAGAAAGATGAAGAGGAACAATCGCGTTGTACTTGCTGCCCCACTTCGCTTTGGCAGTGACGAAGTCCAACACTCCGAGAGCAAGCGAGTTACTTTTGATTTCAGGCAGATGCTCGCGAACAAGTGCCGTGAACTCCTTCAGTATGCGCACGATCTCTCTCTTCTCTTCGCTCCTTTTTTCTCTAAGCTTATTATTCGCCTCGACAACGGCTTCCGGCTCTATGAAGAGCGTCTTACCCGTGGCGGACTCGTCGTGCAGTATCCCTCGAACCATTCTTTTGGCATGAGGTATCACGGGAAGAACAAGTCTGCCATCCCTCATCGTAACGCTGTGATCTTTGTCTACCCAGCCTTCGGCATGTGCTTGGGCGAGGATGGACTGGATCGTCTTCCCAATGCCGACTTCCATTCTTGCCATCTCCCTCCGAATCTCTCGAAGAAGCGGAGAAGCACTGTCCGAAACATTGCCCTCATCGTCCAGAATCACGGAAAGTCTTTTGGAGACATTCCTTACAGGTACGATTTGAGAGGCTACTTCTCTGAGATTGTCGATACAAATCGGAGAATCTTCGCCCTCTTGTTTGGAATACTGCTCAAAGTAGCGTTGCACCTCTTCGGAAGCAGACAGAAGCTCTCTCAACGAAATGCACTTCTCTATGGGCAGATACGTTCCTTCGGGGCGAATGGCAGAAATAGCTTCTTTAATATCCCCATATCTTGTGGAGGGGAAAGCACTGCCGGAAGATGCGGTAAGCGTCTGCATCTCTCTTACCAGGGAGAGCTGATGGGAAATCTCCTTGAAGTCGGTCGAGAACTTGATGCTTTCCGCAAGATGTCTGCTGACTTCATTGCCGCATCTCTCCAAAATCTCTTCCCGAGTCTTAACAAAACCAAGCTTCTCCTCCACATCCGATGGATATAAAGGAGAAGCTGTTCTAAAGCTCTGTTTGTAGTGTCTTCTTCTGCTGCCGGGCTTTTGATTTTCTGTCATCTATCTAAAGAAAAACTTGATGATGTCATTGATATTCGCATAGAGCATAAGACCAAAGAGGAGTACTAATCCAAAGATCTGAGCTCTTTCGAGAACCTTGATGCTGGGGGTCTTTCTTGTTATGATCTCATACAATAAGAATACGATGTGCCCCCCATCCAAAGCAGGAATGGGCAGAATATTCATCACCGCCAATATGATCGAGATCAGAGCGGTTAAGCTCCAAAAATTCATCCAGTTGAAAGATTCCGGGAATAGGCTGCCTATACTTCCAAGCCCTCCTATTTGGGAAGCTCCTTCCTTGGTAAACAAGTATTTCAAAGAAGAGGCATAAGAAGACAAAGTCGTGTACATCTTTTTAAGCCCCACAGGAACGGATTCGAGCAGGGAGTAGGAGATATGGATAGTTGGGCGGACAAGAGATACACCCAACTTGTTTTCACTGTTCACCATTGCCGATATGGAAATTTTTTCTCCATTCCGATCAACAAGCAGCTCTACCGAGTCTCCTCTATGGGCTTCCATTGCCGATACAAATCCTTGCAGATCCTTGGTTGCTCCATTTACCTCCAAAATCTTATCTCCACTCTTCAAATCAGCTTTGGATGCTTCGGAGTCGGGGATCACATTCTCGATGATGGCAGGCAGGGAGAGGGTAGAGAATGGTTTGTTGGAAGCGATGACTGCCTGCATGAGATCAACAGGGATTTCGATGTCTTGCTTTACGCCGTCTCTATCTACCGTTAAAACCTTACCGTCAACGATCTTTCTTAGCAGGGTATTATCGTAGTATTCCAGTTGAGTGCCATCCACAGCAAGAAGCATATCCCCATCCTTTAGTCCCATATCGTGTCCTACACTACTGTAAGCGATATTATGACCGACAGATGACATCGGGAGCAGGTCATCTCCATAGTTAAATGCCAAGCCTGTGTATATGACAACAGCCAATATGATATTGAATATTACTCCTCCTGCCATAACAAGTAATCTTTGCCAAGCTGGTTTGGATCTGAATTCCCATGGCTCTGCCGGTTTGGAAAGTTGTTCCGTATCCATGCTTTCATCCACCATGCCTGCAATCTTACAGTAACCTCCAAGAGGAAGCCAACCAATACCAAACTCTGTATCAGAGCCCTTGGGCTTGTACTTAAAGAGAGAGAATCCCCAGTCGAAGAAGAGATAAAACTTATCGACACGTATCTTAAAGAGACGTGCAAAAAGATAATGACCTAACTCGTGTACGAATATGAGTATGGAAAAAGATAGGATGAGCTGGAGAGCTTTGATTAAGAAAGGAGACATATATGAAAGTCTAAAAAATCAATTTTAATGTTTTAACCACAAAGATGCACTATGCCTTACATCTTTGTTGAGAGAGATGAGATCGTCCAAAGAAAGAGGGTTTGCACAGTTGGATGAGTATTTGTTCAGCATCGTCTCTATCAGATGAGATATATCCATAAATCCGATCTCGTGATTGAGAAAACGCTCTACGGCAATCTCATTGGCCGCATTCAAAATACACGGAGCAACACCTCCGGCTTCTATACTGCGATAGGCAAGAGAAAGATTTGGAAAATCTTCTGTGCGAGGAGCCTCAAAAGAGAGAGAACTCATAGCCTGAATGGAGGGTGCTTGAACGCCTGTTGGCTTTCTGTAAGGGAAAGAGAGAGCATAAGCGATCGGAACTCTCATGTCCGGTAGTCCTAATTGAGCCTTCAAGCTACCATCTTCAAATGCAACCATCGAGTGTATGATGCTTTGGCGATGGATGAATACTTCTATATCAGAAGGATTAACATCAAAGAGCCATCGAGCTTCTATCATCTCAAATCCCTTATTCATAAGAGAAGCCGAGTCGATAGTTACTTTATTCCCCATCTTCCAGTTTGGATGTTTAAGAGCCTGTTCCGGTCTGACATTTTTAAGTTCCGAAGCCGGAATATCTATGAAAGGGCCTCCGGATGCGGTAAGAATCAGTTTTGAGATCTTATTGCAACTCTCTCCCACCAAGCATTGAAAGATCGCAGAATGTTCAGAATCCACAGGAATGATACACGCATTGTATTGGCTTGCCATGGCAGTGATCATCTCTCCTGCTACCACGAGAGTTTCCTTATTGGCTAATGCAATTGTCCTTCCTGCTTTTATTGCAGCTATTGTCGGTTCCAGTCCTGCAAACCCAACCATTGCGGTAAGAACAATATCAGCCTCTTGAGATGCAGCCACGCCGGTAATAGAATCCTTGCCTGTCCATACATGGATAGGAAGATCCTTCAAAGCGTCTTTCACCTCTAAGTAGCAGGATTCGTCTGCAATTACGACCACTGCAGGAGAAAATGCTCTTGCTTGAGAGATAAGCAGATCACTATTTCTGTTAGCAACAAGAGCATAGACCTCAAAAAGATCCGGATGACGATTGATAATGTCTAAGGCTTGTGTCCCGATGGATCCGGTACTTCCAAGTATGGTTATGGATCTTTTCCGTTGATTTCCTTGTGTCATTATCTATCGTTAAAGATCTTCAAGCCGGACGCTGATATTACATAGTCCATCTTGATATCGTGTTCTTCTGTGGGGATTTCCGGCAATATTTGGCAATTGAATGCGTAACCGACCTTCACGGTTGAAGGGTGCGCATTCAGAAAGCGGTCATAAAAACCTTTGCCTCTGCCCAGCCTCGCTCCTTTGTGATCAAATGCCATTCCGGGAACGATAACTACTTCAACCTCTTTGCATACACGATCTTCTACCTCTCCGATAGGTTCTCGAATACCATATTCGGATATATCAAAGAAGTCTCCTCCCGGTTTCCCCACAGGATAGAAGTGAATGTGCTCACCTTCCACACGAGGCAGACTCACCTTGAAATCTTTTGTAGTTAGAGTATGGATCAGGTCTCCTGTTTCAATCTCACCGGTCATAGAGAAAAACAGTGCCACGCTTGCTTTGGGAAAGTTTTGTTCCAAAAAGTTTACCAAAATCGTTGCAGCTTCTCCTGCTTCCTGGATTTGCTGAGTTCGAGTTAGAGATTTTATTTCCTGCTTTACTTGTTGCCGTATTTCTTTTTTTGTCATAGCATTATTGCTCTATTTGTGTTTCGGCACTTTCGTCCTCTTCATCAGTGGTCGGAATACTCACTGTATAGAACAAGTACCTGTTGTGAGAAGAAGGTTGATAGCCTTCCAAGTGCAGGGGAGAAGTAAATCCTTCTCTTACGAGTTTCTGCGCCTCCAAGATATCCCAGTCATTTAAGGCAAGAAGTTTTATACGTTCCCCTTCATCGTACGCAAAGAAAAGAATTTGCGAGAAAATAGCTTCCAGAATAAGCTCTCTGGATTTGAAAATCAGATAATTCTTGGGTGTTACTCCCTTTCTTGCTGCAAATCTTGAAAAATCATATAGAAGAGATTGAGATTTAAGATAGGGAAGAGCTTTCTCTATTCCCTCCAAACTCTTGAACAGTTCTCTTCTTGCATCCACATATCTGAAAGCATACTCCGATATCAATCCTTGTTTCATCACTGTCGAATAGTAGGAAGTGATGCCCATAGTATCTTGTGCCACAAATATATCCGGAATGATACCTCCACCTCCGTACACTTCTCTTCCTCCGGCGGTATGGTAGAGGAGAGACTTATCCGAGTGTATGCTATCCTTGACAAACCACTCTCCACTCATGCTACGCTTTATGAGGTCTTCCCCATACTGGGCAGATTGTCCCAGCTTGTACTCTTTCTGAATACTTCTACCGCTTGGGGTGTAGTATCTGGCGACGGTCAGGTGTATTGCCGAACCATCTGAAAAGAAGAATGGTTGCTGGATGACTCCTTTCCCGAAACTTCTTCGTCCTATCAATATAGCTCTATCATTGTCTTGTAATGCGCCGGCCAACAGTTCGGACGAAGACGCAGAGAATTGGCTGATAAGGATATACACGGGCAGATCTTGAAAAGATCCTGTCCCGTCCGAAATGTAGTCTTTTCGGGGGTGTGCTCTACCTTCTGTATAGGTAACGAGCTTTTTAGGAGGAAGAAAATCGTTTGCAATGAAGAGTGCTCCCTGTACGAGTCCTCCCGAATTGTCTCTCAAGTCCAGTATCAACGCTTTAGCACCATCTTTCATGAGAGATACCGCCGCTTTTTGAAACTCCGATATGGTCGTCTGCCCGAAGCTCTTTATGTTGATGTATCCGATGCTGTCAGACAAAAGAAGAGCCGGAGAGACCAAAGGAACGGGTATCTGTCCTCTTTTTATATTGAAGCTGTAATTCTTCTTTTCTGATGGTCTGTGCACAGACAATCTTACAGAAGAGTCTTTAGGACCTTTAAGCAGTCCCATGATACTATCTTGGGAAACTTCTTTTCCGGTAATGCTTATAGAATCGACTGCTATAATTCTGTCTCCGGCTTTTATCCCTACAATATCCGAAGGCCCGTTAGGTACGGTTTGAAGAACAACTACTGTGTCTATAAGCTTGTTAAATGAAACACCAATGCCGAAGATATGACCGGAAAGCCTTCCCGCCTCTTGCTCATAATCTTCTTTGGTAAAATAGCTTGAGTGAGGATCAAGCTCGGAAAATATGGTCGGGACGATGTTCTGAGCGATAGAGTCTATGGAGACTTCATCCACATAGTTGTCTTTTATCAGTTGCAGAGCCTTCTCTACCTTCTTTATCCCTGCGGCTTTTGAAGAGTTACCGTAGGATATAAAGTGGTAAGTGACGGATCTTGATCCGATAAATATACCGACTCCGAATACTACAACCAGAATAAGTATCTTGGAGAACGGGGAGAGACTTTTATTCTTCATGGTTTTGTTCAAACTGAGAAATATCCAAAAACAATACTTCTACTCCGGCACGTCTCAGCAGATCTTCTCCATCTGTAAGCCTGTATGGGCGTCCGAATACTACTCTTTTGACACCACTTTGTATGATCAGTTTCGCGCATTCCAGGCATGGCGAATCCGTTACATAGACTGTCGCTCCCTTACTGCTGTTAGATGAGCCGGCAACTTTTGTTATGGCATTTGCTTCTGCATGGAGTACGTATGGCTTTGTAACGCCATCATCATCTTCGCAGATATTTTCAAATCCGGAGGGTGTTCCGTTATAACCATCGGATATAATCATCTGATCTTTGACCACAAGACAGCCCACCTGTCTGCGCTTGCAGTATGAGTTTTCCGACCAGATAAGAGCCATTCGGAGATATCTCAAGTCCAATTCCCGTTGCTTATCCATGTTGGTGATGCGTTGTGTGAGATACTTTGTATATCGTTATGAAGTTACATCTTTTCCGGAACTTCTATTCCCAGAAGATCCAAAGCTCTGCGGAGTGTTTCGGAAGTAATGTAAGAGAGTTTTACACGCAATCTCTTGACCTCTTCATTCGGAGCATTCAGAATGGAATGGTCATGATAAAACTGGTTGTACTCCCTTGCAAGATCGTATGTGAAGTTTGCTATCAGTGCCGGACTCAGCTCCTTGCCTGCTGCATCGACTATCTCAGGATACTGCGCAAGTCTTAGTACCAGTGTCTTTTCCTTATCGGAAAGTTCGTATTCGCTATCGGCTTTGGTATAAACTCCCTTAAAGTCTATCCCCTGTGCTTCTGCATTGCGTACGATGCTTCTGATACGTGCATAGGTATATTGTAGGAAAGGTCCCGTGTTGCCGTTAAAGTCTATCGACTCGTTGGTATCATACAGCAGAGTCTTTCTGGGGTCCACCTTCAGCAAGAAGTATTTAAGAGCACCAAGCCCCACCTTTCTTGCAACTTCCAAAGCCTCTTCTTCGGTAAGCTCTTTCACCTTGCCAAGCTCTTTGGACGTGTTATAGGCTGTCTGTATCACTTCATCCATAAGATCGTCAGCATCTACCACCGTGCCTTCACGGCTCTTCATCTTTCCTTCCGGAAGCTCTACCATGCCGTAAGAGAAGTGGACGAGATCTTTACCGAACTTAAATCCAAGAGCATCCAGTAGTAGCGAGAGGACTTGGAAGTGGTAGTTCTGTTCGTTCCCTACTACGTATATCATCTTATCTATGGAGAAGTCGTTGAATCTCATCTTCGCTGTTCCGATATCCTGTGTCATATATACAGAAGTCCCGTCAGCCCGCAGCAGGATTTTTTGATCCAGACCTTTGTCTGTGAGATCTGCCCAAACCGATCCGTCTTCGTGTCTGCAGAAGATACCTTCATCCAATCCTCTCAACACCTCTTCCTTACCTACGAGATAGGTGTCGCTCTCATAGTAAATCTTATCAAAGTCGACCCCCAATCGTTTATAAGTAACATCGAAGCCATCGTAAACCCATTGGTTCATCATTCCCCAAAGTTCCAATGTCTCTTTATCACCGGCTTCCCACTTGCGAAGCATTTCTCTTGCTTGCTGCATCAAGGGAAGATTATCTATGTTTTCGGGAGTACGCTCATTTTCGGGTAAGGTATTGGTCTCTTCTTTGAGCTTGGTGTTGAAGAGGACATAATATTTCCCTATCAAGTGATCTCCTTTCAGTCCGCTCTG
Organism: Porphyromonas canoris; assembly: GCF_000765975.1. Classification (NCBI taxonomy): domain Bacteria; kingdom Pseudomonadati; phylum Bacteroidota; class Bacteroidia; order Bacteroidales; family Porphyromonadaceae; genus Porphyromonas; species Porphyromonas canoris. The sequence continues at coordinate 126,954 of NZ_JQZX01000002.1, forward strand.
TTCAGGCGTTTCTCCATTACCCCAAAGCTTCCATGCAAGCATCGACTTACAGATATGTATTCCTCTGTCATTAACGATGTTGGTCTTCACTACACGGTTTCCGTTTGCCGAAAGGATCTTACAGAGACTATACCCCAAAAGGTTGTTTCTGATGTGTCCGAGGTGAAGAGGTTTATTGGTATTTGGGGAAGAGTATTCGACCATCACCAACGGAGACTTTTCTGTCTCTGTCTTGTGCCCGTAGTTGTCCGAAGAAGAGATGTGGTTGGTCTCTTGGATGAATGCTTCATCCGTGAGAGAAAGGTTCAGAAAGCCTTTTACCACGTTGTAGCTCTTTACTAAGCCGCTCTCTTGAAGAAGCATCTCTGCTATTTCTTGTGCGACATGTTCCGGATTTTTCTTCTGAGAATATTTCAGATATGGGAAGACAACCAAAGTATAGTCCCCTTCAAACTCCTTTTTTGTTCTCGAAATCTGTGCCGTTGGCACGCTATCTCCGTATAGTTTTTGAAGGATCGCTCCAATCGTGTTGGTTAGTTGGTCTTGTATGTGCATTGTCGTGTCTGATTAGTGATAATCTATATCTTTTGTACGTGAATATATGATACCATATTTATTATTACGCAAAGATACGGAATTTTGGATGTTCTGAATAAATAGAGGCATGACTTTTCTAAAAAAAATCTATGCTTGAAATCCCGTTGCGAAGAGGAAAAAGAGAGGGGCTTGGAGAACTTTTATATAAAAATGGAAGGGCTGTTTGCCGTTGGCTGGAGGCATCTGTTTTGACGTTTTTGAGCCGACCTCTTTTTGTGTGAAATGGTAACTGATTTGTAATCAATTCTATGCGAAAAATCTTGAATTTGGAAAAAATTTTTTCTCAGTCCATTTCATGGGGCTTTTTCGCGTTAATTGGTGTGAATTTTAACGCCTCTATCTGCAAATAAATCCTAATGCAATTTTGAGCCAAAAAGTAGCAGAAAAGAGGAAGAAATAGCTAAAACACTAATAACCAGATAAGTAAGTAAAAATTCTAAACACTTTAACTGAATCCGGTAAACGCATTAAATGAAATCGGTAAACGTGTTCATTGAAAAATTAAACACGTTAAGCCGAAAGAATATGCTCGTTTAGCGTTTTGGATGAACAGGTATCGGAATTTGTGTTAATAAAATAGGGCGAATTTAACAATTCTGCCGTGCTCTGAAAACGACCCCTCCGATCAAAATAGAGAATGGGTTTTTGAAGAGGTTTTCGGAGGGATGGAATATATAAAAATGCCTTTTGCAGAACATCTTTTTCTGTCTTGCAAAAAGCATTCGGTCGTTTTGGATAAAATGGAAAAAAAGCCTTCCTTTTTCGACAAAAGGCAGAGGGTTATTTCCGATGATTCTCTATCATTTTTTTTAGATAGAGTCCGTAGCTGCTGTTGGGGTATCTGCCAAGCAGGCTTTCTAAGGATGAGACTTCTATCCAACCATTTCTCAAAGCTATCTCTTCCAGGCATGCAATCTTCAGTCCCTGCCTGTTTTCGATTGCTTTGACGAATGTGCAGGCATCGTACATAGAGTCGAAAGTTCCGGTATCTAACCATGCAAAACCTCTTCCAAAGGTAGTTACTTGAAGTCTGTCTTGCTTCAGGTACATTTCATTCAAGGTTGTAATCTCAAGTTCACCCCGATCGGAAGGTTTTACATCCTTAGCCATTTCAGCCACTCCCGGCGGATAGAAGTAGAGCCCGACCACTGCATAGTTGCTTTTTGGCTCTTTCGGCTTCTCCACTATGGACAGAGCTCGCTTGCCGTCTTCTGCCAATTCTACCACTCCGTACCGCTCCGGGTCATTGACATAGTAGGCAAAGATGTGGGCTTTTTCGCTCCGAGAGGTCTGTTCGATGGTTTCAGCCAAAAGCTGCGTAAATCCTTGTCCGTAAAAGATATTGTCTCCGAGAATGAGCGCGACAGAATCCGAGCCGACAAATTTTTCGCCTATGATGAATGCTTGAGCAAGTCCCTCCGGTTTGGGCTGCACTTCATAGGTCAGAGAGATACCCCATTGGGAACCATCCCCAAGCAGTCTTTTGTATGCTTTCTCGTCTTCGGGTGTGGTGATGATGAGTATCTCCCGAATCTTTGCCAGCATAAGCACGGAGAGCGGGTAGTATATCATCGGTTTGTCGTATATGGGGAGAAGCTGCTTGGAAACGGCTGTGGTAACGGGATAAAGACGAGAACCGCTTCCTCCGGCAAGAATGATACCTTTCATTGTACTGATAGTTTTGATGCAGTGAGACGAGTAACTTGTATGCCGAGTCCGTAATCAAAAAACAGCCGTTGCCGTAAAAGAGGCTCCGGAGCCTTGGAAAGAGGCGATGGGAGGAGCTTTTTTGGTAATGGATACAGTGGCTTCCTTTATCTGTTTGCGGCTATCCATATCGCCTATACGAGCAAGTATTCGATAGACGACATGCTCTAAGAGGTCGCTCGGAGAAGCCATCTCTTCCTGTGCGATCCTGTGCAGCTCGGCATAGTTTACGGTATCTTCAATGCTGTCGTTCCGCATAGCATCTTCAAAAGATCCCGATACCGACAAGGAGACCAAGTAGTGAGCACCTACGACTCTCTCTTGCTCCAAAACGCCGTGAAAGCTATAAAACTCAAGATCTGTAAGGCTGATGGTCTGCTCCGGATGTATCTGCATGACAAATATGTATGATTGTTTGAGGAACAAATATAAGCTTAATCTTTGATTTCTTGCATCATTGTAAGTATAGTGCTATCTTTGCGACTTAGAAAGTATAGTAGTTTACTCCGAACAGATATGAGTTTATCTTCTCTTTTAGCAATATCGCCGGTGGATGGCAGGTACAGAAGCAAGGTGGAGTGTCTGGCTCCGTTTTTCTCAGAATATGCCCTTATTCGTTACAGAGTATTGGTGGAGATAGAGTATTTTATCGCTTTGGCACAAGAGATAGGTCTTGGAACGCCGGAAGGTAAACTGCCTTGCAGCGAAGATGATCTAAGGAATATCTATCGGGATTTTTCCGAATCGGATGCCGAAAAGGTGAAGTCCATAGAGGCTGTAACCAATCATGATGTAAAGGCGGTAGAGTATTTCATCAAAGAGAAATTCGACACTCTCGGACTCGGGGGCTATAAAGAGTTTGTGCATTTCGGGCTTACCTCTCAAGACATCAACAATACCTCTCAACCCTTGATGCTGAAAGAGGCATTGGAGCAGGTGATCAATCCGGAGATAGAAGCTATTATAGACTATCTGAAAACTCTTTCCACCGAGTGGAAAGAAGTACCAATGCTTGCAAGAACCCACGGACAACCGGCTTCTCCTACGATATTGGGCAAGGAGATATATGTGTTTGTCTACAGATTGAAGGAGCAGATGAAGCAGCTTGCTCGTATTCCTCACTCTGCAAAGTTTGGGGGCGCAACAGGAAACATGAATGCTCACAAAGTGGCTTATCCCGATGTGGAGTGGAGAAGGTTTGCGGCAAACTTTACTCGTAATCACTTGGGTTTGGAGTTGGAATCGGTAACCACTCAGATTTCCAACTATGACAACTTGGCAGCTCTATTCGATGCTTACAAGCGTCTTTGCGTTATTCTGATAGACTTGTGTCGTGATATTTGGCAATATATCTCCGATGGATATTTCAAGCAAAAGGTCGTAAAGGGGGAAGTAGGCTCGTCTGCAATGCCACACAAAGTGAATCCGATAGACTTTGAAAACGCAGAGGGAAACTGTGGTATAGCCATCGCAATATTTGAGCACCTTTCTCACAAGCTGCCTATATCCCGTCTTCAGAGAGACTTAACGGATTCGACTGTCATGCGAAACATGGGTGTGCCGGTGGCTCATCTTCTTATTGCTTTGCAAAGCTTGAAGAAAGGATTGGGTAAACTTATGCTTGCACCGGAAAGATTAGCGCAAGATCTGGATCTTGCATGGGCTGTTGTGGCAGAAGGTATTCAGACAATCCTTAGAAGAGAAGGATACCCGGCACCTTATGAAGCACTTAAAGAACTGACTCGTGGCAGAGACAGCATTACCAAAGAAAGTATATCTGCTTTTGTGGATACTCTAAACGTATCGGAAGCAGTCAAGGCAGAACTAAAGAACATAACTCCTGAGTCTTATACCGGATTGAGATTGGACTACACGGAGTAAGTATAAACCATAATAAATAATACCGGAAAATTTCGATTGAAATTATTACACTAATATCCAACAAACCTTACCTTTTATCGTTTTAACTGATAAAAAAACCGAGAGGTTGTAGAATAATAATGTAGAGTTTACATCATTAAATCAAAAAAAGATGGAGAATAAGTTTTTTGAGAATGAAGAGAGAGTAGAAGAAAAAAACTCTTCGACTCCGAGAGGTTTTGAGGAGTACACTCAATCACCACAGAAGCAAAGATTTCCAAGAAGAATGGACAATGGAAACGAACCACAGGCTGAAGGTCGCTCCGAAGAGTATGGAGCATCCAATGCACCCGCAGGTCCTGTGGGACGGAGACGTGTTCGCATATCCGAAATGGACAGAGAGCGTTCTTCTTCGGACTATCAACAAAACTATAGAAGATCTATGGACTCTGATTCTTATCGCCCTAACGAGTATGGTAATATGAACAGACATCCAAGATCTCAGTATCAAGACAACAGAAGATCCGAGCGATCTTATAACAGCTATCAGGCAGGAAATGACAGGTATAATCAGGATAACAACAATTATCGTGATTATTCTTCGGGTAATTACCAGAGAGAAAGATTCGGTTATGAAAATAACGGCTACTCTCCTGCCCAGTCTGCCGAATACGACGAGAAGTACGAACAAAGAAGATATTCCAGACAAAACCAGTACGGAGACAACAATTATCATCCTCACGGGGAGAGAAACTTTACTCCTTACAGGCAGCCAAGAGAGCCACGTTATGGCAATAACAATGCTCAGTCTCGTGGTCGCTACAACAATAACAACAATCCGTACAGACAAAGACCTCAAAGAAACGAGTATAATGAAGGGTATGGTGCGCCTAATAACAACTATTACGGCAACAACAGACCCAACAATAATTTCTCTAAGAACAATAAGGGCAAAAAGCAAAGGTCTAATCAGTCTCAACAGAGAGTGTTCCATCCAAGACCCAAACCGATAGTTTACACTCAGGATCATATTGATGTTACAGAACCTATACGTCTGAACAAATATATGGCTAACTCCGGAGTCTGCTCAAGAAGGGAGGCAGATGAACTCATCCAAGCAGGTAAAGTGATGGTGAATGGTGTTGTGGTGTCCGAACTTGGGGCAAAGGTTTATGTTACAGACGAAGTGAAGTTGAATGATCAGCTGCTCTCTTTGGAGAACAAAGTATATGTCCTTCTCAATAAACCCAAGAACTGCGTAACCACTTCCGATGATCCGCAAGAGAGATTGACGGTTTTAGATTTGGTTAAGACTGCTTGCAAGGAGCGTATCTATCCTGTCGGACGTCTCGATAGAAACACTACGGGAGTCCTTCTTCTAACTAATGACGGAGATCTTGCAACCAAGTTGATGCACCCGTCGTACGATAAAAAGAAGATCTATCATGTGTGGCTCGACAAGCCTGTGGCAGTAGAAGATATGCAAAAGATAGCCGATGGTATAGAGCTTGAAGACGGAGAGATACACGCCGATGCAATCTCTTACGTATCTCAAGACGATATGTCTCAAGTGGGTATAGAGATCCACTCCGGAAGAAACAGGATTGTAAGACGTATATTCGAGCATCTCGGATACAAGGTGTACAAGCTTGACAGAGTTTATTTTGCCGGATTGACCAAGAAGAATTTGGGTAAAGGAAAGTGGAGATACCTAAGTCAAGAAGAGGTAAATATGCTTCGCATGGGAGCATTTGAATAAAATAGATTGATGTAAAAAGAAGATAGTAAATATGTCTATCAAAAGAACTAAAATAGCAGATGTATTTAAGGCAACTCCCGTAGGGTCGGAAGTTACCGTTATGGGATGGGTCAGAACCAAGAGAGGTGGTAAGAGTGTAACCTTTATAGCTCTCAACGACGGCTCTACTATCCATAATCTTCAAGTGGTTATAGTACCAAACGAAGAGAATGAAGAGACCCTTAAACTTGTTACTACGGGAGCGAGTGTGAGTGTTGTCGGTGTTGTTGTCGAATCGCAAGGTAAAGGTCAGAATGTAGAGGTTCAAGCCAACTCTATTACGGTACTGGGTACGGCAGATCCTAATACTTATCCTCTTCAAAAGAAGGGACACAGCATGGAGTTTTTGAGGGAGATTGCTCACTTGAGACCTCGTACCAACACCTTTGGAGCGGTATTCAGAATACGCCACCACATGGCTATGGCTATCCATACGTTCTTTCACAACAAAGGCTTTTACTACTTCCATACACCACTGATTACTGCCAGCGATGCCGAAGGTGCGGGGCAGATGTTTAAGGTAACCACGTTAGACCTTAACAATCTGCCTTTGACCGAAAGCGGAGAGATAGACTATTCGGAAGACTTTTTCGGAAGACACGCCAATCTTACCGTGTCCGGACAGTTGGAAGGAGAATTAGCAGCCATGGCTCTTGGCGGTATCTATACTTTTGGTCCAACGTTTCGTGCCGAAAACTCGAATACTCCAAGACACTTGGCTGAGTTCTGGATGATCGAGCCGGAAGTGGCTTTCTTCGATAACGAGGATAACCAAAACTTGGCGGAAGAGTTCATCAAGTATTGTCTCCAATGGGCTTTGGATCATTGCGAAGATGATTTGAAGTTCCTCAATGACATGATAGATAAGGAGCTTCTCGACCGTATAAAGTTCGTTTTGGACAAGCCTTTTGTGCGTTTGAAATACACGGAGGGTATCGAAATCTTGGAAAAAGCGGTGAAAGATGGCATTAAGTTCGAGTTCCCAATCTTCTGGGGAGCAGATCTTGCCTCCGAACACGAAAGATATTTGGTGGAACAGCACTTCAAAGCACCGGTTATTCTGACAGACTATCCTAAGGAGATCAAATCTTTCTACATGAAGCAGAATGATGATGGTAAGACTGTTCGCGCAATGGATGTCCTATTCCCGAAGATCGGAGAGATAATCGGAGGATCCGAAAGAGAGGCTGACTTCGATAAACTTACCCAAAGAGCCATAGATATGGGCGTGCCTCACGAAGAGATGTGGTGGTATTGGGACACTCGTCGTTACGGTACGGCTCCACATGCCGGATTCGGATTGGGTTTTGAACGTCTGCTTCTATTCGTTACGGGTATGAGTAATATCCGAGACGTGATACCTTTCCCAAGAACTCCAAACAACGCAGAGTTTTAATATTTCAAGATAAACAGACAGAGAGGTCTGCATAGAAACGGGAAGAGCCGCACATTTTTGTGCGGCTCTTTCTGCTATGTTTGCTTCTTGTTTAATGATAGATGAGGTGCTATGCAAAGGTTGAGATAAACTCATGATGCTTTCTTGAAGAAGAGGTAAAAGCGTTCGGATGTTTCTCTTATCCCGTTCAATAGTTTCGTTAAACAGGAACAGCTTTGCAGATCAAGGCACGATTGCCGGAGATCAAGATTTGAAGAGTGGCAACCAAGCGCCGATTTCTGAAAACCAAGCCTTGAATGTGAAGATTGAATCTGTTCAGGAAAAGTTCTTAACAGGATAACAGAAAGTTTTGAACGGCTTAAAAAATCCTTTTTCAAAAGTCTCATATTATTGCATACGAGCCTGAATGATAAAATTTGGTGTAATTTTGTCTCTGTACAGTAGTTTAAGCAAAAAAGATATTGATTATGAGGCTTGATGGAAGAAGAGAGAGCAGTAATGTTCAAGACAATAGAAGAATGAAAATATCCGGCAAAGCCGGAGGACTCGGATTGGGTGGGCTTATCATTGTAGGGCTTATCACGTGGCTTTTAGGAGGGAATCCTCTTACGGTGATACAGGAAGGCATAGGTGGCTCATTCAGTTCAGAGCAGAGTTATGAACCTTCTGCAGAAGAAGATGCCCTGGCTGCTTTTTCTTCTCAGATACTCGCAGGAACAGAAGATGTCTGGACAAAGATTTTTGCGGACTATGGTCGCAGATACCAACCTCCCCGCTTGGTGCTTTTTACCGGAGCCACCAATAGCGGCTGCGGATATGCTTCTGCCGCGACAGGACCTTTTTACTGTTCGGCAGACCGGACTATATATCTGGATGTTTCTTTCTTTAAGGAGATGGAGCAGAGGTTTGGAGCCAAAGGGCAGTTTGCTTTTGCGTATGTCATAGCCCATGAAGTGGGGCATCACGTTCAGTATCTTTTGGGTACTTTGGATAAGGCTCATGCAGCCATGTCAAAGGCTTCCGAGAAAGACTCCAATGCCATCAGTGTGAGGCTCGAACTGCAAGCGGACTATTATGCAGGGCTTTGGGCGCATCATGACAACAAAATGTTTCAGTCCATGGAGATAGGCGACCTGGAAGATGGACTTGTTGCGGCTCAAGCCATAGGGGATGACAGACTTCAGATGCAGGCACAGGGATATACGGTGCCGGAGTCTTTCAATCATGGTACATCCGAACAGCGGATGGCCTGGTTGAGAAAAGGCTATACCACAGGTACGTTGGAAGGAGGAGATACATTTAATCTGCCTGACCCCAAAAGATGAAAAGATGATGCGCCCGGACTATCCGGGCGCACTCTTTTTAGCTTGGTTATCTTGCAATATCTTGGTATCTTTGGAATGATATGCCTTGAAACAATATAAAACCAACTAAAAATATAAACATTATGGCTACTATTAAGCAGTACATTGCAGAGCATGAAAATAGATTTATAGAAGAGTTATTCGATCTTATTCGTATCCCTTCTATCAGCGCCAAGACTACTCACAAAGAGGATATGATCCGTTGTGCGGAAGCATATAAAGCGTTGCTGCTGAGCTCCGGATTTGAAAAAGCAGAGGTAATGCCGACCAAAGGCAATCCGGTTGTCTATGCCGAACGTATCATAGACCAAACTCTTCCTACGGTATTGGTGTACGGACACTATGACGTGATGCCGGCAGAGCCTATCGAATTATGGAAGAGTGGAGCGTTTGAACCCGAAATTCGCGACGGACATATCTGGGCACGTGGTGCAGATGACGATAAGGGTCAGAGCATGGTACAGATCAAGGGGTTTGAGACAGCATTGAAGTTGGGCTATGTCAACTGCAATGTGAAGGTGATCATGGAGGGTGAAGAAGAAGTGGGTTCTCCTTCTTTGGAAGAGTTCTGCATAGAACACAAAGAGAAGCTCCGTGCCGACATCATTCTGGTAAGCGATACTAGTATGATAAGCAAGGATGTACCATCCATCTGTACAGGGCTTAGGGGCTTGGCATACTGGGAAATAGAGGTTACTGGACCAAGCCACGACCTTCACTCCGGACACTTTGGAGGAGCGGTTGCAAATCCTATAAACGAGCTTTGTAAGCTTATCGCCGGACTGACCGATGAGGATGGCAAGATCACCATTCCTCACTTCTATGATGATGTGGAAGAGATGTCACCGGAAGAACGAGAGATGATAAAGCAGATTCCATTCTCGGAAGAAGATTACAAGAAATTCTTAAAGATAGATGCGGTACATGGGGAAAAGGGATACCATACCCTTGAACGGAACAGCTCTCGTCCGAGCTTAGACTGTTGCGGTATATGGGGCGGCTACACCGGAGAAGGCGCCAAAACAGTATTGCCATCCAAGGCTTATGCAAAGGTTTCTACACGTTTGGTGGCTAATCAGGACTTTGAAAAGATCTCCATAGACTTCGTTAAACACATTAAGAGCATTGCTCCGGACTACATCAAGGTAAAGGTTACACCTCTTCACGGAGGCAGTCCATACATCTGCCCTACTAATCTTGAGGTTTACAAGGTAGCGGAAGAGGCTTTTGAAGTAGCATTCGGCAAACGCCCATTGGCACGTAGAAGCGGTGGAAGTATTCCTATTATTGCCACTTTCGAGCGAGTATTGGGTCTTAAGAGCGTACTTATGGGGGTCGGACTTGAAAGTAATGCCATTCACTCTCCAAACGAAAATATCAGCATAGATATCTGGAAGAAAGGTATAGAAGCCGTGGCTGAGTTTTACAAGCGTTTTGGACATAAATAAGAGGATACATGCCTATACTGATACAAGATGTCCTGCACATAGACAGGCAGGTAGATATTTTAATAGAAGGAAACAGAATAACAAAGGTAGAGAATGCCGGGTCTATAAATCCGGCATCTCTTTCAGGTGAGGTGGATATCATTTCCGGTAAAAACAGGGGAGTGATACCGGGACTGGTCAACTGTCATACTCACGCGGCGATGACCTATTTTAGAGGTTATGGAGACGATAGAGACTTGATGGATTGGCTCGAAAACATGATTTGGCCGGTAGAGGCACATCTTACGCCGGACGACATCTATTGGGGCTCTCGTCTGGCTTGTATGGAGATGATACAGACCGGAACGACGGCTTTTTTGGACATGTACACATTCCCGGAAGCTACTGCACAAGCGGTGGAAGATAGTGGAATAAGAGCCGTATTGTCTTACACCATGTTTGACAGATGGGATGATGCACGAGCAAAATTGGATCAGAAAAACTGCCATAAGTACTTTGAGCTGTTTTCTCATTACTCCGACAGAGTCCGGTTTGCAGTAGGACCTCATGCCATATATACCGTTTCCGCTCCTCAGTTACAGTTTGCACATGAGTTTGCAAAGGAGCATGACTGTCTCGTGAATCTGCACTTGGCTGAGACCTATCAAGAGTGGAAAGACTGCACTAAGAACTTTGGAACAACGCCGGTAAGGTATCTCAAAGATCTCGGCGTCCTTTCTCCTCGTTTGGTTTTGGCTCACTCCCTTTGGATGGATAGTGAAGAGCTGCAAATCCTTGCCGATTATGGTTGCAGCACCGTACACAATCCGGCTTCCAATATGAAGTTGGCATCCGGGTACAAGTTCAGGAGCGAAGAGATGTGTGAGAAAGGAATACGTGTGGGAATAGGTACGGACGGATGCTCTTCTTCCAACAATCTGGATATGGTGCAAGCGATGAAACTCGCTTCACTTCTTGGGAAAGCTTGGCGCGGAGATCCCAAAGCAACACCGGCTAAAGAGATGTTCGTGGCTGCGACAAAGGCAGGAAGCGAGATTCTTAGAATAGACGGGGGAGAGATAGAGCCGGGAAAACTGGCAGATTTGTCTCTTGTCCGACTTGATATTCCGGAAATGACGCCGTGCCATGACTTTATCTCAAATTTGGTCTATTCTGCCTCCGGTAGTGCCGTGGATACCACTATCGTAGATGGAAAAGTACTGATGAGAGAACGGCAGATACCGGAATACGATGTCCTCTTAAAGAAAGGAGTGGAAGTTTCTAACGACTTGCTTCGCAGAGCCGGAAGAGGATAAATATTAACAGACACTTATATTGCTACATTATGACACAGTTTGAATATAAACATTATGAAGAGGCGGCAGCTTATCTGCGTCGCTTCATCCCGGAAGATACAAAGGTTGCCATCACGCTTGGTAGCGGATTGGGAGCATTGGCAGATATGATAGAGGATGCCAAGGCAATACCTTATGATACAATTCCAAACTTTGTAAAGTCCACAGCCATAGGGCACAAAGGTCAGCTTATCGTAGGAAAGTTGGGGGGTGTTCCGGTTGTCGTCATGCAGGGACGCTTTCACTACTATGAGGGGTACAGCATGCAGCAAGTAACATTTCACGTAAGAGTGTTCAAGCTTTTGGGTATAGAATATCTTTTTGTCTCCAATGCCGCAGGAGGTACCAACGAATCTTTTAAGGTCGGAGACTTGATGATCATAACGGATCATATAAATCTTCTGCCCAATCCACTCATCGGACCGAATATGTCGGAGTTTGGACCTCGTTTTTCCGATATGACCAGGGCTTATGATCGTGCACTTATCGCAAAAGCCAAAGAGGTGGCAGCCCAACAGAATACCGCTCTGAAGGAGGGAGTATATGTGGGTTGGACAGGACCTTCTTATGAAACACCGGCAGAGTATAAGTTCCTGAATATAATCGGAGGGGATGCAATAGGTATGAGTACAGTGCCTGAGGTGATAATGGCTCGCCATTGCGATATTCGTGTATTTGGTATGTCTGTGATAACAAATGAGGGGTATCATTTCGATGATGACTTTGTAAATGATGGCGATGACGTGATACGAGCAGCAAATGCCGCCTCCAAGAAGATGACGGCACTCTTTACAGAGGTTATCCGATCTCTGTATTGATGCTTGACTCAAAGGCATTATCCTGTACGAAATCCCTTGATGCAAAAATCTTTATGAAAGATTAGTTTGAGGGAAGATCTCTGACAGAGATAATGTTTGACAATAAAACAGAAAGACCGACTTGCTTTAGAAGGCAGTGTCGGTCTTTTTCGATAAAAACAGAGAGGCGGAATGCCTTTTCAGGAGACCTTTGGGAAGAACACCTTATCGGTATAAGGAACAAAAAATGAAGATTGATTTTGTCGGTTTTGATCGTCTAAAAGAGGTCATTCGTCGGGATTATTAAGCCGTTTAGTCGGGGTTGTATTGTATTAGGAGCCTGATTATCCTATTTTTGTATCAGATAGACGAGAGTACTGCTCCGGATGAGAGAGCCAACTCTTTGGTCTGAATAGTAACTGATAAACTAATGTATTGTGATATGAATATTTCAAATCAAAAATCGGGATTTACTCTGTTCTTTTCTCTCTTGCTTATGATAGCAGGTGGAGGTCTGTTGTTTGCCGGTGTTATATCCGGAGGGGACAACTTCGATGCTCTTATAGAAATATTGGGAGCGGTGATGCTATATATATTAGGAGCGGGATTCATGGGACGGTTTTTAGCTAAAAGAGATACCGGAGGCAGGAACACAACAGCTTCGATTGCGTTATTGATCATAGCAGGAGCACTTCTCTTTTTATTGTCTAACATGGGATTATTGGACAAATCATTCCTTAGAATCATATTCTCATGGCAGATGTTGCTCATTACTGTCGGGCTTTTTTATCTGTCCCACTCTTTTGATATCGGAGGATTGGTGGTTACCGGATTTGGTTTGGGCTTTCTTCTGCTGAAGCTTAGTAAGATATTTCCGGAAATATCCTTTTATCTGGAGTCATTGTCTACATATTGGCCTGTTGGAGCAATGATTTTGGGAGCTCTTCTTTTTCTGTATGCCTTACCGGCCATTCAGAATAACAGGAGGGAAAAACTACGAAAATCTTTTACAAGACACTATACCAAAGAAACTAACGGCAATGGGATAACAGATGATGGAAGAATAGATTGCCGATATCTTTTCTCCGGTGGCGAGTACGTTGTACTGGATCCGGTATTCAGAGGAGGGAGTATAGATGTTTTGTTTGGCGGAGTCGATTTGGATTTAAGACAGACCACGCTTCCTGTTGGAGAGACTGAATTGGTAGTTACAGCAGCTTTTGGTGGTGTTGAGATACTGATGCCGCCCGATTGGAACGTAGAAGTGAAATCAGTTTCTACATTCGGAGGTGTTTCCAATAAGCGCATGAGAATTTTCAATCAGAATTCAGACCGCAAACTGATTATCAATGTCAAGTCTGCAATATTCTCCGGAGTGGAGATCAAATAACGGATGGAGCAGCTGCACAACATAGAGAAACACCGCATCTTTGCTTGTTTGGTAATAGCATCAGTATATACCTTTGCAGTAGGAGGGCTTAATCTTTATCTTTCTGTTTGGGATATACTTTTCTATGCTGCGGTACTATTCTTAGGAAGTTATGCCTTTTCTTACTTGCTCCGGTTTAGTAAAGTAAGAGTTTGGATAGCTGTTGCTTTGTTGTGTATAAGCATTGTGGCTGTTGGTGCAGAGTATCTTTTTCTAAATCTTTTTGAGTCTCTTTCATGGGAGCAGTGGCTGAAAACGGCTCCGGTAAGAGTATTGATCACTTGTCTGTTCGGGATAATATTCATGATGAGATACCTCAACAAAGTGAAAGAGACACAGGAAGAGGAGGAGAAGATACCCGTTGAAGAACAGGCTCTGACCGCTTCTTCTCCGGTAGTAGATAAGCTGACCGTAAGGAGTGGGTCTAAAATACGCATACTTTCTTTAGAGGAAATCCTTTATATTGCAGCGGATGGAGACTATATTGTTATTCATACATCGGACGGACATTGGCTGAAAGAGCAAACGATGAAAGCAACAGAAGACATGCTTCCTCAAGATCTTTTTGTTCGCGTACACCGCTCCTACATTGTAAATGTCAAGCACATTGCAAGAATAGAGCGTTATGGAGAGCAGAGACAGCTGGTTTTACATAGTGGGGACATTATACGCATCAGTCTTTCCAGATACCGTTTACTGAGACAAAAACTGGGATTATAAAAGAGAAAGAAGAGATATGTGAGGGCAGAAAAGGCTCTGAATAGTACGAAAAAATCACTACATTTGCTAAGCTAAATAATCTCTCCTTACTCTGAAGATGAAGACAAATAAAGGCAAAACTAAAAATATAAAACTCCCTGAATGGGTCAAGAATACCGGCATACACGTTACGAGGGATACGTACGTACTTTTGATCGGTGCTCTTTTGACTTTCTTGGGAGTCTTTCTTCTTATAGCATTTTTTTCTTATTTCTTTACCGGAAAGGCGGATCAGAGTGTTGTTCTTAATGTCCCACAGGCAGAAGTCTCCACAGAAGATGCTATTACCAATCCTTCGGGAGTAAAAGGTGCATACTCCATGCATAATATTGTTAATGGATGGCTTGGATTATCTGCCATTTTTCCCATTGTCTTTATCTGCTTAGCCGGGTTGCGCATTTTACGTAATCGCAAAGGGGGATACATAAGACTATTCTTCTTGTGCGGTTCATTGATGTTTTGGAGTATGCTTTTACTGGGTCTTGCAGGAGGAGTATTATTCCCGAATCAGTTCTTTTTTCTTGGAGGTCTTTTTGGTAAAAAGCTTGCAGATTACAGCATATTGCAGATAGGATATCCGGGAACCATTCTTGTCTTAATCTTTTTCCTTTTTGCGATACTGCTCATATTCTTTCAGAGTTTCACTCCAAAGGTCAAAGGATGGTTGGAGATAAAGAAAAAACAGCCAGCCGAAGCCATCCCTGTTGTGCCTGAAGAGAAGAAAAAAGGAAATGGTTTCTTTGCACGTTTCAAAAAGAGAAGAAAAGAAGAAGACGATTATGATGCTTTGGGAGATGAGATTGAAGGCATTGATGAAGATGTTTTTACCTCCGATTCCTCTTCTCAACCGGCATCATCCTATTCGCCAACCCATTCCGGTTCTGATGAGGAACTTATTGATCATCATATCGAAACCTATGCTTCCGGAAAAGAAGATGGGATAGATCTTGAAGTTGTACGTCCCAAGAGTGATACTTTAGAAGATAATGCTTTAGCGCAAGCACTATTGCAGGAGTTGGGAGAGTACGATCCTCATATCGAATTGAGTCATTTCAAGATGCCTTCCATAGAGCTTTTGGACGACAGAAAAGAGGATACGCAGACGGTAGATTTAGATGAAATAGAAGATAATAAAAGGCGTATCACTGCGACATTAGAGAGTTTTCAGGTCAGCATTGTCTCTATCAGGGCAACCGTTGGTCCTACTGTAACTCTTTACGAAGTGGTACCGGCAGATGGTGTGCGCATTTCCAGAATAAAAAATTTGGAGGATGATATTGCACTTAGTTTGTCTGCACTTGGAATACGTATCATTGCTCCTATTCCGGGCAAAGGTACTATCGGTATAGAGGTAGCCAATAGAAATCCAAAGACTGTCGGCTTCCGTTCTGTGCTAAGCTCTCAAAAGTTTTTGGAGAAAAAGTACGAGCTTCCGGTTGCATTGGGTCGGACTATTACGAATGAAGTGTTCAGCTTCGACCTTGCAAAGATTCCTCATCTTCTTGTAGCCGGAGCAACGGGGCAGGGAAAGTCCGTAGGTCTTAATGTAATCATCCTTTCACTGCTATACAGCAAGCATCCGAGCGAACTTAAATTCGTCATGGTGGATCCTAAAATGGTTGAATTTAGTGTCTTTTCCATGATTCAAAACCACTATATGGCTAAGTTGGAAGATGAAGAACAGGTTATCATCACCGATACAGCCAAGGTTGTAAGTACACTTAACTCTCTTTGTAAGGAGATGGATGACAGGTATGAACTTCTCACCAAAGCAGGTGTAAAAAACATTGTGGAGTATAACCACAAGTTCAAACGCAGGCTTTTGAGTCCGAGCAACGGATATAAGTTTATGCCATACATAGTGCTGGTGATAGATGAGTATGGAGATCTCATCATGACAGCAGGTAAAGAGATAGAGCTTCCTCTGGCTCGAATCGCTCAAAAAGCCCGTGCAGTGGGAATACACTCTATTATTGCCACTCAACGTCCAACGGCAAGTATCATCACCGGAACCATTAAAGCCAACTTCCCCGGACGTATCTCATTCAAAGTCTACTCATCCATCGACTCTCGTACCATTCTTGATGCTTCAGGAGCCAACAGGCTTGTTGGTCGAGGCGATCTGCTTTATTCGCAAGGCAATGAAGCGATACGCGTACAGTGTGCTTACATAGATACCGAAGAGATAAACAGAGTCGTGGATTATATATCCAAGCAGCAGGGGTATCCTCATCCCCTTTATCTCCCGGAAGTAGGAGGCAACGGCTCATCCGGAGGTCGTGGAGAGTATGGTAGCGATATGGATTCCGGCAGCAGAGATGCTCTTTTTGAAGAGGCGGCGAATATTATGCTTTTAGAGCAGAGTGGCAGTACATCTCTGCTTCAAAGACGTCTTGCCATCGGTTTTGCCCGTGCCGGCAGACTTATGGATCAGCTTGAGCAGGCAGGCGTGGTAGGACCATCCGAAGGAAGTAAGCCGAGACAGGTATTGATTGAGTCCGCAGAAGATCTTCGGAAAATCCTTGAGAGGTCTTAACAGATAACCAACTTTAAGAAGAAACATCATGAAACATCAAATAGTAAAAACAATATTCAGTGTCTTGTTGGCTGTTGTCGCCATCGGTTCGGTGGCACAAGTGAAAGCAACGGATCCGATAAAGGCATTGTCGGACAAGGTCAGTCCGTCAGATGGTATGTTGATAGAGTTTACACTGACCTATCCCGACCAAAAGCCTGTACACGGTTGCACTCTTACGGCTCAAGGGGAAAAGTTTTACCTCAATACCACTCCGCTCACAGCCTGGTACAATGGAAAGCTTCTTTGGGTCATGTCGAGTGGGACAAACGAAGTCAATCTGACCTCTCCTTCAGAGTCAGAGCTTGAAGAGCTCTCTCTTCTTATCTCTTTGAGCAGACTGCTCAAGCAAGATTTTACAACCTCTGTACAGAAATTGCCTAATAATATGTCTCGCTTTTTGGCAACGCCGAAAGCCGGTTATGGAGGCATGCTTACCTCTTTGTCCATAGATACAGACGCATCTTACACACCTTCGATCATCCGTTTCAAGGAAAAGGGAGATAGAAAAGAGGACAAGGAGACCATCATAGAGATTAAGAAGATAACGAAACCCTATGGTACAACGGGGAAACTTTTTGAGTTCGACAAGAAAAATTTTTCCCGAAATATTGAAGTAATAGATTTAAGATAAACCAATAAATAAACAACAAAAAATGACCAACATGAACACAACTCCCACAGTGCGTTGTCTGATAGTAGGATCCGGTCCTGCGGGATACACTGCTGCCATATATGCATCAAGAGCAAATCTTTCTCCCGTTCTTTTCGAGGGGATACAACCCGGAGGACAGCTTACCACTACTACCGATGTAGAAAATTTCCCCGGTTATCCCAATGGTATCACCGGTACAGAGCTGATGATGGATTTGCGTGCACAGGCAGAGCGTTTCGGGGCAGACATAAAGCCCGGACTCGTTACGGATATAGACTTTTCCTCTAAACCTTATAAGGTAACCGTAGATGGCACCGAAAGCTATCTGGCTCATGCTATCATCATTTCTACGGGAGCCACAGCCAAATACTTGGGCTTGGAAGATGAGAAGAAGTACAATGGAATGGGTGTGAGTGCTTGCGCCACTTGTGACGGATTCTTCTACCGCAACAAGGTAGTAGCAGTAGTAGGAGGCGGAGATACCGCTTGTGAAGAGGCTATCTATCTTTCCAGTTTGGCCTCGAAAGTATATCTTATCGTTCGTAAACCATATTTGAGAGCTTCTAAGGTTATGCAAGATCGCGTTATGAAGAACGAAAAGATCGAGATTTTATTTGAACATAACACTGTCGGACTCTTTGGTGAAAACGGAGTGGAAGGCGCTCATCTTGTTTATCGCAAGGGTGAAGCAGATGAAAAGATGGTGGATATTGCCATAGACGGCTTCTTCCTGGCTATCGGTCATACTCCTAATACGGATTTGGTTAAAGGTGTGGTAGATCTTGACGAACAAGGTTACATCAAGACCATAGAAGGCTCTCCAAAGACCAATGTTCCGGGTGTCTTTGCTGCAGGAGATGTGGCAGACCCGCACTATCGTCAAGCTATTACAGCGGCAGGAAGCGGATGTAAGGCTGCGATAGAAGTAGAAAGATATTTGTCTGAAAACGAGCTGTAATATCTCTCCGAAGAGTAACAACTCTCTTTAGAAACTTTCCCGAAATGCTCAAGTAAGATTGAGCATAGTCGGTAAACTGCAAGTATTACCTCTTTTAAGGGGAGTGCTTGCAGTTTTTTATTTCCTGAAGAGATCCACAAACCATTGCTCTGTGCTATTTAGGCGCGAGAGAAATGAGTATTAAGCCGTACACTTTCTTTGATAAACCTATTCAAAAGATTGGTCGAATAGGGCAAAGAGTTGCCATCGGGCTTTGACTGCTCCCTTTCAAGCTTTGGTTCGTATATCTCAAGGTTCGATTTCCACAAATCAGCCCTTGATATTGAAATATAAAAGGCATTAAAGCTCTTTTTTGAAAGGATTAAAAGAAGATTTAATCATGTATAGACGATTATTGTAGCGTGATCAAGATTGTACCATACTGTTTTCTTCCACTCTCCATATTTATTCAATCAAAGGACAAAGTTTGTCATCAAGTATCGTTACCTTTGTATTTGGAAGTATAAATCAGCAATCGCAAGATGAGTATAAAAGTATCATCAGACAGTGATCAGGGCAGCTCTATGCCTACAAGCCTGCTTCTCGAAAGCAGTCAAGGCTGTATAGGAGCCATCTATGCCGTTCTTCGGCAAGAGTCTTCGTCCGGAAATCGTGAAGCAAAGCTTCGAGGTTTGCAGGGGCATCTGTTGGCTCTCTACTCTGCAGCTCTATCTACTCCTGTTTCGGACTATGAGGAGTATCAGTATGAAGAGTCGGAGCGCGAGTACATCGTAACCGAAGAGCAGTATAATGCCGTACAAGACAGTATCGCTGAACTGATGGGAGAGTACGATACCATAATAGACGGCTCCATAGATGTGGCTCAGCCGGAGTATGAATCCAAGGCTTTTACGGTTTCGGAACTGGTGGCAGATGTTTTTCAGGAGATAGTGGACTTTGTCTGGAACTATCGGATAGATGTTCAGACCGATGAAATAAAAGGGATGCTGATCTATGACTACCTGCAAGGATTCACTCACACGTGGGGAAAGAAGGTATTGATCATTGCTCGTGCCATTCATGATGCTATTGAGATGGAGATGGAAGGGGACGGAGAGTATGAATAGCATCCGGAAGACAAATATCACGGAGGAAGAGCTGCAAGAAGTAGAGATAGAACAGCTGTCTGAACCTGTCGTGGTAATAGACGAAACCACTTCGGATACGCAGCTGCAAGAGATAGTGGAAGAGATCCGGCATGCCAATGTCATCGGTATGGATACGGAGACAAAGCCGGCATTTAAGCGTGGAGTACATCACAAGGTGAGTCTTCTGCAAGTGGCTATTCCGGGAAAGGTTTATCTTTTCCGTCTGCCCCGAATACTGGATAGTGAGGAGAAGAGAGACTATCTCTCTTTCCTATGGTCGGAAGCACCGGTGAAGGTGGGTGTGGGCATTGGAGACGATACCAAAGCTCTGCTGTCCGACTATAAGATGGAAACTCATAACTTTTGTGAGCTTCGACACCTCTCTTCGGCTGCCGGAATAGAAGTCCTTGCTCTTTCAAAAATATATGCCGTGCTGTTCAACAGAAGGCTTTCAAAGGCGCAACGCCTGACCAACTGGGAAGCCCCCGTTCTTTCGGCACCTCAATGCACTTACGCGGCATTGGATGCCGTGGCAGGGCTCAAGATATATCTTGCGCTGAGAGAGTATATGAAAGAGGAGTTTTTGGCTTCCACCGTAGTTAAACCAAAGAGGAGAGTCATAAAAAGACGAAGAAGAAAAGTGTAATGGAAAAAGGTATATATCCTATCATAACTTTGAAAAAGGGGAAAAACGAATCGCTTCAGAGGCGTCATCCGTGGGTGTTCTCCGGAGCGATACAACACAGTTCTCAACCACTGGAAGAGGGAGAACTCGTGGATGTATATAGTGCCGAGGGCTCTTTTCTTGCTCGTGGATATTGCGAAATAGGCTCCATAGCCGTTCGGGTCTTAACCTTCAAAGAGGAGGTTATAGATAGTGCTTTTCTAAAGAGAAGATTAGAGTCTGCTTTGGATCTTAGGAAGAAGATTGGACTCATACGTCCCGATAATACCATATACCGTCTTGTGCATGGGGAAGGGGACTTCCTTCCCGGATTGGTGGTAGATGTATATGGCTCTGTTGCGGTTATTCAAGCGCATACTATCGGGATACACTTGCTGAGGGAGTCTGTAAGGGATGTTCTCCTGCAAGCCCCTTTCTCCGAGATCATCAGGAGTGTCTATTACAAGTCGGATACTACACTGCCATTCAAAGCCGAAGTAGATTTTACAAGTGGTCTTATTGGCGGAGAGAAGTTTGCAGATAACTATGCTTTGGAAAACGGCATCAAGATATATCCGGATATCCTTAAAGGACAGAAGACAGGCTTTTTCGTGGATCAGAGAGAAAATAGAACACTTCTCGAACACTACTCTAAAGGGGCATCCGTACTGAATATGTTCTGCTATTCGGGAGGCTTTTCCATCTACGCTTTACGCGGAGGAGCCAAAAGGGTAGTATCGGTGGATAGCAGTGCCAAAGCCATAGAGATGATGCAGCGAAACATAGACGAGAACAAGAGTGTATGGAGTAAGGATGCCACTCATGAGGCTTATGTGGAAGATGCGTTCCGCTATTTGGACAGGGTAGAACCGGGAGAGTTTGATGTGGTAGTACTTGATCCTCCTGCTTTTGCCAAGCATCGTAAAGTGTTGCATAATGCTCTTCAGGGGTACCGCAAGCTGAATGTGGCTGCGATGTCCAAGATGAACTCCGGAAGTATTTTGTTTACATTCAGCTGTTCACAGGCTGTCTCTCCCGAACAGTTCAGACAAGCTGTTTTCACTGCTGCGCTTCAGGCAGGAAAGCAAGTGCGGATACTTCATCAGCTAACACAGCCGATGGATCATCCGGTAAGTATCTATCATCCCGAAGGAGAATACCTGAAAGGACTTGTGCTCTATATCGACTAATGCGTTTTAATATTTAATACCGTTATCACAGATGTTTCACCCGGAGAACGACGAGAAGTATAAAGGTCTGAAAGTAAATAAGGGAGTAGAAAATGCTCCCATAGTCAGCCCATATCTTAAAAAGAGAAAGATACGTACATACACGGCTGCGGAGTATGTGGAAGGCATTCTAAAAGGAAATATGACAATGCTTTCTCAGGCGGTAACACTCGTGGAAAGCTCGCTGGAGAGCAACCAAGTGATAGCCCAAGAGGTGATCGAGAAGTGTCTTCCTCATGCCGGGAAGAGCATACGTCTCGGTATAACGGGCGTTCCCGGTGCAGGTAAAAGTACGAGTATAGATGCTTTCGGGATGCATGTTATCCGTAAGGGACATAAGCTTGCAGTGTTGGCAATAGACCCCAGTAGTGAACGTTCTAAAGGCAGTATCTTGGGAGATAAGACACGAATGGAGGATCTTTCAAAGGAAGATAATGCTTTTATACGTCCTTCTCCCTCGGCAGGATCTTTGGGAGGTGTTGCCAGAAAAACGCGTGAAACCATTGTCCTCTGCGAGGCTGCAGGTTTTGATACCATTTTTGTTGAAACCGTAGGTGTGGGTCAGAGTGAAACGGCTGTGCACTCTATGGTCGATTTTTTCCTGCTTATTCAGCTTGCCGGAACGGGAGACGAGTTGCAAGGGATCAAGAGAGGTATCATGGAGATGGCGGATGGCATTGTCATCAACAAAGCAGACGGAGATAATATAGACAAAGCCAAGCTTGCAGCATCTCACTATCGCAATGCGCTGCACTTGTTCCCCCCTGCAGAAAGCGGTTGGTTTCCCAGAGTCTTGACCTATTCGGGCTATTACGCTTTGGGTATAGATGAAGTGTGGCAGATGATTGAGAACTATGTCGCTTTCGTAAAAGAGAATGGCTACTTCGAGAAGAAGCGTAACCAGCAGTCCAAATACTGGATGTACGAAAGCATACATGAAGAACTTTTGAGAAACTTCTATCACAATAAAACGATAGAAACACTTCTTCCTCTTGTAGAGAACGATGTGTTGGAGAATAGAAAAAGCTCATTTGTTGCCAGCGCAGAGCTATTAGAGACCTATTTTGGTAAGAAGAAGTAGAAGCCGGAGAGGAACAAAAAAAGGTGTGAGACAGACTCTTTTTATTTTCTCTCTTGATTTACGGTCTCATTTAGTCCACTCTGATTGGCTACTCTTTTCCCTGTAGCCAAAAGAGAGAGCGTGCCAATATTTATCTTTCTGGGCATTTCTGCGCGGGAAAGTCTTGGACGAAGCCATGTTTTAAGCTCCTCTTCCGAAATTTCCGACCCTTTCACCGGCTCTATGTCTGCTACCAAGAATGTAACGCCATCGGTAGTCGACTCGGAATAAACTTTGGTTGAGAGGACATTCGGATGCTCTACAATGACTCTTTCTACAACTTCCGGATAGACATTTTCTCCACCACAAACCACCATCTGATCCTGACGTCCTTCGTGAAAGTAATACCCATCCGGAGTTTTGCGAGCCCTATCACCTGTGTTTTGCCATCGGTTTCTTCGCTCCTGCATAGCCCATGAGGAGGAGACCCAAAGCTCTCCTATTCCTTCGGAAGAGGTATTTCTTATTTCACATTTTACTCCTTTTATGGGCTTTCCAAGAGTAGTTTTACTATTTGCATCCAGATCTTCCGGTGTAGCCAATAGGAAAAAACCTGCTTCGGAAGTGCCATATAGATTGAAGATAATAGGGGATACCGCCGCATGTACGTGGGAGATCAGTTTGCGATCCAGCCTGTCTCCACCACAGATGATCGCTTTCAGGGATTTAAGATGTTGCTCTGCTTGCGGACATTGTATCATTCGAGAAAGCATAAGTGGAACTAAGGGCATTACCTCTATTCCATATTTTTCTATGCCACGAACTGCTTCTTCCGGATCGAATCTGCGAGTCAGCCAAACTCTTTTGCCCATCACAAGCGATACTATGAGCGTAGCTAACCCAAAGCCGTGATAGAGAGGGAGAGCAATGTAGGTAGATTCGTAGTTTTGAATACCGACTTGACGGAATAGAGCCAATAGGGGAGGGAGAAAATTTGTAGCTGAAGGCTTTCGAGATACTTCCTTGTATTTCCCGCTTGATCCTCCTGTCAGAATAGAGAATGCACCACCTCTCCAAATGCGTGGCAGGGTAGTAGAGGAAGTTTTATTATGAACGGAAGATAGCAGAGAGTCTATGGCTTCGGTTGTAATCCAAGTAAAAGGCAATGGTGTGGGTGGAAGCGCTCTCTCCCGAAGCTCTTCATCTATGATAAGAAGAGAAAACCTCCTTTTGGTGGTTAAGATTTCTTCTACCTTGGAAGCATTCAGATCTGTATTCAGAAGATGAATATCTGCTCCTATACGAGACAATGCGGGCAGAAGCATGACAGCTATATGATGATTTCTTACCAGGACTGCAATCTGATCTCCTCTTTTTACTTTATAACATTGAATAAGGAGTTGGGCTAATTTAAGGGAGTCTTCGTACAACTCTTTGTAGCTTTTCTCCTCATTTTGCCCATAGATCAAAGCCGATTTGCTCGGATAAAGTTTAGCAGAAAAATGGAGTAGAGCCATGAGAGATAAGCCTTCTTTCATAAAGGATTTTACCCAATAGAAGACTCCTTTAGGAGAGATAAAATTCTGATTATAGAGGGTTTTTATAATCGAATAGCGGTATTGAGACATCTTTTTTTCTTGAAATAGTATTTGTAGCCAATGGTTACAAGAGGAGAGAAAACTTGGGCGAAAGGAGCGGATAACCTTGCCCACCAAGGGATATATCTGCTTCGTCCGCCAATGGCAAGCTTCAAAAGTATTCGGGCTGCTGCTTCCGGTTGATAACCGGGAAGATTTTTGTAATAAAGATTAGGTGCAGACATCTCGGTGTGTACCAAAGGCATGTAGGCAATGCAAACTTTTACTCCTTCTGCAAGTAACTCTGTCGATGCCGTGCGAAACCAGATATCCGAAGCTCCTTTTGAGGAATGATAAGCAGACCATTCGGGTGCAAAAGGGTAGAGGAGACTTACAGCAGAGGTTGATATGATGGTACCATGAGATTGTTTGAGAGCAGGAAGAAGCGCAAGGGATAGATGTACTGCTGCGGTATAATTCAGTGAGATGGTTCGGTCAAAGTCATGTGCACGTGAAATGGAGTCTGATATTTTACGCTTGATGGATTTTCCCGCATTACTGAAAAAGAAGTGAACATTGGGAAGTAAGCCCGGAAGCTCTTCGCAAAGAAGGGAGAATTGCTCTTGGTTACGCAAGTCCAATGCCCGATAGATAGCAGAACAACCATGGGATGATGCCTTCCTGCAAAGCTCCCGGAGTTTATCTTCAGATCGGGCAATGAGCAGCAGATTTGCTTTTGACGCGATGAGCTCTTCCACCAAACAAGCACCTATGCCACGAGATGCACCGGTAACAACAACCCATTTGCCTTTGAAATATCGTTCTCGTTCTTTCTCAGAAAGAGAACAAATGGAAGGATAAAGCAAAGGAGCCAAATATCGTAACATAGAAGAGAGCTTTCTGTGAGTTTGTCCCAAAGATACAAAGAGAAAAATAAACCCCTCACAATTGGTATCCGAAGATACTATTGTGAGGGGTTTAGATATCCATAACGACTTACTTGTCGTACTTTAGTCTTTTTAAGACCATGCATACTCTTTCGATGAACTATAATCCTGAGTAGGTTTTCCACGCATCTTCATTGGAGAAGACCTCTTCTATTATCCCTGAAGCAGATACAAGAAACGTCTTTGTCTGTCCTTTTCTTACTTCAAAGTCTCGAGCAAGAGTACGGTAATCATTCAAACGGAGGTATTTGTTGGAGCTGCTTTGAGGGTCTATGCCATCCAAAGCCAAACATTGCTCCATATCCCGAAGCGAGCCATCAATGCAGATAGAAATAAAATTTACATCTGAACCTTTGCAACGCTCGTTAAGTAACGCATTTGTCAGTCTGGATTTTGCATCTTCAATACTCCAAAAGTGTACTATTGAAGAGTCTTCATCACCCACAGACACCGGTACTATTTCTCCCTCCACTTTGATCCTTTGCAACATATCTCCCGGATTATAACCATAAATGGCGCGCTCTCCTTTACTGACAGAAGCAGTAAGTAGTACTGAAAGCAAAATCAGAAAAACTGTTGCCAAGGCAAAAGTTTTAGAATTCATACAATAAGTTTAAGTTCACACTGGCTCTCCGGTAGCAGGCTTCTTTTTAGAGACCCGAAACGAAGAGGTATCCGATTTTCGGATACTTTTAAGCTATTCCGCTGAACAGCTAAGGGGCAAAGGTATGAAAAATATTTTTTCTTGCCAAAACTCTTATTTTAAGGCACTTCCTAAGGGACATTCTTTACCGAAGTGATATTGCAGAAGTTTATGACAGTATTCTTGGGTAGAAAGAAACAGAAATCTCTCGAAATATTACAGCCATATTTTTATCTTTACCATTCGATAATACTCACAAGGAATGCGCACGATTTTTAGACTTTTCAGCTTTTCTCTTATTGCTCTGCTTGCAATATGTATATGTACAAATGTTTATGCCTCTGTTCATCATCATCTATTGCCCAAGCCACAGAGCTATAAGGAACACAAAGGATTTTTTACTGCTCGTAAAGTCAAACTGATATCTTCTTCCCAAGGTATTCCTATTGGAACTTGGTTATCGAGAGTGGGCTTAAAAACAGATACCAACTCTCCTCATTTCATACAGCTTTCTGTCGTGGACAGTTTACCATCTCAGGTAACTCAAAACGAGGAAGAGGCTTATAGGTTATGCGTATCAGAGCAGTCCATAACTCTTTCTGCTCTGACCGAAACGGGACTTTATAGAGGATTGCAAACGCTTGCTCAGCTATGGGAACAGTATCCTCACAGACTTCCGGCTTGTGAAATTATAGATTGGCCGGCTTGGAGGATCAGAGGATTCATGCACGATGTCGGAAGGACTTACATTCCCATGTCCGAACTTAAAAAGCAAATACAACTGCTTTCATACTTTAAGGTTAATGTCTTTCATTGGCATCTGACGGAGAATCAAGCTTGGAGATTAGAGAGTAAGATTTATTCTCAGCTGAATGCTCCGGAACATACCACTCGTATGCCGGGTAAATACTATACCTTAGAAGAGGCTAAAGAATTGGTCGAATGGTGTAAACAACATCATGTGTTGCTTATTCCTGAAATAGATATGCCCGGACACAGTGCTGCTTTTGAACGTGCTATGGGATATGGTATGCAAACAGAACAGGGTAAGACTGCTCTTAAAAGATTGCTTTCTGAAGCAATAGAGGTGATGGACGTGCCTTATATACATATAGGAACAGATGAAGTGGAGTTTACGGATCCGCGTTTTGTTCCTGAAATGGTTGCGTACGTCCGTTCTTTGGGGCGAAAAGTTATCTCATGGAATCCCGGCTGGAACTATCAACTAACGGAGATAGATATGACACATCTGTGGAGTTATAGAGGTAAAGCCCAGCCCGGTATCCCCGCAATAGATAGTCGACTTCACTATATAAACCATTACGATCTTTTTGCAGATATAAGGGCATTGTACAACAGTACTATTTATAATAGCCACAATGGCTCTCCGGATCTGGCGGGAACGATACTTGCAGTATGGAATGACAGATATATTGCTGATATTCCTACCTTAATGGCTGAGAATAATTTCTATCCGACAATATTGGCTATGGCTGAACGTACATGGCTTGGAGGTGGATATGGATATTTCGATAAGAGTACAAATCTGCTTTTCGATAATTCGAGTGATATATATAAGGAGTTTGCTGACTTTGAAAGAAGGCTGCTTTGGCACAAAGATCGCTCTCTATCAGCAGAGTTAATTCCTTATGTGCAGCAGAGCCAAGCTTCTTGGATTATTGTTGATGCTTTTGAAAATGGTGGAGAATTGGAAAAAGTCTTTCCTCCTGAAGAGATCTACCTTTCAGATAAATCTTCTACTTATCCTCCTAAGCAGCTTCCTCACTATATATTTGAGGGAAAGAGGAGAGATAGCCATCAATTCTTTGGATCGGGTTTCTATCTAAGACACGTTTGGGGTAATGCTATTTGCCCTAATGTTTATGATAATCCTAAAGAGTATCACACCGCCTATGCAATGACTTGGGTACATTCTCCCAAGAAACAGACTGTTGGTTTATTATTCGAGACACAGAATTATAGCCGTAGCGAAAGCGATCTACCTCCTCCTAAAGGAAAGTGGGATTATAGAGGGAGTAAGATTTGGATAAATAAGAGAGAGATTCCGGCTCCCGAATGGTCTGCTACACATGATAAAAGAGATAATGAGATCTTGTTGGGAAATGAGAATATTCCCTCTCGAAAACCTATTCATGTAGAATTGAATAAGGGTTGGAATCATATACTGATCAAGCTTCCTGTCGGAGCATTTCGTTCTCCGGAAATACGTTTGGTGAAATGGATGTTCACGGCAAGCTTTGTCGATATCACAGGTAAACAGGCTGCAAACCTCCGTTATCACCATTTCAATACGATAAAGAAGTGAATTATGAGTAAATTTTTGTTTATGAGACCGCCTTTATTTACCTTTGACCTCCAAATTAACGTAAAAACAAAGAATTTATGAGGAAAAGCCACATTTCAGCATTAGTGTTTGCACTTGCTCTGTTCTCTTCCGGTTGTAAGGAAGAGCCATTCAGACTTCCTAATAATGGTAAAGAAACTCCACAAGAGAAACTGATGGAGCTGCATTTGACCTCTTCTACAAGATACAATGAGATGGTTTTTAGAGGAGAAGAGGAGGGGAGCAACAAACTTTTAGAGATTAAGAAGCATCTTTCGCAGGATATTCAAAGTGTTTATTTTCTTTTTTTTGCACCTTCCGGTAAAGAGTATATCCTTAAACAGCAGATATACTATCCTGTATTCAGAAGCAAAGAAGGTATAGTTTCGGATGCTTTTGAATCTTTGACTTTAACAGAAACAGGAGTCGATATAAAATTCAATCCGATCAAGATTAAGCAAAACAATTATAAGCTGATTGTTTTGTTTAACCCTTATAAGACTCTTATAGACAAGCTTGAACTTAATAAAACCAACATAAAGATATTTGATAGTCCGGTATCAATCTATGACAAAGACTCTAAAGACGACTTTTTCATCCAAAACACATACATCTGTAAAGATGGAGCGGTAACCATAAAACCCACTCCGGACACTCATGATTCAAACTCCGATACATCTCAGCATTATCAGCTATTCGAGATGACTCCCGTCAGCTCTTATTATACTCTCTCATTTGATAACATGGTCGTGGAAGGAGGACGTATCGGTGAAGAGATAAAGATCTATCCGGATGTTGTGAACAAGAGCATTGTTCCATTTCCCTCCTACTCCAAGATGATCATAAGAACCGGTGTGGAAAGCGATTTTTCCATTCCTAAGGATGGAAATTTTGGCAGCATCAAGAATTTTGATCAGGTTAATGCTCAGTTTTTTCGCATTGAAGACTCTAAGCTTTCCCGGACCAATATCGGAAAGACAATAAACATAAACTCTCCTTCCGATACTCCGTTTTACGGAATAATTCCCGAAAACACCATTCAGGGACCTGAATTTTTAGCAACCAACTGCTCGCGCTTAATTGTCTCTGTTACCTATGCTCCGGAGACAATAGAGTTAGGTTCGAGTTGGGCAACATATAAAGGACGAACATTTGACGACAATAGTTTCAAGGCTCTTATCACAAAGGTTACTACTGCAAAGGTAGATCAGCTGGATGCTTACGAGCAGGCATTTAAGAAAGACTATGAAGAAGGCAAAAAATACCTGGAAAACTTTATCAAGCAAGCTACGGGAAGCCAACGTGAGAAAGACAGAGCCCGTTACATATTATCGGGAATGAACTCTCATACCAGCTCTTATCACATTAGAGGTATATCTTACCATCATGGCGGCATCTGTTTTTATGCCATACCATTGGTTCATAAAGAGATTTTAGACTCATCCTCATCCAAGATTTTCAAACTTTACTCTTCGGTAAGAAACCACTTATACCATATCTCCGTTAGCAAGATAAGAAAGCCGGGGAAGGCAATGATTTCTCAGCTTCCGATGGACGAAGAGCTAAAAGAAGAGAAGACGTCAGGTTTTGGTTCGGGATATAATTATCCTGAAGAGGTCAGTATGAACGTTGAGTTATAATTTTTCACATAAAGAAATAAGAGACTCTTTAGATCCGAGTGGAGAGAAAAAGTTTAGGGGTTTTGGTTATCGCCGAAGCTCCTAAACTTTTTTCGGGAGACTATATCAGTTTGCAGTTTTTTTATTTTAAGCTTCATATCTGTCCCGTTAAGCTTTTGTTGCTTTCGATGGGATGAAATAATAAGTATATTTGTGAGCGAAAAATATATACGAAGACAGCATGAAAATAGCTCTTATAGGATATGGAAAGATGGGTAAAACCATCAAAGAGATAGCGGAAAGGAGAGGGCATAAAATAGTATCGGTGATAGACGAGGAGAATGTATGGGAGTTGGAAGACCGTTCATCCTCTTTTTTCACTGCGGATGTTGCCATAGAGTTTAGCACCCCTTCGTCTGCTCCGGGGCATTTGGAGGCGTGTTTCAGAGCAGGAATACCTGTTGTCTGCGGTACTACAGGCTGGCTTTCCGAGTGGGATAATGTGATCCGCACGATGGAGAAGGAGAATGGTACACTATTTTATAGCTCCAACTTCAGTATCGGTGTCTATATCTTCGGAAAGATAAATGAGCTGCTTGCCACTTATATGAATCTTCTTCCCCAGTATGGTGTTATTATAGATGAGACACATCATACCGAGAAGAAAGATGC
Organism: Porphyromonas canoris; assembly: GCF_000765975.1. Taxonomy (NCBI): domain Bacteria; kingdom Pseudomonadati; phylum Bacteroidota; class Bacteroidia; order Bacteroidales; family Porphyromonadaceae; genus Porphyromonas; species Porphyromonas canoris. Next base: position 157,513 of record NZ_JQZX01000002.1, read on the forward strand.
TCCAAGCGGTACGGCTCTGACGCTTGCCAATCAGATTCTCGACAAGATAGATCGGAAGTTGGCTATATTTACCACTACGGATGGTTCGCTTGCTCCTGTGGATGAGGGTATTACCATTCGTGCGCATCGCAAAGATAATGTACCGGGCACGCATACAATATCTTACTCTTCAAAGATAGACGACATCACGATAGAGCATAAAGCTCACGGGCGAGAAGGATTTGCCACCGGAGCGATCATGGCAGCAGAATATATTCCGGGACGGAAGGGTCTGTTCTCCATAGATGCCCTGATGGAGGATTTGCTCAAGAGTAGCGAGAAAAGAGATGAACCATAATCATCTCCTTTCCTTTAGAGCCGAACCTATTCCGGTTGTACGCATCGGTATAGTTGGTTTAGGTGTAAGAGGTAGCAAGGCTTTGGATAGACTTGTAGAGATTCCCGGTGTCAGAATAGTGGCTCTTGCAGATTTGGACGAGTCTGTCGTACGGAAAGCATCGGAGCTTTTACCTTATCGTGAGGTCTCTTGCTATACCGGAGAGCGTGCCGCGACTTCTTGTGTTACGGACTCTTGTGTGGATTTGCTCTACATCACAACCACATGGGAGAGTCATGCAGAGATAGCAACGGAGGGGATGATGCACGGAAAGCATGTCGCAATAGAGGTGCCGGCAGCCATCTCCATGGCTCAGATATGGCAACTTGTAGAGACCGCCGAGCAGACCCGGAGGCATTGCTTCATGTTGGAAAACAGTGTGTACGACCGCTTTGAGCTGTCCATGCTTCACATGGCACAGTGTGGCATCTTCGGGGAAATCGTTCACGCAAAGGGAGGATATGTACACAATCTTCACAGCCAATGGCTGCAACACAGAGAAGATTGGAGATTGGCGCATAATATTGCAAGGCGAGGAGATCTCTATCCAACCCATGGAGTGGCTCCTCTCTGCCTTGCCATGAACATACACAGAGGAGATCGTCTTTCACGATTAGTCGCTATGGAAGCCGTCCCGAAGCATACTCCTCGTGTGTTGGGCGATCATTATGGCGAAGATTTCAGCAGCTTTGCAAATGGAGATCACACTCAGACCATCATACAGACAGAGAAAGGATGCACGCTCTATATCGAACACGATGTTGCCTCATACAGACCTTACTCTCGCTCTTTGCAGATTGTCGGCACGGACGGATTCGCTCAAAAATACCCTTATCCCGTACTCTCGCTGAAGCCTGAATATTGTAACGGCATCTCTTATAACAGCGTAGTTCATCCGGATCTTCCGGACTATCTGCCACACGAACAGACGGAGCAGCTGTTGCAGAAATACAGCCATCCGATCCTTACACCGGATATTCTTGACGGCATAAAGCATTTGGAGGGACATGCTCCTATGAGCGGCATTATGGACAGACGGCTTATATACTGTCTGCAGAAAGGTTTACCTCTTGACATGGATGTCTATGACATGGCAGAGTGGTGCTCTATCATTCCGCTTTCGGAAGAGTCTCTTCGTCTCGGATCAGTTCCGATAGAGATCCCGGACTTCACTCGAGGGGCATGGGATATACTGGAAAAAGTAGATTGGCATATATCTTAAACAGAAAAGGATTCGTACAGCGTGGTAGTTTTACCACATCCGTACGAATCCTTTTTTCTTTCGGACAGAGAGGTTGTTATCCTTTCACGATCTTGATAGGACGAGAAACCTGTTTGCCGTTGAGATAAAAACTCCTCTTTACCTTTATATCATTCTTTTTCCTGTGCGCTTTCTGGTTGATGGTTATTACATCTTCCGGCCAGCCGTTCCCCCAGTTCAGCACCAACTTTTCCGATTCAAACGTACTGTCGCCTGCCAATTCTCCAAAATATAAAACCTTACGTCCATTTTTGTTTGTCCCAATAAGCAGCCCATGAAATGTAGGCATATAGGCTCGGAAAACATCAGGAGTCGGTCGGTCTATTCTTTCTCCCATCTTAAAAGTCTTTCCTAAAAATATGGCGGTAACATCTTGAGAGAGCAGGTTGCCCGGAGTATTGGCATCCAAAAGATCTCTTCCCTCCTTATCTGCCACTTCTATTTCTATGTTGAGAGGATAGAAATCGAAGATGATATCGGGGTCTTCTCCCTTACAAGAGCTTGTCAGAAAAGAGCCTGCAAGCAGTAGCAGGCAAAGATGGAATAGTGTAGAAAAACTGTGTTTCATCGGATTGCGCTTTTAGTTTGATGGCACAAATGTAAAGAAAAAACGAATAACGGAGAGATCTTTTATGGAATGTATTTGAGATTTTGAACGTATATAATAGATCCGGTATTCGGTATTAAATCTTTTGCCAAACGTTATAAAATCTCGAAATCAGGCTTTGAGTTGTGGAAGTCAAGCCTTGACTTTTGAAAATCCAATCTTGAAAGAGAGCGAGCAAGCCTTGATTTGAATTTCCGATTGCGTTCAGAGCAAACTCTAAATACGGTAAATATCTTTTCTAATCAGGTTCAGACACTTTAGATTGCAGCTTAGGAAAAGAACATTTCTCTGTCTTTAAGATGTATAAAGGGCAGATGGGTTAAAGAATAGATGTTTTTCCAAAATGTTCTATCTCCGAATAACCACCGTTACAGGCATGAAAACAGCATCATGATGCAAAATTCGGAGCGTGGAGAAATAGGGTATAAACCGTTTTGGATGCGGAGTATTAAACTAAATTCTTTATCTTTGAGGGATAGAGAAGGTGGCTTTTGTGCTTCCTTCTGCCGAATAACAGAAATACGAATAATATTATACCTAGCAGAGATTGGAAATGAAGAGAGTCTTATTGAAACTCAGTGGCGAAAGTCTCATGGGAGCACAGTCCTATGGCATAGACCCTTCCCGACTAAATTCATACGCACAAGAGATAAAACGCTCTCGTGATTTGGGTATTCAGATTGCAATAGTAATAGGAGGAGGAAACATCTTTAGAGGTCTATCCGGAGCCACTCAGTCCGGTTTCGATAGAGTAAAAGGAGATCAGATGGGGATGTTAGCCACGTGTATCAATAGCTTGGCTCTAAGCTCTGCACTGACGGCAAACGGAGTGGATAATGTGGTCTATACCGCCATCCGAATGGAACCAATAGGGGAGTTTTACGATAAATGGAAAGCAATAGCAGCCCTTCAAGCCGGTAGGGTGGTCATCTGTGCGGCAGGTACCGGAAATCCTTTCTTTACCACAGATACCGGTTCGTCTCTCCGAGCGATAGAGTTGGAAGCGGATGCCATGCTTAAAGGAACGAGAGTGGATGGCATATACGACAAAGACCCGGAAAAGTATCCGGATGCTATTCGTTTCGATCGGATATCCTACTCGGATGTTATAGCCAAAGATCTGAAGGTAATGGACGTAACGGCTACGGCAATGTGTATGCAGAACAAGATGCCTATCGTGGTATTCGATATGGATACACCTGGAAATCTGTTCAAGCTTCTCTCCGGAGAAAATATCGGTACACGTGTCTATATAGATAAGGAGTAACAACAATAGAGAGTAAACAATCATCAAAAAACAAGTATAATAATTTATGGAAGATATTAAAGTAGTTATAGAGCACGCAGAAACTCTAATGAATGATGCCATTTCATTTTTAGATGAGCAGCTGGCACGTATTCGCGCAGGTAAGGCAAATGTGAAAATTCTTGACGGTATCATGGTGATGTACTATGGCAACATGACACCTTTAGCCAATGTCTCGTCTCTTACTACTCCGGATGCCAAGACTATTCTTATCACTCCGTGGGAGAAGTCTATTATTAAGGACATAGAAAAGGCAATCATAGATTCGGATCTTGGAATCACTCCGGAAAATAACGGAGAGCTTATCCGCATCGGTATTCCTCCTCTTACAGAAGAGAGACGTAAGCAGCTCGCCAAGCAGAGCAAGCATGAAGCGGAAACTGCTAAAGTGAGTGTTCGAAATGCCAGAAGAGATGCAATAGACCAGCTTAAAAAGATGGTGAAGAACGGTCTTGCCGAAGACATGGGTAAGGATGCAGAAGCAAAAGTGCAGAAGATCCACGATAAGTTTGTACAAAAGATAGACGAACTCTACGCAGCTAAAGAGAAGGAGATACTTACTATTTAAGAGAAGAGAAAAGCTCTGCTCCTTTGTTTTGTGGATAGTAGATGACATCGCTACAGACAGGAATTATTATAGGAAATCCGGGTAATGAGTACACTGTTCGCAGTGAGGGAAAAGATTATCCGTGCAGACTGAAAGGACGCTTCAAGATAAAGGGGATAAGGACAACCAATCCTATTGCCATCGGTGATAGGGTGCGGTTTTCCATTCCCGAAGGTTACGGAGAGTCTTCAAGTGGTAAGGCGGATCTTTGTTGCTTTATTACTGAGATACTGCCCCGGAAAAACTATATCATCCGTCGGAGCATCAACCTTTCCAAAGAGGCACATATAATAGGAGCCAATCTGGATAGGGCATTGCTCATCGTTACGATAAACTATCCGGAAACACCGCTTACATTCATAGACCGATTTTTGGCAACAGCCGAGGCTTATGGTGTGGAAGCTGCTTTGGTCTTCAATAAGATAGACCTTTACAGCGATGAGGAGCAACAGATGCTCGGACAGCTCTGTAAAATGTACGAGGAGATAGGGTACAGGTGCTTCTCCGTCTCTGCTATCGAGAATAAGGGAATGGAGTCTCTCCGAGAGTATGTAAGCAGAGGCGTAACGCTCCTGTCCGGTCAGTCCGGAGTGGGGAAAAGCTCCATCATAAATGCTCTTGTGCCTACCGCCTCTTTACGGACAGCGTCTATCTCTTCCACTCACCTTGCCGGTGTACATACGACAACCTATTCTACCATGATAGATTTGCCGGGTGAGCCGGACTCTTTCTTGATAGATACGCCGGGAATAAAGGGGTTCGGAACGTTGGATTTTGACCCTAAAGAAGTGGGACATTTCTTTCCGGAAATCTTCCAAATGTCGAAGTCTTGCCGCTTTTCCAACTGTACGCACACTCACGAGCCCGGATGTGCCGTAAATGTAGCTGTGGAAGAGGGGCATATTTCAGAGTCGAGATTCAGAAGCTATCTGAGTATCTTGGAAGATAAAGACGAAGCCAAGTACAGAGAAGCCTACTGAGTTTCTCGGTTATTATAAAAATCTATATCATCATAAATGCATAATGAACCCTTTAAGTCATTTCCCTCCCGTTACAAAAAACCTTGTGATCATAAATGCTTTGGCTTGGGTTTCCATGTTCGTCCTTTCAAGGCTGGGCTGGGATCTCACTTATCTGCTTGGTTTACACTACTTCCCAACAGAGAGTTTTAAGCTGTGGCAACCTTTCACATATATGTTCATGCATGATGCTTCAGGGTTTTCTCATATATTCTTTAATATGTTTGCCTTGGCGATGTTCGGACCAAGTCTGGAGAGAATATGGGGTGGAAAGAAGTTTTTATTCTTTTACCTCTTCACAGGGATTGGTGCCGGCATTGTGCAACAGATCGTTTGGTATCTCACTCTTACAGGATACTCGGAGTATAGTATATTCCTTTCTTCCGGTTATTTAGACCAGTTTATAACCGTGGGAGCAAGTGGTGCCATATTCGGAATACTGCTTGCCTTTGGTATGACCTTCCCTAATGTCCCCATGTATATCATGTTCATACCCATACCTATCAAGGCAAAATATATGATGATAGGATATGGACTTATAGAACTGTTTGCCGGTATCCATCCGGGAGCAGGGGATAATGTCGCTCACTTTGCACACTTGGGAGGGATGTTGTTTGGTCTCATCCTTATACTTATCTGGCGCAGAAAACACGGGAAAGAGGTTTATTACTAAACAGTAGACGTGGTTAATATCAGACAACAACGAGGACATCTGCCACTCTTTTGGTGGTGTGCCGGTATGTGTACACTGTCTGTACTCTTTTGGTTGCTTCCCGTCTCCGGGGATCTTCTGTTTACTCCCGCACTTACATCGGTTGCAGATGCACCGTGGACCTTGCTGTCGTATCCTTTTTTTCACAAGACCTTCTTGCATTTGGGCAGTAATATCTTGTTGTTTACCGGGGTTATACTTTTTTCTCTCTTTGGAGATAAGAAGGTTTACATCTTTCGTCCTGTTTTATATACCATTTTTGCATTTCTGTTCCCTCTCTTTCTTTTCACTGCTACTACTATTTTAGTCCCTCAATGGATGGGGTCTCTTAGTGGCGCATCCGGCTTGGCTTTGTTTGCTTTCGGCAGTGTGCTGGGGTGTTATAAGAGGCTTCCTTTTTACCTGTTTGCATTTCTTGGTATCGCAACTATTCTCGGACTGCTTTTGCTAGGGAATAGTGCCGGACATATTGTCCATCTGGGGGCACTTATATTGGGGATTGTTTTTGGAAAGAAAAAAATTTTTCTCTACTCTGTGACAAAAGGAGAAGCAGATAGAACGGATATGAAAAAACAGATACATGAGTCCGGATATACTTCTCTGTCCGGATCTCAAAGAAAACAACTCATTCGGAAAGGTGGCATAAAGAGATGAAGCATCGCTATAAAATATTTAAGCATCTTACTCTCACTATTGAGGGCGTTGTTAATGCTCTGTTCATTTTGGCATTTGCAATAGCTCTTCTTGCTCCTTATATCTCTCCGAAGATTACCGTACTGCCTGCTTTTTTCAATCTTTCGTATCCGGTATGGTTCTTTCTCCTACTGCTCTTTTTCTTGTTTTACCTTTTGAGAAGACGCTGGCTCTTGTTTGGCATATACTCTGTCTTGCTCCTTTTTGCCATACCATACAGTTTGGCATATTGCCCGGTAAGATTCGGAACAAACAAAGCTCCTCAAGATGCAGAAGTGATAAAGGTGATGACCTACAATGTGAAGAGCTTTAAGGGAAAGTCCAAGAATGGGGAGACCGCCATTAAGTTCATCAATAATTCGGATGCAGATATTGTCTGTTTGCAGGAAGCCATATTTAACTCAAACTTAGAGAAGAATACGGCTCTTCTGAAAAAGAGTTTTGGCAAGGAGTATCCCTATATTCATGAGCATGTAGACTATGAATCTCACTCTCAGGGATTGGTTTTGCTAAGCAAGTACCCGATAATAAAACAGATTCCGATCCGTTACCCGGCAGATGGTAACAGCTCTTGCTCCTATATGTTGAAGCATCATGGAGGTGAGAAGATTATGGTGGTCAATAACCACATGGAGTCTTATCGTCTTACCCAACGGGATAAGCAGACGATTAAAGGATGGATAAAGAAAGAACCGCTATTGAATATTCCCCGTATCTACTCCGGATTGAGAGAAAAGTTGGGACCTAAACTTGAAACGCGAGCATTTGCAGCAGGCGTGGTAAAACAGACAGTAGATTCGCTCTCCTTATTGTATGCTCCGGCGTACTCCTTTGTCTGTGGAGATATGAACGATACTCCGATGTCTTACACCTATAAAACAATGCGATCCGATATGAGAGATGCATACAAGGATGCCGGTTCGGGATTTGGGTTTACTTACAATGAGAGGTTCTTTTGGTTTCGTATAGATCACATTTTTTATAGCGGAAACCTCAAGGCTTATCTCTCAAAAGTGGAGAACAAAGAAGGTGTAAGTGATCATAATCCTCTTATTGCAGAGTTTTATGTCATCCCTATAGATTAAAATATTATAGTTAAATTTGTTTTCAGATACCCTATTAAGGTATTCTGCTTGATTATGATAAAGTCCAATTTCGTACAGCGTACCATTTATGGTTCTATATATGTAGTTCTGATACTCGGAGCTATTTTTTCAAACTCTCCATACTTAACGGGGGCACTATTGGCAGCTATGGGTTCTTTGGGAATCTTTGAGTTCCAGTCCATTGTCTCCATAAACAGGGATCGTTTGTTCCTGAAAATATGGCATTCGCTAATGGGACTTTTGCTCTTTTTTATCGTTACGACAAGTGGAGTAGAGCCTTTGGATCAGAAGGAGAAAATAATATTCTCTCTTCCTTACACGGCTTATGTGTTTTTCTACATATTGGCAGAATTATTCCGAAACAGAAAGAGTCCGATAAGAGAAGTGGCTTACGCTTTTGCTGCACATGCTTATTGTATAATTCCTTTAGCGGTAGTGCATAGGTTGTGTGTGGATAGCACTCTGATATTACCCGAGAATATCCCGACTTGGATGAGTCATACTTTCTGGCTATTGCCGATGTTTGTATTCATTTGGATAAATGATACAGGAGCGTTTCTGGTAGGAAGTCTGATGGGGAAAACAAAGTTATTTGAACGTATATCTCCAAAGAAAACGTGGGAAGGGTTTATGGGCGGTGTCCTTTTTACTCTTTTGTTTTCTATTGGTTTCTACTTCTTGTTCCCGGAAGTACTTTCCTTTTTGCAATGGCTTATTCTTGCTCTTTTGGTATCCATACTTGCAACGTTGGGAGATCTGTTTGAATCCCTGCTGAAAAGGACATACAATGTCAAGGATAGTGGCAGTATAATGCCCGGACACGGAGGAATATTGGATCGGATAGATTCTCTTATAATGGTTTCCGTTCCGGTCTTCATATTTGTCTGCATTGTCTCTATGCTGTAAGATACACAAACACTCATAAAGAAGTTAAACATTTACATTACATCAAACATGAAAAAGTTATTACTTACATGCTCTCTTGTTGCTCTTGCAACATTGGGATATGCTCAAGAATCTAAGAAAGATCCATTACAAATAGGAGACGTAGTGGTTACTTCTACAAAGACTAACATTCCTCTAAAGAATATCCCTCAAAGAGTAGAGATTATAACACAGGAACAGTTAGCCTCTACGGTGGCAAAAGATCTGGGAGAATTGCTATCCAGATTTACTAACGTGGATATGATTAAATATCCCGGAGCAAGTTCGAGTATAGGTATGAGAGGTTTTTCACCAACTGCCCATGCAAGAGCCTATACTTTAATTATGATAGATGGTCTGCCTTCAGGAACAACAAATGTCTCTACCATTCCGGTTTCTCTCATCGAACGAGTGGAAGTCATAAGGGGACCTTATGCTGTGCTTTATGGTACAGATGCTATGGGAGGTATAATAAATGTCATAACCAAAAAGGCTATGCCTACATCAGAACTTGGTTGGGGTGTCAGCTATGGTAGCTTCAAGCATCATACTATTGATGTTCACTATGCGGCGAAATATGATAACCTTGGAGTTGTGTTAGGTGTACAGAGTGATGCTCAGAAGGATGATTATAAGATAGGAGACGGACATATGCTCCCTTTGACGGCCGGACAAAAAGCTACTGTCAATAAAGATTCTTACAACAAGCCATATCCTTGTACCAAGATAGATCACTTGCAGTTGATGGGTAAATTGAGCTACGACTTTACCGATGACCTTAAAGCCGGAATCACCGGAATGTTTTACAATGCGGATGGCATAGATAGTCCGGGAGCTTATCCTGCAACCTATCCTTCTCTTAAGCAAGCAAAGAGATCCAACGTACAAGGAAATGTTGAATGGAGATTGGGATCTCACAATCTTTCTATATCTCCATACTTTGCAGTAGAGAATTCAGGATTCTACGAAAAACTGGGAGGAAAAGATAACTTCCTGAACTTCCGTGATGATATTAAGAGTTATGGGCTAAAATTATCGGATAACCTGACTATCTCCAATTGGAATGTTCTGTTCGGAGTAGATTATGACATGTATAAGTATAGCTCTGAACGTCAAGAGGCAGCGGGTAAACCTATTGCTCCATATAAGCCGGACAACTCCTCTCTACGTATCAGCGGATATAGCCAAGTAACATACACGAATGAAGGACTGACATTCAATTTGGGCGCAAGAGCTAATGGTTTGCGTTCTACAACCTATGCCAACAAACTTCTTGCAAGTGAAAAGAAGGATGATAACCACTTCTATGCCAATCCTTCTGCGGGCATAAAGTATGTTATGGATAATGGTCTCAATTTCCATGGCTCTTACGGAAATGCTTTCTATGTACCGGATCCTCTTTACACAAGTGGTTTTTACGAAATAAAAACCACTTGGGGTAATTACAAGTATGTAGGCAATCCAAATCTTAAACCTGAAACTTCCCATACATTTGAAGGTGGTTTTGGTTATGGAAACAGCTTTATCAATATAGACTTGAATTACTTCTACACGCTTTATAACGGAAAGATCATAAAGGATACCTCTCGTCCTGAAAACTTCTATATCAATGCGAAAGCCGGGGAAATGCAAGGATTGGAAGCATTGGCTTCTATAGATTTTGGAAAATTGATGAGTCCTTCTCTCAATCTTGAGCTTTATGCAAAAGGAACTTATCTGTTCAAAAACAGAGTAAAGGAGGCTGATGTTTGGAAAGCTGCCTTGTATGTTGCAAACACAAACCTTAATGCCGGAATCTATTTCAAGTACAGATTCTTGTCTGCACGTCTTAATACAAGATACGGAGGCTCAAGATACGAGCAATCTTTCGCTAAACATGCTGCGGAAGCATTTATCGAAAAGGATGGTTATGTTGCGAAAGACAAAGTGATAGAAACACCTCCACATCTTGTTACAGACCTTTCTTTAAGAGCCGACTTTAACAGAATGATTGGGTTGCAGTTCCAAGTGAACAACCTTTTCAATGAAAACTACGCATTCAAAGACCAATACTATATGCCGGGAAGGAATTTCCTTGCAACCCTTAGGGTTGGTTTGGAATGGAAGAGATGATGCGTAAGATCATCTATATATCAGGTGGACAAAGATCGGGAAAGAGTAGCTTCGCTCAACAGACAGCGGAGCTACTCTCTCCGTATCCTGTCTATCTTGCCACGGCACATGTTTGGGACGATGACTTCAGAGAGCGTATCCGAAGACATCAGCAGGATAGAGGACCGCATTGGACGAATATAGAGGAGGAGATAGAGATTAGCAAGCACGATCTTTCCGGGAAAGTAGTGTTGCTCGACTGTGTTACATTGTGGCTCACAAACATCTATCATGCCAATGGATATGCTCTCCAAAGCTCTCTCGAACAAGCCAAAGAAGAGTGGAATAAGTTTATAGAACAGCAGTTTACACTCATTGTTGTAAGCAATGAAATAGGGATGGGACTACACGCTCCTGACCAATCTTCCAGACATTTTACCGATTTGCAGGGATGGATTAACCAGTATATCGCCGGTTTGGCAGACGAAGCATATTGTATGATATCGGGCATACCGTTAAGACTAAAGTAAGAGAAAATGAACTTTCAACAACAACTACAACGGAAGATAGACACTCGAACCAAGCCCATAGGATCGCTTGGTGTTTTGGAAAGACTGGCTTTCAAGATAGGATCTATCCAAAAAACATTAACGCCGGAGCTGAAAAATCCGGCAATGATAGTCTTTGCCGCAGATCACGGCATAGAACGAGAAGGGGTGAGTCCCTGTCCAAGAGAGATGACATGGCAGATGGTTCTCAACTTTCTTCGTGGAGGAGCCGGAATCAATGTCTTTTGCAAACAACACGGATTCAATCTCACTGTTGTGGATGTTGGTGTCGACTATGACTTCGCTGAGGGTCTGAACGTGGCTCGAGAGAAGATTGCAAGGGGAACGGAAAATATTCTCCACGCCCCAGCCATGAATATAGAGACTTGCCGGAAAGCGATGGAGGTCGGTGCAAAATATGTTCGCATGGAGCATGAGCGAGGATGCAATGTGATAGGATTTGGAGAAATGGGTATTGCCAACACCTCTCCTGCTTCTCTTCTTCTGCATCACTTCACCGGTGCTCCTTTGGAAATCTGCGTGGGACCGGGAGCAGGATTGGATGCAAAAGGAGTAGAGCACAAACTGAATATTCTGAAGCGTGCCTATGCCAAGCATAAAGTTTCCACCCCATTAGAAGCTCTTGCCACGTATGGCGGCTTAGAGATTGCTGCTATTGCAGGAGCAGTGTTGGAGGCCAAAAGATTGGGAATGGTGATTATAGCCGATGGTTTTATAACCTCATCCGGCTTTCTTTCTGCCTTTGAAATAGATCATGGCATCATAGATAATGTGATCTTCTCGCACGCATCCAAGGAGCAGGGGCATCAAGTAATGCTTGCCCACATGAAAGGGGAGCCGGTACTCCGTTTGGACTTGCGCTTGGGAGAGGGTACGGGAGCAGCCATAGCTTATCCTATCATACAGTCTGCCCTCGTTTTTCTTAATAACATGGCATCTTTCGATGAAGCTGAAGTTTATGAGGTGGAGCGATACAGAGAGACGCCTGAGAACTTACGTTCATGATACGCAAAGAGATAGACTATTTTCTTCATGCTCTGATGTTCTACACCCGAACTCCGCTTAGGAGTGTGGAATATAAGGCAGAGAGTTTGAATAAATCTTTCAGATACTTTCCTCTAATAGGGCTCCTGATAGGAGCTTTAGGGGGAAGTATCACTTTTTTATTATCGTATATCCTTCCGAATGAACTTGCATTGCTCCTCGGTCTTGCCTTTTTTCCATTTTTTACCGGAGCTTTTCATGAGGATGGTCTTTCCGATTTTTTCGATGGTTTCGGAGCGGGACGGACAAAAGAGCGCATCTTATCTATAATGAAAGACAGCTCGATAGGAGCGTATGGTATCATTGCTCTTATCTTTCTGCACCTGTTTAAGTTTGTCTCTTTATATCCATACACTCCTCTGCTTTGGCTCTATCTTTTCATGGCATCTCATGCCAGTAGCAGGCTTCTTTCCACGTTTTATATCCGTTCGTCCAAGTATGTAAGGAAAGAGGAAGAGCATGGCAAGGCAGAGCATACCCGTAATGGCATTACTCCGACAACACTTGTAGTCGCCTCCATATTCGGACTCACACCTCTTTTCCTGATTTCATGGAAAGTTGCACTCTTTGTTCTTCTCCTTGATACTGCTTTTGCTCTTACCCTCAAGAGCTATACGGAAAGAAAAATAGGAGGATATACGGGGGATGTTTTAGGGGCTGTACAGCAGATAGGAGAGTTGATTGTCTATCTATCTTTTGCTCTTGCCACTACTCTTGTTTGGGTATAACCATGAATATATTAGCCATAAGACATACCTCTGTAAATGCTCCGTCCGGTGTCTGTTATGGGCATCAGGATGTCGGGGTATCCGACAAGTTTGACGAAGAAGCCGATGCAGTCCGGAAGTTATTGCCCGATGATGTCGGGATGTACAAGGCAATATCCAGCCCGTCTTCCCGTTGCACGGCTCTTGCTTCAAGATTAGGACTCACATTTTCTACGGATTCAAGACTCATGGAGCTCAATTTCGGTGCATGGGAAGGGAAGACATGGAACAGTATCTATGAGACAAAGGAAGGGAAAGAGTGGTTCCGGGATTATGAGAATACGATATGCCCGAGTGGAGAGTCTTTTTCACAGCTTAGAGATAGGGTGGAAGAGCTGATAAATCATTATGTAAAAGAGGGCGTGAAACAGCTGTTGATTGTTGCTCACGGAGGGACATTAAGATCGCTTTTCCTTATTTGCGGCATATGCGAAACCGCTCAAGAAGCTTTTGCCAAAGATGTCCCGTACGGAGGGGTATTCTATCTCACATATCCGGCATAAAAGCTCATATAATACCTATATTTTGGTATTGTGGGTATGCATCCTTACTCTTACATTTGCACCGAAGGCAAAGAGCCCTAAAAATAAAAAATTAACAACCTATTTTATCAACATTCATTATGGCTAATATTGGTATATTCTTCGGTTCTTCTACCGGAACAACAGAAGATGTTGCGGGACGTGTAGCAGACAGACTAAATGTTTCTCAAAGCGATGTACATAACGTTGCCGGTGCAGATGCTGCTGCGGCTGATGCTTACGATGTGCTTATTCTTGGTTCCAGTACCTGGGGTGATGGTGAACTTCAGGATGATTGGATCGACTTTATCGAAAAACTAAAATCTCACGTTTCCGGTAAGAAGGTAGGATTCTTCGGATGTGGAGACGGAGATAGCTACGATACTACTTTCTGTGATGCTGTTGGTCTTCTTTACGATGAGCTTCAAGGTACAGGTGCTACATTTGTTGGTGCTTATGCTCCGGAAGGATACAGCTATACAGATTCAAAGGCAGAAAGAGATGGCAAGCTTGTCGGACTTTGCTTGGACGAAGTAAACTATCCGGAAGAAAGCGATGCCAGAATGGATAAGTGGATTGCAGCTTTGGATGCAGCGATCTAATCCGGCTTCTTTTTTCTATATAATTTATACACCCTCCATATCTGTTTTTGGGCACGAAAGTGTTGCCTTTACAGATTTGGAGGGTGTAATGTTTTTATATAGCCGTACAAAAGTTTGCCTGAAGCCGTTCGGAATATCTTCTAAACGGATTTGGATCTGCAGTTCAAGCTTTGATTGATGGAAATCAAAGCTTGAATTGTATCGCCCAAGCCTTGACTTTAGGAAATCAAAGTTTGAGTAGTAGCAATCAACTCTTGATTTATGATATTTATCGGGTTCAACGGATTTTCTTACCCTTATCGACACACTTTTTCAATAGGTTCACGATGATAAAAATCCCCCCTTGAATGTTTGAGCTATGGCATTCAAGGGGGGATTGGTATGTAGAATTTTCGATGCCGAAAGTGTCGTAAGAAGCAGTCTGTTATGCTTTCTTTTCGGAGTGAGAGCGAACAACCTTGTAAAGCTCCTCTTGCAACCTTATCTTTTGTGAGGAAGAGCCAAGTCTTGGTCGGTTTTCGAGATTTTCATCTACCTCGTAAGTGTTTTTGTTTGCCTGAAGCTGCAGCATGAGTATATCCTTAGCCAGAGCTTTAATATCGGGGTGCAGGATCGGTGCTGCATACTCTATGCGCTTGTAAAGGTTACGCTTCATCCAATCGGCAGAAGCGATGTAGATGCTCTCCTTACCACCATGATAGAAGTACCATAATCTGGTGTGTTCAAGATACATATCTATGGTGCGTGTAACACGAATATTCTTGCTGAAAGGCTGATTTGGGATGGCACAGCAGATACCCCTTACGGCAAGGTCTATCTCAACGCCTGCTTCGGATGCTTCGTATAGCTTTTCTATCATGGATTGATCCTGCAAAGCATTCAGCTTGAGTATTATGTGCGCTTTTCTTCCTGCCTTTGCTTCCTCTATCTCTCTATTTATAAGAGCATTCAGTGTCTCTACAAGTCCACATCCGGGAACCAATAGATGTCGGAACATTGGTAGGGTCTTCACTTCGGACTCAACGTATTTGAAGAGAGAGACAAGATCTTTTACCAACTCCGGATGAGGGGTTATGTAGGTCAGATCGGAGTAGATGGCTGCGGTATCTTCGTTAAAGTTTCCGGTACTGAAACATGCCAAACCTTTAACCGTATCGGGATCGCTTTTTAGTCGGATCAGGCACGTTTTGGCGTGTACTTTCAGTTTGGGAAGACTGTATACCACCTTTACTCCGGCTCTTTGTAAGACTTCGCTTGTGATGAGATTATTGGCTTCATCGAATCTTGCCTTTAGTTCGACAAAGACCGTAACCTTTTTTCCGTTCAGAGCCGCCAGAGTCATTTTTTCTATCACTTCGGAATCTTCTGCCACTCTATACTGAGTCAGTTTTATCTCTTCCACATCCGGAGAAGTGGCAGCCGCATGCAACAGCTGGATAAAGTTTCTGAAAGACTGATATGGAGCGTAAAGAGTTGTTGTAAGGTTGTGCTCTATGATGTATCGGATCATGGACTCGTTTCTCGGTATCTCCGGATGCCACGCAATGGGTTCCGGGTACCGTCGTGCATATTCCGAGCCTATCGGATTGGGTAGCTGAAGAAGATCCGAGAGCATAATGTAGGTATCGCTCGGAATGAGCAGGTCTTCCTTGACATAGCTCAGCTTCATGATCTTATCCAATAGTGTATGAGGCATACGGCGGTCGTACAGACAGCGGGAAACAGCTCCGCGTTGCCTTTGGCTGAGAATGCTTTTCACCCTCTGGGCAAGGTCTTTGCCATGAATATTTTCGGTGATGACAACATCCACGTCACGAGATATTCGGTAGGCATAAGCATCTATCTTCTCATAGTTGGGCAGCAGATAGTGTATGCCTGTACGTATAACGTCTTCCAGAAAAACGTAGGCATAGGGAGATCTCTTGCCATCTTTGATTTGGCGTATCTCCGGTGGAATAGGCACAAATCTGTTTGCTTTGTCGAACGGGAGCTTGATGATGTAGTGATCTTCTACCTTTTCTCCCTCTTTTTTCTTCTTGACAGCATTTATGGCAAGGTAGAGACGGTTGTCTCGTACAAATGGATTGGCATGATCCGGATCCAGGAAAATAGGGGAGAGGTGCGGATAAACCTCCATGATGCAGTATTGGTAGAGATATTCACGCTCCGCATCCGTCAAGACATTGATATCCGTGATGAGATCCACTCCCTGTGCACTAAGGTCTGGGATAACCCTGTTATAGAGAATATCGTAAAAGAGATCTTCTTGAGAAGAGACCTCTTTCATCACTTGGACAAATGTATCCAGAGCCTCTTCTTGAGTGAAGTCGCTCTGTTTTCTATTCTCTATGGCAGCTCTTGCATTTGCTACTCGAACCTGATAAAATTCTTGAAGATTGGAACAGAAGATCCCTAAAAACTTGAGCCTTTCATAGATA
Source organism: Porphyromonas canoris (assembly GCF_000765975.1). Taxonomy (NCBI): domain Bacteria; kingdom Pseudomonadati; phylum Bacteroidota; class Bacteroidia; order Bacteroidales; family Porphyromonadaceae; genus Porphyromonas; species Porphyromonas canoris. Next base: position 174,156 of record NZ_JQZX01000002.1, read on the forward strand.
GGCAGCTCGGTATCTTCTGCTTCCAAGAGCACGCGTTTATTGAACGACAACCAACTCAGATCTCGTTTGAAGTAGCGTGAAGTATGAAGGTTTGCATCCATTGGTAGGTGCAGTGATATGGTTTTAGTATTGAGACAAGGTAGTGATTTTCTTTGAGAGAGCTTTTACACAGAGATGTCGGTATAAATATCCACCGGCTTTTGAGCATGTGCAATAACATAAGCGGAGGGTAAAAGCGACTCTTCGTGGGATGGGGCAGTACTGCTCAAAACTTCTTGAAGTATCTCTCTCTTCTTCTCTCCAAGCAAGTGAAAGAGGATGGTATCCGATTCGTGAAGAATGCCATACATACTCAAAGCTACTCTTTCCACTTTTGTTTGAGGATTGATAGAGGCTATAAAAAGCCGCTCGACCGAATAGGAATCCTCTTGTCCGGGGAAAAGCGAGGAGGTATGCCCATCACCACCAATCCCCAATAGCAGAAAGTCTATTGCCTTTTTCTTCTGATATTGGCTGGAAAATCGGCTTAGCTGCTCGGAGTATTCTTGTGCAGAGTCTGCCGTCAGAGAGGATGGGGTTATGGGATGAATGCGATTAGGGGATATGCCGGAGCGGTCAAAGAAAGCTCTGGCAGCCTCTCCGTAGTTGCTCTCATTGGAGTCATAAGGAACCATTCGCTCGTCCACCCAGAAAAAATGTACATCCATTTCCCGGAGCATCTCTACTCTCTCTTCCCAGTAGTGGAGAAGAGAGAGTGGAGTAGACCCTCCGCTTAGAGCTATCGTATAGGGTTCTTCAGGCGAGTGCACCTTGTGTTCCAGATACTTTTGCCTTAGCAAGTCTGTTATGGCTTCCGCTACCAAACGGGGGGTAGCATATCTGTTTATGTTAAACATCGTCATATTTAGAGTTCGCAATAAAGATCGGTGTCCGTAAGATTTTTGCACGGATTGGTCCATGAATAGCCATCGTTGATGATCTGATCCGCCATCTTGGGTCCCCAAGTCCCTACAGGATAACCATGTAGAGGTATCTTTTCATCTTGCTCCCATGCTTTAAGGATTGGGGTGAAATAGGTCCAGCTTGCCTCCACAGCATCACTTCTTGTGAACAGAGTAGCATCTCCACGCATACAGTCCTCCAATAAACGAGAGTAGGCATCACCACTCGGCACGCCTCCAAGCTTATTATAAGTGAAGTCCATAGATACTTGCTGTACATCGAAACCGGATCCCGGCGTTTTCATATCAAACTTTAGTGCAACACCTTCATTGGGTTGGATGCGAATGATTAAAGCATTTGCCGGAGCATCTCCAAAGAGTGAGTGAGGTGTTTTACGGAAATGGACAACGATTTCGGTAACCTTTGTCGGCATCTGCTTTCCTGTCCGGATGTAGAAGGGAACACCTCCCCACCTCCAGTTGTCTATCGCCACTTTTATGGCAACATAGGTTTCTGTCCGAGACTGAGGATTAACCTTCTCTTCTTCTCTATACCCTTTTAGCTGTCTCTCATTATTGGCTTTGGATGCAGTGTACTGCCCTCGAATGACATTGGTTCGTATATCTTGCGGAGAGAGAGGGCGAAGAGATTGGTACACTTTCAGTACTTCATCGCGGAATGTTTTCGCATTGAAGACAGCCGGAGGCTCCATAGTTACCAAGGCTAAAAGCTGTATAAGATGGTTTTGAACCATGTCTCGGAGAGCTCCTACGTTATCATAGAATCCGCCACGCTTCTCTATCCCCAAATTCTCAACAGCCGTTACCTCTATTCTGTCTATGTAACGTCTGTTCCATAGAGGCTCGAAGATACCGTTAGAGAAGCGAAGAGCCATAATGTTTTGGACTGTCTCTTTCCCTAAATAGTGATCTATACGATAAAGTTGATTTTCCGTAAAAGCTTCTTCGTAGATAAGATTGAGCTCGTGAGCACTTTCAAGATCATATCCGAACGGCTTCTCGATAATGATTCGACGTATATTTTCTTCTATCCCTGCGCCATTGCCTTTAGCATTAAGATTTACGGCACTAAGATGTTTAGGAATAACTCCGTAAAGACTTGGCGGAGTGGAGAGGTAAAAGATATAGTTAGCCGGATTGTTGTAAACTTCATCTAACTCCCGGAGCTTCGATTTCAGACCATTATAATCCTTTTCCTCTGCCGGATCCATCGTGTGGTAATGGATGTGCGAAAGGAAAAGAGAAACCGTTTCTGTGTCTTTCTCTTCATCTTTAAGGTGTTCTTGCAGCTTTTCTTTAAGATAAGTCCTAAAGGCTTCATCCGAATATTCCGTCCGGGCAACACCCAAGACAAAGAAAGATTTAGGCACGCGCTTTGCCTGAAAAAGAGAATAAAGAGACGGTATCAGCTTTCGCATAGTCAGGTCTCCGGATGCTCCGAATATGACTAAGCCCATTGCTGAAGGCAGTGTTGGTGTTATCGTTGTATTCATCCCTGTTATCTATACAGCATAAACAGTAGAAGCCGTAGTTCCGCCCTCGCCTGTCCAGTTTTCATGATAAAATTCACCTCTTGGGCGATCCGTTCTCTCAAATGTATGAGCCCCGAAAAAGTCTCTTTGTGCTTGCAACATATTCGCCGGAAGAACCTTTGTGGTCAATGAGTGGAAGTAGTTGATCGAGCTGCTGCATGCAGGAATCGGAAGCCCTGATATAATACAGACAGATACTACTTCCCGCCAATCATCCAATGCTTGCTCTATTTCTTTTTTGAAGAACTCGTCCAATAAAAGATTTTCCAAGTCCGGATTTCTTGTCAAAGCATTAGAAATTTCACCTAAGAACGCCGAACGAATGATACATCCCCCTCTCCAGATACGAGCTACTGCTGCTAAGTCTATACCCCAATTGTGTTCATTGGATGCTGCCTTTATGAGTTGGAAGCCTTGTGCATAAGATACCAACTTTGACGCATACATCGCATTTTCGATCTTATGTTCGGGATTACCACTTCCTTTGAATGGTTCCGGTACAAGAAACGGATTGTATAAAGCCGCAGCCTTTTCACGTAAATCTTTAAGAGCAGACAGGCTTCTTTCATACACTGCAGTAGAGATCAGGTTAAGCGGTATACCAAATTCAAGAGAGTTGATAACCGACCATTTCCCCGTTCCTTTCTGTCCTGCGGCATCGAGGATATAGTCTATAAGATGATTACCATCCTTGTCTCGGAATCTGAGTATCTGCTCTGTAATCTCAACGAGATAGCTTTCCAGCTTTCCTTTATTCCACTCTCCAAAAATGTCTGCCATCCTGTCATTGGAGTAGTTGAGCAGCTTCTTCATGATGAAATAAGCCTCCGAGATGATCTGCATATCACCATACTCTATACCATTATGCACCATCTTCACAAAGTGTCCTGCACCTCCGCCGCCAATCCAAGCGCAACAAGGAGTTCCGTCTTTCGCTTTGGCAGATATTTTCTCCAGTATCGGAAGGATATGCTCCTTCGCTTCGGCTGCTCCTCCCGGCATTATTGAAGGTCCGTTCAAAGCACCTTCCTCTCCGCCGGAAATACCGCTACCGACAAAGTAGATACCTCTTTCGTAGAGCTCCTCCACACGTCTTTCGCTATCGGTATAGTTGGAGTTGCCTCCGTCCATTATGATATCTCCCTTTTCCAGATAGGGTAGAAGTTGTTGAATGACTGCATCCACAGGACCTCCTGCCTTAATCATCAAGATGATTTTTCGAGGTCTTTCTATCGAAGCAACAAACTCTTCGATATTCTTGAATCCTTGAAAGTTTTTCCCTTTTGCCCGCCCATTGATAAATCTGTCCACCGTCTCTCCACTTCTGTTATATACCGAGACACGGTATCCGTTCCGTTCAATGTTTAGAGCAAGGTTCTCACCCATTACGGCAAGACCTATCAATCCTATATTTGAAAGATTAGAGTTCATATTCAGCTTATGATGTTAATAATTTCTTTTACCTTCTCGGCATCTGTCTGAGGAGTGCTATACTCTTCCACAACCACGGTTCCTCCCATGCTTACAACGCTGTTTCTATATCGCATTTTGCTTTCGATGGGAGAGCGGAAAGAGCCATGCACCTCTTTTACACCTGTCATTTGTACTATCTCATGCACGTTAGAAGCATTTACTCCACAGCCTGCCATGATTGCTATTCTGTCTTGAGCTTCTCGTACAAGCATGGCTATGGTGGAGACTCCCTCTAATGCGGAGGGCATACATCCGGATGTAAGAATGCGATCGAACCCTAACTCGATAATATCTTCCAATGCCTGCTTCGGATCTTTAGCCATATCGAAAGCTCTGTGAAAAGTAACCGGAGAGCCTTGTGCAGCCTCTATGAGTCTTTTGCAAACCTCTTTATCTACCTCTCCATCGGGTGTCAAAGCTCCGAATACAAAGCCATCTACTCCCAATGTTCTAAGGATTTTGATATCCTCTATCATCTCTTCCACTTCTGTCGGAGAGTATAGAAAATCTCCTCCTCTTGGACGAATGATGATGTTCAAACCAATACTTACAGCCTCACGAGCTTTTTTTACCATGCCATAAGAGGGGGTAGTGCCACCCTCAGGAATACCGGCACATAGCTCTATACGTTGTGCGCCTCCTTCTTGAGCGGCAATACAAGAAGCCACAGAGTTGGCACAAATTTCTAATATCATATTGTTCCTATTATTTTGTACTTGTTGTGAATTTCATTCATGGTTTTCAGCTCCAATTTCAAAGGCGTTTTCTTTGAAATTTCGGCATGTCTGATAATAATGTCTCTTTGCTCTCCGGGGAAGAGGTCAAAGAAATTATCGCTAAATCTGGTAGCGTGCCAAGGTGTCTCTATAAACAGATCTTTCACCAAACGTTCACTTTGGAAGCGGACTACAGCTTCGCCATCTGTTTGCTTGATAACCTTGTACTTCAATACCTGATCGGGGAGATCCATATCTTTTGTGGCAACTGCGTACCATAGCAGGCGCGCATTATCCTCTTTGGTAGAGACACTGATCGAAAGCACTCTTTCTGTAATATTCTCCGCCATTGCAATATCTCTTTTGGAGAAGAGACCCACCTGCGTAACGCTGTTAGCCGCTATCACAGGCAGAGAGATTGTTTTAGTGTACAGCTTTTTACCTTGAACTGTTTTTGTCTCCAAGCGAAGAGATCCTCCGGGAAGTGCATTCAGCTTGTCATTTGCAACGAATATTGCAAGAGAATCTTTCCCTATCTCTTTTGTCATTAGAGCTACCGGAGCATACGCTTCACGCGTTGTATAGTGCATCCCTTTGTAGTTTTGGAAAAAGTCCACACTGCTCCACGATACAGCAGGCCAAGCATCATTCAACTGCCAATAGAGAGACCCCATGCAGGTGGGACGCTCTCTCCGCATGATACGAATGGATTTAGCCATACCTCTTCCGTGAAGAACCTGACCGACATAGACAAAATCTTCAAACTTTTCAGGCACTACGTACTCGCGCTCCATGTACTCCTTTATCAGTCCGTTGCCTGTCGAAGCTTTTTGGTGCACCTTCATCACCTCTGTTTCGAGCCCGTAATCTTCAGGAAGAGCAAATGTCGATATTGTCTTCATGGAGGGGAAAGACTGAAAGCCATACTCACTCACAAAACGCATCGGGTACTTGTCGAAGACTTCAAAAGGCTGTTTACCATACCACAGTCCCCAATAGTGAATATCTCCGTTCGTGAATGTTTGAGGCTGTCCCCAGTTGGAACCCATCGGAGAGCCGTGAATGTAATCGAATCTTGGAGCATATTCTTTTATAATGCTTGGAAGTAACTCATGAAATAAAGGGGCATAGCTGTCTTTGAGCTGCTGATAATGTTGTGGAGAGAGTCGCTTCTGCCAGCCCCAATAGAGTATTCCCTCTTCTATCTCATTATTACCACACCAGAATGCTATACAGGGATGATTTCTCAGACGCTTTACTTGATAGATGGCTTCCTGACGTACATTGTCCAGGAACGAACTATCCGCAGGATAAGCAGTACAGCCGAACATGAAGTCCTGCCATACCAGCAAGCCTCTTCGGTTTGCTTCTGTATAGAATCTGTCATCCTCGTATGCTCCTCCTCCCCAAACGCGAATCATGTTCATGTTGGCGAACTCGACATCATCGAACAGCGACTTAAAGTACTCGTCTGTTCGTGTCGTAAGCATCAAATTTCCGGGTATATAGTTGGCTCCTTTGGCAAATATCGGGCGTCTGTTTACCTCAAAATAGAACGATGTCCCCTTGTCATCCGGTTTATTGATCAGCTTGATCTCCCGGATTCCTATCTCCGAAATATTTCTGTCTATCTCTTTTTTGTCTTTATCCAACAGGCGTATGGTGAGTGTGTACAGATTTGCTTTGCCCCATTCTCTTGGCCACCACAGCTCCGGATCTTGGATCAAGAAGCGGAATGTCTTCTTTTGCAGACCACTCTTATCCATATCGGCAGACCACTTTTTGCCGTTCTGCTTGGAGGTGAGTTCCGCTTGGGCAAAATAAACTTTCTTATCAAACGAGTCGCACTCCACGTTTACGACAACGGATGCCTGCTTGGCACTATTTTCTCCGGACCACTCTATTTTGCTCTCTACATCCACAGAGGCGATGCGTGCAGTATGATATGTAGAAAGACGTACCTCTTTCCAAATGCCCATGGTAACCATACGCATTCCCCAGTCCCAGCCGTAATGATAAGGAGCTTTCCGTGTAAAAGGGCTGTAACGAATAGGGAAGTGGTCGTTGTCGGCAGGGTAGTTGAATCCGTTTGAAAGGTATTGCGAATGAACCGTACCGATAGGAGACTTAAGATGTACCACCAGATGGTTCTCCCCTTTTACGAGCTTACCCGTAACATCATAGCTGTAAGCCAAAAACATATTTTTTGTCGAGCCAAGATGTTCGCCATTGAGATAAACCTCTCCAAATGTGTCTATCCCGTCAAACTCCAGCATCTGTCTTGTTCCCGAAGTCCTATCAATCTCCGATACTTCAAATGTTGTGGCATAGACCCAATCTTGATCCGATACCCACTGAACCTTTTTTTCATTGTCCCGATAGTAGGGGAGAGGAAGCCTCTTCTCTTTGATAAGATTTTCCTGCACCACAGAAGGCACAATACAGTTGCTCCAAAGGGTATCTTTCAAACTCTTGTAACGCCAATTTCTTAATACCTCGCTCTTGATCCCGACCCGACCGGAAGCATCGGCGTAAGTGGAAAGTTTCGACGGGATTAGGAGTGTTAAAAACAGTAGAAGTAAAATGGATCTATTCTTATTCATTTCTCGCTTTTTATTTTGGGGTATAGCCCACAATCTCATACAAAAATAGCAATTTTATTTGCTCTTTCTCTCAAATTTCCTGCAGGTGAGGAAAACGGGCATTTTTAGGTATCTCCATTCTCGCAGATAAGATCTGCTTCCGGTATGTATAGGACGTTCTGCAATCTTCTCTTTACAAAGATTTTTTCTGATACCGGGAGAGTATTTGTTTTTGATCTGTTTACAAGTTGTGATGAACGTGTTTAGAATCTTCTTTTAATCGCTAAAGAGTTACTAATCAAATGCTTATTTTTGGAAGTCAAGGCTTGAATTTTACAAATTAAGCCTTGATTTATGGCATTCAAAGTTTGGTTGCAAATCTTTAACGGGAATAGAGCAAGATTTTACTGTATTAAACGCTGTTTTTGAAGCCGTTTACAAGAGAATTTATCGCCGGATGGTGTAAGAAAGCGTCAAGAAAAGAGTAGAGATGGCAGTTAAGCAGGCACAACAATAGGTAGATTGATAAATCTTCCCTACCTTTACACTAAAATCATTCAACATACAGAATAAGAAGATCGAGAACAACAGACCAATAATCTACGTGTATAGCGATATATGAAACATGGATATGTAAAAGTGGCAGCAGGCGTGCCATTTGTAAAGGTTGCAGACTGTAACTACAATATAGAGCGCATAGAGCAGCTCATCTTTAAGGCTTGTGAAAAAGGGGTGGAGATTATCACCTTTCCCGAACTGTGTATTACGGGCTATACTTGCTCGGATCTGTTTATACAGCCATTCCTGCAACGGCAGGCAGAAGAGGCACTCTGTACTTTGGTAGAGCGTACCAAGGAGACAGATATCCTTGTTTTTGTCGGTATGCCTATCCGTGTGGAGCAGCGTCTGTACAATGCCGCCATTGCTTTCCAAAATGGTAAGATCTTGGGAGCCATCCCTAAAACGTTCCTTCCCAATTATAGAGAGTTTCAAGAGAGACGCTGGTTCTCTTCTGCCAATGAGCTTTCTCTCTCGCATATCAATATCAAAGATTTTGTTGTACCCATCGGACACAATCTCCTGTTCAAGTATAAGCAGATAGGGATAGGCGTGGAGATCTGCGAAGATATGTGGACAGCGACACCTCCGGGAACACGTCTTTCTCTCTACGGAGCACATATCATCTTCAACCTTTCCGCAAGTAACGAGAATGCCGGAAAGCATGCTTATCTGAGAGCACTCATTAGTGGCAACTCGGCACAAGCGATATGCGGATATGTGTATGCTTCCTGCGGATACGGAGAGAGCTCTACAGACTTGGTCTATACCGGGAAAGCATTCATCGCGGAAAATGGAGAGATTTTGTCGGAAATGGAGCGTTTTGAATATGGTGAACGCCTATTGATAAACGATATAGACGTAGAATATATACGCACGGAACGGCTTATCAATACCTCGTTTAAGAGTGTTGCTTCCGTGGTGTGCACGGAAGAGATGACGGAGATACCTTTCTACCTTAACGAGGTTAAAGAGTACGATATGACCCGCCCCGTGGAGAAGTATCCCTTTATGCCCTCTTCCAAAAACTGGAAAGAGCGTTGCCAAGAGATGTGGGATATACAGATGTCTGCTCTCTTCCAGCGTCTTATCCATATCGGAACGAAGAAAGCCGTGATAGGTATAAGCGGTGGTCTGGACAGCACGCTTACTCTGATGGTTGCCGTGCATGCGTTCGACTTTATGGGTTGGGACAGAAAAGGAATCATAGGAGTAACGATGCCGGGTTTTGGAACATCGGAAAGGACATACAATAACGCCAAAACCATGATGAACGGACTCGGTATCTCCACCAGAGAAGTAGAGATCACCGAACCGGTCCGAAATCATCTTGCTGCCATAGGACACGACGGAAAGAGCTACGATGTTACGTTTGAGAATGCTCAGGCTCGTGAACGTGCGCAGATCCTTATGGATATAGCGAATATGGAAGGTGCTATCGTGTTAGGAACGGGAGACCTTTCGGAGCTGGCTTTAGGGTGGACTACCTTTGCCGGCGACCATATGTCGATGTACAACGTGAATGCCTCTATTCCAAAGACTGTCGTACGTCTGATGGTAGAACATATTGCCGATAACGGTGGTTATGCAAAGGTTGTGGAGGATGCTTTAAGGGATGTCTTGAAGACTCCGGTAAGCCCGGAACTTCTCCCCGAAAAGGATAAGGATGGTACCAACAGGCAAAGCACAGAAGCTATTATCGGACCATACGAGCTGCATGACTTTTTCTTGTATCACATGATACATAATGCTTTCTCTCCGACAAAGATACTTTTCATGGCAGGCAAGGCTTTTGGAGATAAGTATTCTAAGGATATGCTGAAGCGTACAATGACCACGTTTATAAGGAGATTCTTTAGCAATCAGTTTAAGAGAAACTGTAGCCCGGATGCTCCAAAGGTTGGAGCTATCACACTCTCCCCAAGAGGAGGATGGCGTATGCCGAGTGATGCAGTGGGAGAAATGTGGATAAGAGAAATAGAAAAGTTTTAATTTATAGACAAAGAAGAAACGATATTAGATGATTACACTTAGCGAACTAACTATTCAGTTTGGAAAGAGGGCGTTGTTTCAGGATGTCAATATGAAGTTTACATCCGGAAACTGCTACGGAATTATAGGTGCCAATGGGGCAGGGAAGTCCACTCTTTTAAGAGCTATCAGTGGAGACCTTGAACCGACAAAGGGAAGCGTGATCCTCGGACCGGGCGAACGGTTGTCCGTACTAAAGCAAGACCACTTCGAGTTTGACGAGTTTAGCGTTATGGATACAGTCCTTATGGGACATTCTGTACTCTGGAATGTGATGAAGGAGAAAGATGCTCTCTATGCAAAGGAAGACTTTACAGACGAGGATGGTATCCGTGCCGCAGATCTTGAAGAAAAGTTTGCCGAAATGGAAGGATGGAATGCTGAAAGCGATGCAGCCATACTTCTTTCCGGGCTTGGAATAAAAGAGGATCTGCACTATGCACAGATGAAAGACTTGAGTGGTAAGGAAAAGGTTCGTGTTCTTCTTGCCAGAGCATTGTATGGTAAGCCGGATAATCTGCTTCTGGATGAGCCTACAAACGATTTGGACCTCGATACCGTACATTGGTTGATAAACTATCTTGCAGATTTTGAGAATACCGTTTTGGTCGTTAGTCACGACCGCCACTTCCTCGATTCGGTATGTACACACACTGTGGACATAGATTATGGTAAGATCCAAATGTTTGCAGGAAACTACAGCTTCTGGTACGAAAGCTCTCAACTGGCTCTCAGACAACAGCAACAGCAAAATAAAAAGTTGGAAGAGAAGCGAAAAGAGCTTGAAGAGTTTATCAGACGCTTTAGTGCCAATGTCGCTAAAAGTAAGCAGACAACCAGTAGAAAGAAGATGTTGGAAAAGCTCAATGTGGATGAGATACAGCCTTCATCTCGTCGCTATCCGGGTATTCTGTTCCAACCGGATAGAGAAGCCGGAAACAAGATATTGGAAATCAAAGGGCTTTCATACAAACTGGATGGAGAGTATCTCTTCAAAGATCTGAACTTTAATATCGAAAAGGGCGAAAAAGTAGTCTTTTTGAGCCGAGATCCAAGAGCTATGACAGCATTCTTTGAGATTATAAATGGCAATGAGAAAGACTATGAGGGAGAGTATGACTGGGGGCAGACTATCACAACTGCTTATCTTCCTTTGGATAACACAGCCTTTTTCGACACAGATATGAATCTTATAGAGTGGATCAGTCAGTTTGCAAAAGATACAAACGAGGTCTATCTAAAGGGGTATCTTGGGCGGATGCTCTTTTCCGGAGAGGAGATTCTTAAGAAAGCTTCTGTACTTTCCGGAGGGGAGAAGATGCGCTGCATGATCTCTCGCATGATGCTTAAAGATGCTAATGTTTTGATATTGGATACCCCTACGAATCATTTGGATTTGGAATCTATACAAGCATTTAATAACACTCTGAAGACTTACTCCGGTAATATCTTATTTGCAAGTCATGACCATGAGTTTATACAGACCGTAGCCAATCGCATCATAGAGCTTGGACCTAAGGGACATATAGATAAGCTTATGGAGTATGACGACTATATTGTGGACTCTCTCGTAGAGTCGCAAAGAGAGCGGATATATTAGACTAAGGGTATATCCGCTGATTGTGAGAGTGTAAGTATTCAGACCTAAAACCTTAAAAAGATGAGAAAGTTTATTTTTTGTATTGCTGCTATGTGCACCCTGTTTTTTACAGGAAGAGAGATGAAGGCACAAGAAAAAACAATTAACTGGGAAGGTAAACCCATCTTGCGCGTCTTTGGAGAGTATTCCCAAGGGCTAAATAAAAATACTCCCTCTCAGTTTATCCTTAATCGGAGCTATCTCGGTTATAGTATAACAACAAATACTCCTTGGAGCGGAGAAGTGGTACTCGATTTAGCTCCCGTAGACGGAAGGTATCAGATGATGCCCAAGTACGCCTCTGTAAATTATGATGTGGAGAAGCTAACCGTGAGAAGCGGTCTTGTGGAAACCGGTGTTGGCTTTGAGCATGAGATAGAATGGGGACATCGCTACGTGGGACCGGCTTTCCTTTATGTGCATGGCTTTGCATCCAGTGCAGACTTGGGTGTATATCTCAATTATCGTCCGACAGACTATTTTAAGCTATACGCTTCTGTAACGAATGGTGAAGGATGTTTCAATCTGGCTGTGGACAGTCGCATTCAATTTTATTCCGGTATCAACATCAGCACTCCTGTGGGATTAAGGCTGAATGCACTTGCTGCAATTACTCCGGATTTGAAGGTAGGGGATGCTCCGAAAGGCTTTGCTCCCAGAACTCTGTTGGGAGGTATGGTTGCCTATAATACCAAACCATTTAGGGTTGCAGCGGAATATAATGTACTATCTCACGCTCAATTTGGTGAAGATGATGGTATTATTAAGGGTGGAGCTATCTATTCTACGGTCTATTTGAAGCCGGAGCTTTCTCTTTTTGCCAGATGGGATCATGTGGATATTAAGGCAGGAAAAACCGATAAATCTATACCAAAGGATGTTATATGTGGTGGGCTTTCTTATCGCTTCAATAAGTATTTTGGGGTGTTCCCGTACTTCAAGTATGCGAATGTTGATGGCTATACTACCGCCTCTTTGGCTCTTGGTATTGACTTCGTATTTTAGTAGAGAATAAAACAGTATGATAAAGGTAGGAATAGTAGGGAGTGAAGGTTTTATGGTGGGCGAGCTTATAGCTCTGCTCATAAATCATGAGGATGTAGTACTGGAAAAAGTTTATGCTCCGGAGCATGTTGGTGAGATGGTTTCCCATATTCATCCGGGGCTTTTCAACTTTAGAGAAATTGTTTTTACGGATAATGCAGACTTCTCGGAGTTGGAGGTTCTTTTCGTTTGCCTTAACAGCGCACGGGCAAAAGCTTTTTACTCATCTCATATACTGCCAGAGAGCTTGAAAGTTATAGACTTCTCTTATGAACTGCGCCCACTGGATGAGCAGAGAGTAGCTAAGACAGCAGAACTTTGTTCCGGACGGGAGTTTGTGTATGGCTTACCTGAAATGAATAGAAGGGCTATCTGTAATGCCTCATCAGTTTCTGTACCGGGAAGTTTTGCAAATTCTGTCATTGTCGGACTCATTCCTTTAGCCAAGCATCTGCTTATGAACAGTGAGCTGCATGTCTCTTCCGTGATAGGACATACAGAGAATGCTGCAAGACCACAAAGTTCGGCTATTCATTACGATTCGATGAGTGATAGGATTACTCTTTATCACCCTTTTGAACACAGGCAAACGAAAGAGATGGAATATGCTCTGAGGTGTTGTCAGAATAGCTTTACTCAGCCGATTAACTTTTTGCCGATACGAGGGAACTTTGTTCGAGGAACCTATGCTTGTACCTACTTTGATATAGATGTTTCTTTGGATGAAATAAAGAAGTTTTATAGAGAACATTTTGATGATCACTCCTTTGTCTATATTCAAGATACGGTTCCGGATATCAGACAAGTGGTGAATACCAATTATTCTATAATCCATTTGATGAAGTACGGAAGAAAACTAATGGTTGTAAGTGTACAGGATAATCTTCTTAAAGGTGGAGCAGGAACTGCAGTACATATTATGAACTTGATGTGTGGACTGGTAGAAACTACCGGCTTGAAACTAAAACCGGTAACTTATTAGGAATTTATCCTTTTTATATTGTCAAGGATATATAGACTCGTTTATATAAGAAGCAACCGCTTTGAAATAGCTCTTAAGAGACTATTCAAAGCGGTTGCTTTCGTATATCAAGTAGTTTGAACCTTTCTGTTGGTTGGATTAGAAGATCTTCTTAATATTGAAGCGAGTATAAGCCTCTTTTTCCAACTCTTCTCTGAATCGAGGATCTGCAATAGCGCATAGTGCCAATGCTCGTTCCCGTTCACTCTTTCCAAACAGATGGGCGATACCGTGTTCGGTAACTATGTAGTCAACATCCGTCCTGCCTGAAGTAACGTTGTTTCCGGCTGAAAGAGATGGAACGATGCGGGAAATAGTTCCATTCTTTGCTGTTGAGTGTACAGTAATAATGCTCTTTCCTCCTCTGGAATATCTTGCTCCTCGAAGGAAGTCTACTTGTCCTCCGGTTCCACTGTATTGTCTTCCATTGACTTTTTCAGAGCAGAGTTGCCCATATAAGTCAACTTCTATCGTAGAATTGATAGATACAAAGTTTTCATTTTTTCCAACTTCAAAAGGATTGTTTGTGAAATCCACAGGATAGAGGAGAATGTCGTCATTGTTGTGCATGAAGTCGTACATTTCTTGAGATCCCATGGCAAATGCAGTGAGTACTTTATTGGGTAAAACTCCTTTTTTTGATCCGTTGACTGCTCCGCTCTTAATCAGATTCATAATGGCATCGGTCATCAACTCTGTATGTATCCCAAGATCTTTTCTGTCGTGAAGTTTGGAGAGAACAGCCTCTGGAACAGAGCCAATTCCTACTTGAATACAAGCACCATCCCCTATAAGAGAAGTACAATACTCTGCTATTTTTTGATCTGTCTCTGTAATGGGGGAAGACGCAATGGTAAGATTCTCCATAGGAGCTTCGACCATGAAATCTATTTCATCTACTGACAGAAAATTGTCTCCATACACATACGGCAAGTTAGGATTGACCATAGCAATAACTCGCTTAGCTGCTCTTGCTGCGGGTAAGGTATAGTCAGAAGCCAAAGATAGGGAACAGAGTCCATTGGCATCGGGTGGGGTTACTTGAATAAAAGCCCAATCCGGTTCGTATCCTCCTCCGGGTAAAAAGTGATATGGAATAATATGGAAGTGCATTGGTACAAACTCTGCACGATTCTCTGCTACGGCATCTCTTATTGCTCCTCCGGTGATGAATGGAGCTCGTGTTTGGAAGTGAGCTTGAGCATCAAGGCGCGTGTGAACAGGGTCTCCCAAATAAATCAGGTGGAATATCTTTACTCCAAATAATCTTTCCCGCTGACGATATAACTCTTCCAATAGTAAGATAGGAGAGACTGCCCCATGTCCAAGAACTATCTTATCATTACTCTTGACATGAGAGATGGCTTCTGTAATGGAGACATAGTTGCATTTTTTCATATAGCGATAAGTGATAATAATGTTTAAGATAAAAGAAAAAGGTGTACTCTGCCTCTATATTGAATTGAAGCAGAGTACACCTTAAGGTTATATGTCAAAGTTTATTTTAACGAACATAATTATTTTTATTCGTTTCGTTGGTTTTCCACAACGCAGCAAGACATGGTGGCTACCAAGTTGCGGTCTCCGAAACCTCCGTCTGCTCGAGCAACATTGATCCAGAACTTATTCTCTAACAAATATGGAAGAGCAAATGCTGCTTTACTTCTTGAGTATGGGAATGGCCATTCATCTGCCGTAACTTCATATTGTGGGTGTGGAGCATTTTTGAGAACGTTATTCGCAGGATCTGCTTTTCCTTCTTTCACTTCCTCTATCTCACGACGGATACATCTCATAACGTCTATGAAGCGGTTAAGCTCATCTAAGCTTTCACTCTCGGTTGGCTCTATCATAAGTGTGCCATGAACAGGGAATGACAGTGTTGGAGCATGGTAACCAAAGTCCATGAGACGTTTTGCGATATCGGTCTCATCTATTCCTGTCTCTTCTTTTAACTTGCGACATTCCAAGATAAGTTCGTGTCCCACTCTGCCTGTTTTACCGGTATATACAATTCCATACTCTTTTTCCAAGCATTTAGCCATGTAGTTTGCACTAAGAATTGCTATAGCGGTACTTCTTTTAAGACCTTCTACACCTAACATTCTAATGTATGCGTAAGTGATACCGAAGATCACCGCACTACCAAATGGCGCTGCAGATACTGGAGTAACACCATCTCCATAGATGAGAGAATGACTTGGCAAGAATGGTTTAAGGTGTTCTTTCACACATATAGGGCCTACGCCAGGACCACCTCCACCATGAGGAATGGCAAATGTTTTATGTAGATTCAAGTGGCATACATCCGCTCCGATATATCCCGGATTGGTAAAACCTACTTGTGCATTCATATTTGCTCCATCAAGATAAACTTGTCCTCCGTTGTCATGAATAATTTGGCAAAGCTTCTTTATCTCCGGTTCAAATATACCATGAGTAGAAGGATAGGTAATCATTGTTCCGGCAAGGCGGTCTGCATTCTCCTTTGCTTTCTTTTCAAAGTCTTCCACATCCACATTGCCATCATTATCACAAGCCACTGTTACGGTCTTGTAACCGCATTGTATAGCACTTGCAGGATTGGTACCGTGAGCAGAAATAGGAAGCAGTATGATGTCTCGATGAGACTGTCCTATCGATTCATGATAATTTCTGATAGTTCTAAGACCTGCATATTCACCGGACGCTCCGGAATTAGGTTGAAGGCATGCATAAGGTAATCCCGTAATCTCTCCAAGATAACCGGAAAGGTTGTCCAACATTTCCATATATCCCTCTGTCTGATCTTTAGGAGCATAAGGGTGTATAAAGGCAAATTGAGGATTACTTAGAATGAATAGTTCTGACGCTGCATTCAGCTTCATTGTACATGATCCGAGAGAAATCATAGAGTGCGCCAAAGAAATATCTTTTCTTTCCAAACGCTTGATATATCTCATGAGTTCTGTCTCTGTATGATATTTTTCAAAGACATCAAAGCGCAAGAAATCGCTTTTACGTACCATACTTTGTGGTAGCTTAGCTGTGCATCTATCTGAATCGTAAGATACATTAGTGTCAACTTCCAGACCTTTAGCCTGAGCAAAAATATAGTGAAGCATTCCCAAATCGCTTTCTAATGTTGTCTCATCAACGGAAATACCGATGGTTCCACTCTTATCATATCTGAAATTGACTCGTACTTCTTCAGCTATTTCTCTTATCTTGGCGATTTCTTGTTCTGAAAGTGATTCTAAGACAATGGTATCAAAGAATGACTCACTCTTTATTTGGTAGCCAAGATCTTTAAGAAGAATAGCCAAACGGTTGGCATACCCATGCACTCTTTCTGCTATATCTCTCAAGCCATCTGCCCCATGATATACAGCATACATACCTGCCATTGTAGCCAAAAGAGCTTGAGCTGTACAGATATTTGATGTCGCCTTTTCACGTTTGATGTGTTGCTCGCGAGTTTGAAGAGCTAAGCGATATATTGGACGATCATTACGATCTTTTGACAGCCCAACTATGCGACCCGGTATAGCTCTTTTATAGTCATCATGAGCAGAAAGGAATGCTGCGGAAGGACCTCCAAAATACATAGGAATACCAAAGCGTTGCGAAGAACCAAAGACTATATCGGCTCCCCATTCTCCTGGAGGAGTCAGAATAGCAAGAGAAAGAATATCTGCGGCAACAGCAACACGTACATCCGCAGCGTGAGAGTGTTCTACGAGTTGAGTATAATCTTTTACCTCTCCATTGGCATCAGGATACTGAACAACTATTCCAAATACATCTTCGGAAAGTTCTGCACTAAATACATCGCATACTTCTACGGAAATACCTTGAGGAATAGAACGAGTGGTAATAACATCTATGGTTGACTGCCATACTCGTTCATCTACCAAAACTTTAGTTGCTTTCTTTTTGGATTTTGGAAGCGTATTGTACAGCATAGCCACGGCCTCTGCTCCGGCTGTTGCTTCATCCAATAATGAGCAGTTTGTTAAAGGAAGACCGGTTAGTTCTGTTACCACTGTTTGGAAGTTAAATAATGCCTCCAAACGTCCTTGAGAAATTTCGGCTTGATAAGGAGTATATGAAGTGTACCAGCTTGGATTTTCAAGAATATTTCTCTGTATTGGTGCAGGAGTGCATGTGTCATACCATCCCATACCTATATAAGATGTAAAGACTTTATTCTTGCTACCTAACTCAGAGATATGTTCTATAAGCTCTCTCTCTGTGAGTGGAGATGGAAGGTTAAGTTCCTTAGGAAGATGTATATTTGAAGGTATGGTTTGTTCTATCAGTTCGTTCAAACTTTTAACTCCCACACGTTCCAACATTTCTTGTTGATCTTTTTCCGAAATACCTACGTGACGGATAGAAAAATCTAATGTATTCATATCATGATTAAGAATAATGGATTTTTATAATGTTTTTGATAATTATGCTATAACCTAAAGAAAGGATTTGTTAGCTGTTCAATGCCGACCGTTGTACTCGGCCCATGTCCGGAATAAATTGTGGTTTCAGAAGGCAACGTATAAATCTTATCGAATATGGACTGTTCTAACACTTCGTAAGATCCTCCCCACAGATCGGTACGCCCTATCCCCCCTGCAAATATAACATCTCCTGAAAACATACATTGCTGTGTTGGTAAGAAAAATGCTACGTGTGCCGGAGAGTGTCCTGGTACCGATAGTACTTGTAGTGGTTCTCCAATAAGTGTTTTCATATTAGGATCCAAGGCCTCAAAACATGTATCATCTAATTTAGAATCAAGTGTTAAACCAAAGGCTCGTAGCTGATCTTTCAAAGAGGGTAATATTTCTCGTTCTTCTTGAGATACGTAGGTCTTAATGCCAAAAGAATCCCATACGAACGGGGCACCCCAAACATGGTCAAAATGAAAATGAGTAGCAAGAGATATGTTTAGAGTAAGATTCTTCTCAGATAAGAAAGATAGGATTGTATTCCACTCTTTAGGGTTTGAAGCACCGCAATCTATAAGAACTGCTTCTCCTTTTTCATTGTACAGGAGATAGCTATTTTCTCCCGCCAGATTAAATGAAAATGTCTTTATATGTAAGATCATAAGGGCAAGAAAACTACTTTTTTCGATTCAAAGAATGGCAGATCAAAATACTCCAAAATGTTTTCTTGGATAGCTATATTTTTTACATTTCGTAGCTCAGCCTCCAAACTCCCTCCTTTCAAAGCTATTATCCCATTGGGGATGCCATTTTTCTGATTTTTTCTATCTATTAGTTTTTGAGCTAGTCCTCTTAAAATATCCATAGATAGAGCTCCACGACTTACGATAAATTGATATTTGTCATTCAGGTTTTCCGCTCTTGTGTGAATGGTTCTCACATTTTCAAGTCTTGTCTTTAATATGACATCATCAACCACTTTCAGCTTTTTCCCTATACTGTCTATTAAGGTAAATTTTGCTTCCGGGAACATAATGGCAAGAGGTATTCCGGGAAAACCTCCCCCTGTACCAATATCAAGGATTGTAGTGTCATGCTTAAAGGAGACAAACTTTGCTATGGCAAGAGAGTGCAAAATATGATTGCAGACAAGGTTGTCTACATCCTTTCTGGATATAACATTTATCTTGCTATTCCAGTCCAGATAGAGACTCGGTAACAAGCTGAACTGCTCTTTCTGACGATCTGTAAGAGAGGGAAAAAATTTATATATAAGCTCTACATTCATAAAGATCGAGTGTATATAATATTCTCTACAACGAAGAGTCTATTATTAAAGGTTCTTTGAAAACGGGCTTTAGATCACTATACGGAACGTTCACTTCTATTCGCCCCATAGACGAAGGAGCGATTTCGTAAGGATCGAAGATAAATGTCAAGCCGGTATCTGAAAAATAAAAATCTTCTCCGACATGAATATCGGAGTAATGAAAAAAGCCTTTGTTACTTAAATCTTCCTCCGTTACGGCAGAATAGTCCCTCATTAGGGCTTTAACCACAAAACTTGATACTAACTCTTCAGAGTTAAGGTTGATAATAGAGTCCAAGTATATTCTGCTACCTTTTTCCAAGTCTATGTTATATGCAGCAGAACGAATGGTTTTATCATCCTCTCCCAAGCTGCTCTCAACAAACTGTACCACGGAAGCAACATTATGTTTATTGTATATCAAAGAATCTTTCACAGAGATAAACCAAGTAGATGCCGACGAGAGCTTTTCATCCTCAATATCGCCAAACTGCATTGCAGTGTAGTAAGATTTAAGGTTGGCCTTGAAGTTATCAATGTAAGTAGAGAAATAAGAATTAACTCTCGACTCTTCCGTATTACTCTTTGTTATCGCATACTGTTTAGGTGAGACAAAAGAGAGTATCCTATGTATATTTTGCTCTAAAACACTCAAGTTTTTAGATAAAACTTTAGGGGAGATAAGAGACATTTCTATATAAAGAGTGGCGACTTTAAGTTCTTTTGTAACAGCCGCATCTATCCCCCAAGCCAATAAAGAGTCTTTGTTTATCGCTATGAGGGTATCTCTTCTGATATTGTTCCAGGAAATAGAAGAGTTCAGATCTTCTATTTTCTGAGAATCGTTCTCTTCTTCTTTGGCAATGCAAGATGTACTGATATGTGCCAAAAGAAGAAAACAGGAGAGAAGAAAAAGAGATGCCTTCATAGAAACTTACCGGGGATGTTGTTTAATTAGCCACATCGGACAAGAAATAAATTCTTACCAGCCTTACCTCTTCTTCTTCAATATCGGGACCGAGTGCTTCTATTGCGGTTTTTAAGTCGTCGGTAGTGGAGTTCTTGAAATATTCAAAGATTTCTTCTGTCTGCTCTTCATCCAAAAGATCTTTTATGATATAGTCTATATTTATTTTCGTTCCACTATACACGATCCCCTCTATTTCATCAAGAAGTTCATCAAATTCCAGATTGAAGTTATTGGCAATATCCTCAAGAGACACCTTTCTGTCTATGAGCTGAACAATGGAAACTTTAAGTTTGGACTTATTGGGAACTATCCTGATTCTGATATCTTCCGGTCTCTCGATCTCATTCTCTTTAACATAAGAGCTTATCAGTTCCACAAACTCAGCTCCATAGCGTTGAGCTTTGTTTTGTCCTACTCCCGAAATATTGGATAGTTCACTTATGGTTACCGGATAAAACATCGCCATATCGTTCAGACTTTGCTCTTGGAATATGACGTAAGGAGGCAAATCCAACTTTTTGGCAATCTTTTTCCGTAGATCTTTCAGCATTGAGAATAAAATGGGGTCGGACGCTCCGCCACCGGACCCTTTAAGCTCTACATCTTCGCTGCTTTCTTCGGAAGCATCTTCCATCTGAATCGTAAAAGAAGTGGGCTTCTTACGAAAAGACTTTCCCTTTGTTGTCAGTTTAAGTACTCCTAAGTTTTCTATATCTTTTGAGATATATCCATCTATGAGAGCCTGTCTTATTACGGTTTCCAGCTTTTCTTTATCCTCTTCTACTACGGAACCAAATTCCTCAAGGTCGGCATGTTTATAGGTTGTTACATCAGCAGTTTCCTCTCCGGAAAGTATCGTGATTACATATTCGGCAGGGAACTTCTCCTTTAGTGCCGCAATTGCGTCCAATACGTTAAGTAATAAATCTTTTGCTTCCACTTGCTTTGTTATTCTTTTACAGTTGTCACAGTTACAACAATTAGCTTGTTCGTAAACCTCTCCAAAGTAATGCAGCAGGAATTTGCGTCTGCATATAGAGGTTCGAGAAAATTCAGAAACATCAGACAGTAACTGTTTGATGATTTCCCTTTCATTTACACTTTTATTTTTGGATATAAGAAACTTTTCCAGCTTTTCCATATCCTTTTCATCATAGTAGGCAATACACAGTCCTTCTCCTCCGTCTCTTCCGGCTCTTCCGGTCTCTTGATAATATCCCTCGAGGCTTTTAGGCATATCGTGATGTATGACAAAGCGTACATCCGGCTTGTCTATCCCCATACCAAAAGCAATGGTCGCTACTATCACATCCGCATCCTCATTCAGAAAAGCATCCTGATTTGTGCTTCTCTGTATGGAATCCATGCCGGCATGATAAGCCATCGCTTTTATGTTGTTTGTCTTCAGAAGCTCTGTTATCTCATCTACTTTCGTCCGGCTCATACAGTAGATTATGCCTGTCTTGCCTGTATGTTGCTTTATGAAGCGAATCATATCTTTTTCAAATTCGCTATTCTTGTGTCGAACTTCGTAGTAGAGATTCTCTCTGTTGAAGGAGCTTTTATAGACTTTGGCATTTACCATGCCGAGGTTTTTCTGGATGTCGCTTTGCACCTTAGGCGTTGCGGTTGCTGTCAGAGCGATTATAGGTTTAGTACCTATCTCATCCATCAATGTCCTTATCCGGCGATATTCCGGACGAAAGTCATGTCCCCATTCAGAGATACAGTGAGCTTCATCCACTGCATAGAAAGATATGTTTATCTGTCTAAGCAGTTCTATATTGTCTTGTTTTGTAAGACTTTCAGGAGCTACATATAAGAGCTTTGTTTGCCCCGAGATAACGTCCGCTTTTACCTGCTCTAATGCCGCCTTATTCAAAGATGAATTGATATAGTGTGCCGTTGATTCTTTTTCCGTGTATGAACGGATGGCATCAACCTGATTTTTCATCAATGCTATCAGCGGAGATATTACAATGGCTGTCCCTTCCAACATAAGAGCCGGGAGTTGGTAGCAAAGGCTCTTTCCTCCTCCCGTAGGCATCAACACAAAAGTATCGTTACCCTCTATGATACTTTGAATAATCTCCTTTTGTGTTGCCTTAAAAGAGTCAAAGCCAAAGTGCTTTTTCAGATGCTCTGTCAGTCGTAAAGAGTTAGCCATTATTACAGATAATAAGTAGTATTGGTATCTATAGTCTTAAAACTATTGCTTTATTCTTCGAGTGGTTCTCACTTTAAGGAAAGTGTTAAGAATCCTTCCCTATTTGAAGTTAAATATAGCAATAAAACGAATATACCAACCACTTCTCATGATATTTCTTTGAAAATATCGGCTTTCTCTACAAATACCCCTCTTTGAAGTCTGTCAGATCAATATGTTCCTTCGCATATTCCAAGTCTATGTGCAGTCTTTTTTCCTGACTTGAAGGCATACTGAACATTGCTCCTCTCATCAATCTTTCAAAAACACCTCGAAGTCCGCGAGCTCCAAGCTTGTACTCCAAAGCGACATCTACGATAAAATCATAAACCTCTTCGGATATATCCAAGTCTATACCATCCATCTTCATCAGCAGTTTGTACTGTTTTGAGATGGCATTTTTCGGTTCTGTCAAGATCATTCTCAGGGCATTCCTATCCAAAGGCAGCAGATGGGTGAGGACGGGAACACGTCCCACTATCTCAGGAATAAGACCAAAAGACTTAAGATCTGCAGGCAAGAGATACTTCAAAAGATCCAGCTCCCCAAGTTTTTTATGCTTGTTCTCCACGCCATATCCCACCACTTTGGTATTCAGACGTTTGGCGATACGCTTCTCTATACCATCAAATGCCCCTCCGCAGATAAAGAGGATGTTGCTTGTATTGATCTTAACCATCTTCTGCTCCGGATGTTTGCGTCCGCCTTCGGGGGGAACATTGACATCCGTACCTTCAAGAAGTTTCAGCAGACTCTGTTGCACGCCTTCACCGCTCACGTCTCTTGTGATGGATGGATTGTCGCTTTTTCTTGCGATTTTATCTATCTCGTCTATAAAGACTATGCCTTTCTCTGCGGACGATACGTCATAGTCTGCTGCTTGAAGCAGGCGAGACAAAATGCTTTCCACGTCTTCTCCGACATATCCGGCTTGGGTAAACACTGTGGCATCCACTATTGTGAACGGAACGTGCAGGAGTTTGGATATGGAGCGAGCCAGAAGAGTCTTTCCCGTTCCTGTGGGTCCAACCATCATGATATTGCTCTTTTCCAACTCCACTTCGCTATCTGCAAGATAAGACAAATCTTTACCTCCGGCGATATTTGCCTGTTTGTACTGCAATCTCTTGTAGTGGTTGTAAACAGCCACTGCAAGTGTTACTTTGGCATCATCCTGTCCTACGACATATTTGTCCAGATAGGCTACTATGTCTTTTGGTTTGGGAAGAAGTTCCAAAGGGGGAAGCTCTGCGCTTTTCCCTTTTTTCTTTTTGTTGTAGTTCGGGTTCAGAGCCTCTTCTAAAGCATCATGAACGGCATAGGCACACCTGTCACACAAACTTCCTTGAGGCCCCGGAACCAAGATGTCAACCTGATCCAGTCCCAAGCCGCAAAAAGAACAGTGCTGCTTCTGTCTATCTTTATCTTCAGACTTTTTCTTGCTCATGTACAGGGTTATTAGGCATTCTTGTTGTCGTTGCGTACAAGCACCTTATCTATCATTCCGTATTCCAACGCTTCTTGAGACCCCATCCAATAATCTCTGTCGCTGTCTCGCTCTACCTCTTCGATAGATTTTCCGGAGTGTTTTGCTATGATGGCATAAAGCTCCTTTTTCACTTTGAGAATCTCTCTTGCCGCTATCTCCATGTCCGAAGCCTGCCCCTGCATTCCGCCGAGAGGCTGATGGATCATGACGCGAGAGTGGGGAAGTGCCATGCGTTTGCCTTTCTCTCCGGCAACCAATATTATTGCAGCCATGGAAGCAGCCATACCGGTACAGATGGTATTAACATCGCAAGAGATATACTGCATGGTATCGTAAATGCCATATCCGGCATAGACGCTGCCTCCGGGTGAGTTTATATATATAGATATATCCTTCCCCGGTTCACTGGTTTCCAAGAACAGAAGCTGTGCTTGTATTACGTTGGCAACATAGTCGTTGATACCGCTGCCGAGAAAGATGATTCTGTCCATCATCAAGCGCGAGAAGACATCCATTTGGGCAACATTCAGCTGGCGTTCTTCAATGATTGAAGGATTGATATATCCGCCTTCGGATCTGGTATTCAAGTGCCCTATATATTGTTCCACTCCGAGGGATGACAGCCCGACATGCTTGGTAGCATATTTCAAGAACTCCTGTGGATTGTACATACTGTTCATATCTTTTATCTGTTATTCATGTATAGACTTCGGGATTACCGAGCCAACTTATTTGTAGCAGTATCGGGGAATATGATTGTCGGTTTCAGCGTCTTGGCTTCTTCCGGTGTAACCATCGCATAAGCCACAATGATGACGACGTCTCCGACCATAAACTTTCTGGCGGCAGCACCATTAAGGCAGACAATACCGCTGCCTCTCTCTCCGGGTATGGTGTAAGTTTCGATTCGCTCTCCGTTGTTGTTATTAACGATTTGCACTTTTTCTCCCACCAAAATACCCGAAGCGTCCAGAAGATCTTCGTCTATGGTAACACTGCCTACGTAGTCCAGATTGGCTTCCGTAACGTGTACTCTGTGAATCTTGGACTTTAATACTGTGATATACATTGTTTTATATTCAATTATTCGCTACCCTTCATAGCACTTTTTCTACTTGGGTACTCATATTTCGGTACAAAAAAAGGGAAATTCTCCCACCTAACCAAATCTTTCTTTTTACTCCTTCTTTAAGGCCTCTTTCCATGCTCTGTTCAAGCCTGTATTGTCTGCTTTTTCTCTTTATAGCTGTTGAAAAAATAGATTGATCAGGTATATATTTATGCTTGAATATGATAAAAGGTTGAAATCATGCCTTGGGTTGCAAGAAACAAAGTTTGATTGGCTACCATCAAGTCTTGAATGCCACAAATCAAAGCTCGATTTGCAGAAGATTTAAGGTTCATCGCAACTTTTATTCCCGTTAATCTCTTTATTTGAATGCGTTTGGCAAAGAAATGAAAGAGGATCACCTTTTCGACAAAGAGAGTGGAAGCCTTAAAGAGTAGAAATACGGCTGTTCTTCTTACATTTGTATAATAGAACAAATAAGCATTTATCATGAATACCAACCCAAACATTCGAGTATCTTATCTCGTTTTTACCGCCCTTGCTCTACTGCTTTGCCCCTTTTCTGTTGCAGCTCAATCTGCCAAACATCCCTTAAAACTGTTCGGGAAGAATGCCGAAGCATACTACCGGCAAGCCGACTCCATAATGGACCAGATGAGCTTGGAAGAGAAGGTAGCACAATGTATGATGCCGATGGTCGTCCCTTCCACAGATGCAAATGCCATGAAAAAATGGGATCTTCTTATTGACGGCAAGATGGGAGGCGTCCTCTTCAGAGGGGGAAGTGCGTATGATCAGCTCTTCATGACCAATAGAATGAGAGCAAGAGCCAAAACACCCATGATGGTGGCTTTTGATGGTGAATGGGGGTTGGCTATGAGACTTAAAGGCACAACACGATACCCCAAAAGTATGTTGCTGGGTGCGATAGATGATGCGTCGCTTATGAGGGAGTACGGAGAAGTGGTTGCAGAAGAAGCCAAACAGATGGGCATTCATGTGATGTTTGCTCCTGTGTTGGATGTAAATACCAATCCGGCAAATCCTGTCATCGGTATTCGGAGCTTCGGAGAAGTTCCACATAATGTGTCTCGCCTGGGTATTGCCTACTCGGAAGGGTTGGAGGCAAATGGTATCCTCTCTTGTGCCAAACATTTTCCCGGACATGGAGACACACATATAGACTCTCATGAGGCTCTGGCAACGGTTGCGGCGGATCGTCAGACTTTGGAAGAGACTGCTCTTCTTCCCTTTAGAGAGTATGCTCGTGCCGGAATGGGTAGTATGATGGTCGGGCATCTTCTGGTGCCGTCTCTATCTTCGGAGCCGTCTCCCGCAAGCTTAAACAGGGATATATCTACCATTCTGCTTAGAGACGGACTCTTGTTCGATGGACTTCTCTTCACGGATGCTCTCGAAATGGAAGGTGCAAAGGAGAATAAAAAGATCAATGTGGCACTTGAAGCTTTCAGAGCCGGAGCAGATCTGTTATTGGGCAGCAATACTCCGTTGGAAGATATTATCACCATAGCCAACGCCGTAAAAAGAGGAGAAGTGCAGAATAATGAAGTGGAAGATAGGTGTCGACGAGTATTGGCATTCAAAATCGCTTTGGGATGTATGGATAGAACAGCTCTCTCTTCGGACAGACTTCTTCAACGTCTTCATGCAAAAAAAGCAGTGCAGCTATCTGAGAAAATGCACGCTCTTGGCATGACTTTGGTGAAAAACAATAACACTCTGCCTTTGAAGCCGAACGATGGAAAAAAGATCGTATTGCTGGTGGATGGAAACGAGAGTTTGATGAATGATTTTGCCCGCCACATCCCTCGCCAACTGTTATCGAAAAAGTTTCTTTTATCTAAAACGGATGCGATGAAGCAGGTTCATAGAATATCGGAAGAGACATCGGATAGGGAGCTTCTTCTGCTTGTACTGTCCGGTAAGAGGGTTGAGAATAAAGAAGCTCTTGAATCTTTACAAGTCAAAGGGAAGCCGCTCATCGTGGTAATGGGAACGCCTTATCTTCTTAATGCTTTGCCATTGTTATCCGAAAAAGCTTCCGCTATCTGTGTCGGGTACGAAGATACCTCCATGGCTTGCAAAGCGATGGTTGAAGCCATAACCGGCGTTGCCCCTTTTAGAGGAAAGCTACCGGTCTCCATAGATATCCTGCCCGTTCAAACGGCTTCATACTCCTCGCCTTTGATTAAGCAGTAGAACTATTCGGATCAGGCTAAAAAAGAAATCCCTTAGAGCAAGCACTCTAAGGGATTTTCTCTTTTCTTCTTTATGAAAGATACTTTACAGCACCATTACTTGATATTGGGGTTAAGTTCGTTCCACTTATCAAGAGCAGGGAGGATACCCATAGCGATAACTTGATCTCTCAATTCGCACAAGTGCTTGTAGCTGCTTTGCAGTTCAGCCATCTCTTCCGGAGTACCCTTTGTTTCCTTATATACCACACCATTTTTGGTGATGTCTGTTTCCATAGCCATCATGATATGGTCGAATCCTTGAGTAGAAACATAACATCCGGAAGGCCAACGGAAAGCTTCTCCGCCCATAGCCGCACGAATCATCTCTATTGAAACGTAAGAAGGGCTTTGGAAAGAAGAGCGTCCACGAAGCTTAATGATATTGGCTCCACCTTTTACCACACGTTCTCTTAGAGCAGCCCAAGCTTCATTGGTAAGCTTATCTGTACCGATAAGATCGGTGAGAGGAGTGCCTTGAACCTTTGCAGTAGATGCAAATACTGCCATTTGCTCTCCGTGTCCACCATAGGTACGTGGGTTGGTTACCTCGCTTTGCATGATGCCGAAGTGCTTAGCCAATTCGCTTTGAAGTCTTGTAGAGTCGAGACCTGCAAGGGTAGTTACCTGAGTTGGCTTGAGTCCTGAGTGAACCAAAGTAACAAGACCGGTAATATCTGCAGGGTTGAAGATGATGACAACATGGTTAACATCCGGACAATATTGCTTGATATCCTTACCCAATTGAGCTGCGATCTCTGCATTACCCTTCAAAAGATCTTCTCTTGTCATGCCTTCCTTTCTTGGTGCACCACCTGAAGAAACGATGTACTTGGCTCCGGCAAATGCTTCTTTAACATCTGTGGTGTAGGTGATATTGATTCCTTCAAATCCACAGTGCCTTAACTCTTCTGCTACACCCTCCAATCCAAGAGCAAATGGATCGAACAAACATAGGTTCGGAGTAAGCTTCATCATAGCTGCTGTTTGTGCCATATTTGAGCCGATCATACCGGCAGCACCAACGATTACGAGTTTGTCTTGTGTCAAAAATGCCATAATTATAAATGTTGTATAAGTGTTTATTGTGTTTCTTCTTTGTGTCGACTTTTATTTCTTCTCCCACAAAGATAATCCATTAAAACGGTATTTCTATGGTCAAGAAGCCTAATATAGATAAAAATATATGCAAAAAGCAGAAACTATTACTTATTGAAGAATAAAAAGAAATAGCCTATTTTTGTAATCGAATGAGTTATAACAGAATAACATATTTACTGCTTTTAGCGGTTTTCTTGCTTTTAGGATTAAAGCCTGTGAGGGCTCTTGCCAGAGGCACACTGCTTATCCCGGATAGAGTGGAGCATATCCCGATGCAAGATAGCACTTCTATCATACATAAGCAGGCAGGTGTATGGAAAACGCCGGATGTTATTGTTGTAGCAAAAAGAGGGAAGTATCAGGCAAAGAATAATCCTGCAGTGATTCTCTTGGACAGCATTCAGAGCAAGCATAGACAGAGACTGCTGTTGGTGGATGATGTTCAAATCTATTCTGCCAAGAGATATGAAAACCTTACTCTCTGCCTTTCCAACTTCAACTTGAACAACAAGTTGATGAACAAAGCTCTTCCATTCTTCCAGAAATATGTGGAGAGATCTGTTTTTGACAAGTCATACATCTTGCCTCTGTCTGTTAGAGAGTCTGTTACGGCAGTAGGAACGGAAATCAAAAAGTCTAAGAAAAACGAGGTTGTACTTTACAGAAACACGCTCGGAGTGGATCAGGACATAGATGATGGTACTATGACCAAAAGTCTTGACGAGATGTTTCCCGACATGGATATCCATAACAGCTACATAAAACTGCTGAACAACAGATTTGTTTCCCCGATCGGCTCTCAAGGGACTAAGGCATACAAATATTATATAACGGACTCACTGGTTAATGACCAAGGGGATAGCCTCCGGGTGTTGAGCTTTTATCCTTTCACGCCACAAGCATTCAATTTTACGGGAAGTGTCATCGTTAATACGACCAAAGACTATACCATAGAAAGGTGCGAGCTGGAAGTGCCGGAGTATATCAACCTCAATTTTGTGGAAAAGCTCCGAATAGAGATAGACTATATGGCTCTTGAGAATGGACTTGTAGTGCCGAAAACGGAAAATATGTACTCTCAAATGTCGCTTTTTCACCGACTATTGAAAGTATACAGCATTCATAACAGAATGTACGATAACCATGCATGGAATCCTCCGGACTCTATCGTCCTGAATACTCCATCTCGATATATAGATCTTTCAAATACTGATGCCGCAGTGGCTTTAGATAGTACTTATGTTGCGGATCGCAGGCTTCTGTCCACGAACGAGGGGCTTAAATCGTTTTTGGATGAGATGAAAGAGATTTCGTTTTATCGCTTCGTCTTCGGCACGATAGATACTTTTGCTTCCGACTATCTGAGAACACGCTATCGAAAAGATATGCTCTTCGGCGGAAGTAAATTCAATTTCGGTCCCATTTCGAGCTTTGTGTCTACCAATGCGATAGAGGGATTGAGACTCAGGATAGGGGGACAGACAACCGGCTATCTGTTTTCAAACTTTTTCCTTGACGGCTTTGCAGCTTATGGCTTCAAGGACAAGCAGTGGAAGTATTCCATATCTTCCTCATACTCTTTTACGGATAAAAAGTACAATCTGAACGAGTTCCCCAAGCACGATATTACCATTACGAGCGAACGGGATCTGCATACTCCGGGACAGATATACTCCAGTTCCAGCAAAGATAATCTGCTAAACAGCTTGGGCTCTGCCTATCTCACAAACAGATCTTACCGCAATGCGGCCAAAGTGAGTTATAGGAAAGACTGGTTTTCCGGACTCTCTCTCCGAGCGGAGTGGACGAAAGTAAAAGATACTCCCACCGGTACATATCGTTATCTGAAAATATTACCGGACTCCACATTGGAGATAGTACCTCACATTCAGGATGTCAAACTGGGTATTCATCTAAAGTATGCACCGGGTAGCAAGGTGTATGAGGGAGCTTCCAGAAATCCGGAAAAGGTGAGAATTTCCATGGATATTCCGGAGATACTATTCAGCCATGAGACAGCCATTCCACGTATGGGCGGAGAGTATTATTACAATAGATCCGAGATTGCTTTGCAACAAAATCTATGGATTGGTCGCCTTGGGAATATAGACTATAAGATAGGTGCCGGTATTATTTGGAACCATGTGCCATTCCCGATGCTCTTTTCACCGCCTGCCAACTCCTCATTCGAGTTTTACTCTCATGCGTTCCAGCTTATGCGCCCATTGGAGTATGTTGCCGATGAGTACGCTTCTCTTTTTATGAGTTATCACATGAAAGGACTTCTTCTCAACAAGATCCCACTCATCAAAGAGCTTAAACTTAGGGAAGTGTTGATATTCAACGGTATGTACGGCAATACAAGTAGACGCAACCATCCCAAGTATTCGGATGAAATTTTTATCACTCCACCCGAAACCACACCCATGTCTCATAAATGGTATGCAGAGTGTGGGGTGGGATTGGAGAATATTTTACGTATCTTGCGTGTGGATTTCTATTACAGAATAACCCCTTCTCGCCTCAAAGATTATAATGAATTTGGGTTCAAGATGAAGCTGCAGTGGGAGTTTTAGTTCCTGTATATCAGTCTTATTCTTCTTTATTCTTCCGACAGGAAAACTCTGTAAATCGGGGCAGATACATGCTTTTTCTAAAAAGAGACAGGGGCATCCTGTCCTCTTGGCTTTTTTATTCAACTATAGAGAGTGTATTTTTATATATTCCATCCCGAAGATTTTCCCCATAATACGGCTCTCTATTTTGATCTTTCCTCTTGTTTTTGACTCCAAATCGAATTGTTAAAACCGGCTTGATTCTTTACACAAATTAAGCGATTCAGGTAAGTGAAAAGTGTGAATAGGGATAGTCGATCGGCTTAACGTGTTTAATTTTTCAGTAAACACGTTTATTGATTTCATTTAATACGTTTATCGAATTCACTTAATACGTTTAGATTTTTGGTTTAATGTATTGATAATTATATGTTTATGATATTTTCTTGATTGGATGACCATTTTTTATGTATATTCTTAGTTAGGATTTATTCACACTAAAATGGTATAAATTTCAACTATATTAACGAAAAAACAGCCTATGAAAACGACCGAGAGGAGAGTTGATCAAAAATTTGAGATTTTGATAAGATGTTTATTATAAGTGTTTTATGAGAAATCTGTTTTTCCGAGTAAGCTGCAAAAGCAAGAAAAGAGAAAGAAAATAAGGGAAAGAGGTGCGGTACTTTTATATAAAAACATCTTTGACTTTTGCTTCAAAAGCAGGAATGATTTTAGAAAATGGTGTTGTTTTGAATAAATAGAAGGAGCCGGATAAAATTGTTGCTTTATTTGGATATAAATTGTTACTTTTGCCCTATACGTTGTGCAGATTTCATCTTTATGATAGACAGACGCATCATATTAGTGACTTTGATTACCGGTATTTTCGTGCTGGTGCACTCTTTGGCCCCTCATCTTCACTTGAATGAGCACTTCGTATCTGTAACATCTATTGTAGGCGAACAGAAGCGTACACATACACACGGAGACGATTGTTCTCACAGCGATGGGAGAGCGGAAGAGTGTTTGGTGAAAGATGCTTATGTGGCTTCATCCAGAAGCGTCAATGATGCCGATCAGATTCCGGAACCGGTTATTTTAGACCTAAGTTTCGGGGTAGCGTTTCTTTTGAATGGCATAGAGATAGATGGTGCAGCAGCTTTTCCTGTCCGAACATTACTATTTAATCCTTACGTAAAGTACAAGCTCTCAGAAGCTGTACTGCCTGTCTCCGGTTTACGCGCCCCTCCCGTTTTATAGATCTGTCGAGTCCGGATATTTTCTGAGACTTTATCTTTCTTTCTGCCATCCGTATGGCGAGAAAGAGGGTTACGTTATATACTTCTGTCCGAATATATTCTCATGTTGTCGGCAGAGGAAGTCCTGTAAAACCTATAAACAGATTCTATAAAATGAGACGATATACCATAATATTATCTCTGCTCCTTACTATAATCTTTTCAGGATGTGGAGCAAAAAAAGATGCCGAGAAAGAGGAACATACGCACGATGAAGTGCTTCAGCTTACGGCATATAACGACCATTACGAGTATTTTATCGAAGCCACACCATTTGCTAAAGGAAAAGCCTCCAATATAACCATTTATGTTACTCAACTTTCAGACTTTAAGCCATTAGAGTCGGGAAAGATAACCGTTAGCCTTATTGGTGAGGCGATGGAGACCGTAAAACAGGAAGTCGAAGCTCCTCAAAGTCCGGGGATATTCAAGCTGAAGCTTGCCCCATCAACAGCAGGAAAAGGAGCTTTGTTAATAGAAATGATTGACGGTAAAGGAGAACAGCAGCCAACCCGAACACCGGAAATAGTCGTATTTAACAATCTTCATAAAGCACAACATGCAGCTGCAGATCTTGTCATAACCAGTTCCAACGGCGTGGCTTTTACTAAAGAGATGAGTTGGAAAATAGGCTTTTCGACAGAAGTGTGCAAGAAAGAGCAGTTTGGACAGGTAATAAAGACCATGGCTCAAATAGAACCGGCACAAGGCGAAGAGCGTGTTATCGTGGCAAAGAACAGCGGTATCGTTTCCATTCCATTCGGGGATATGGTGGAGGGGAAATCTGTTTCTTCCGGACAGACACTGCTCTATGTGGAAGGGGGAGAGTTGGTAGACAATAACCTTGCCGTGCGCTACCGAGAAGCCGAGAGCCAATATGAGCTGGCAAAAAGGGAATATGAGCGCAAACTCACTCTTGCCGAAGACAATATCGTTACGGAGAGCGAACTTCTTCAAGCCAAATCGGAGTACGAGACAGCAGAAAGTATCTTCAATAACTTAAAGAAAAACTGTTCCGGTAATCGTAGAGCCGTAACTGCTTCAATATCCGGATACGTAAAGCAACTCATGGTTGCCGGTGGAGAGTATGTGGAAGAGGGGCGTGCCATCATGACTATCTCGCAGAATAAAAATCTGTTTATTCGGGCAGAGATACCCTCAAAATATTATCCTTATCTCGGAGATATCTCTGCAGCTCATTTCAAAAAGCTGAATGATGAAAAGACATACACGCTTGAGGAATTGGATGGTAGTCTGGTCTCTTACAGCCGTTTTGTCAATACCGAAAACCCTGTGGTATCAACGCTGTTCCGCGTAAAGAATATTGCCGATCTGCTTCCCGGTTCTTTCATAGAGATGTACATCCGTACAAGAGGTCAGGAAGAAGTTCTCACCATCCCCAATGAGTCTCTCATAGAAGAGATGGGAAACTTCTTTGTTTATCTGCAACTTACACCGGTTCTGTTTGAAAAAAGAGAGGTGGAGACAGGAAGGAAAGATGGCTTGAGAACGGAGATCGTTCGAGGTCTCTCCGAAGGAGATAGAGTGGTGGCACGTGGAGCTGTTTTGGTAAAGCTGGCACAAGCATCCGGATCAATAGACCCTCATGCCGGTCATTTGCACTAAAAAGAAAGGAGGATAGTGATGAATATTATAGATAATATAATCCGATTCTCTTTGAAGAACCGGTTGGTTATCTTACTCGCTTCGGTGCTTCTCATAATAGGAGGTATCTACTCATCGGGAAAGATGGATGTGGATGTCTTTCCGGATCTTACGGCTCCTACCGTTGTCATCATGACCGATGCTCAAGGAATGGCAACAGAAGAGGTGGAGCGCCTTGTTACTTTCCCCATAGAGACGGCTGTGAACGGAGCAACAAATGTGCGAAGAGTCCGTTCTGCCTCCTCTTATGGTTACTCTTTTGTCTGGACGGAGTTTGACTGGGGAATGGATATTTTCAAAGCCAGACAGATCGTGAGCGAGAAGATGGTTGCTTTGGGCGAGTCTCTGCCCGAAGGTATTACTCCGATTATTGCACCTCAATCCAGTATTATGGGGGAGATCCTCTTTATCGGTATGCAGGCAGACTCCACTTCCATGATGGATTTGCGGACATTGGCAGACTGGGTCGTAAAGCCAGCGATACTTGCCACCGGAGGTGTCTCACAGGTTACCATAATAGGAGGAGATCTAAAGCAGTATCAGATCTTTGCAGATCCTCAGAAGATGCACGCCTATGGTGTAACGATGTCAGAGCTGGAGGCCGTAGGAAGAAGCATGAGTACAAACTCCA
Source organism: Porphyromonas canoris (assembly GCF_000765975.1). Lineage (NCBI taxonomy): Bacteria > Pseudomonadati > Bacteroidota > Bacteroidia > Bacteroidales > Porphyromonadaceae > Porphyromonas > Porphyromonas canoris. Next base: position 208,698 of record NZ_JQZX01000002.1, read on the forward strand.
CCGGAGGAGTTGTGAGAGACTATGGTAACGAGTATGCCATCAGAGGTATTGCCCGAACAACCGATTTGGAAGAGCTTGGATCTACTCTTGTGAAGATGAATGACGGGAAACCGGTACTGCTTTCCGATGTGGCAGATGTAGTGATAGGCAGTGCCATCAAGATGGGATATGCTTCCCGGAATGCTACTCCGGCTGTCATTCTATCTGTTTCAAAGCAGCCGAACATCAATACTCTGAATGTGACAAGAAAGATTGAAGCCAATCTGAAAGAGATTCAAAAGTCTCTTCCGGCAGATGTAAAGCTGGATAGCCATATATTCCGTCAGGCAGATTTTATAGAGCGTTCAGTGAGCAATGTTGGTCGAGCGTTGTTGGAGGGAGCGATATTTGTTATCGTTGTACTGTTTATCTTCCTCAACAGCTTTAGGACTACGATTATCTCCGTTATTGCCATTCCTCTCTCTCTTCTTGGCACTCTTGTCGTGCTTTACCTTCTTGGATTGGATATCAATACGATGACACTGGGAGGGATGTGTATAGCCATTGGTTCTTTGGTCGATGATGCCATAATAGATGTGGAGAATGTTTACAAGCGACTAAGGCAGAACCATAAGAAGCCAAAGGCCGAACGAGAGTCGGTCTTCACGGTTGTCTTTGAGGCATCCAAGGAGATACGTGCCTCTATTCTTAATGCAACATTCATAGTCATGGTTGCCTTCGTGCCTCTCTTCTTCCTTTCCGGGATGGAGGGTCGCATGCTCAAACCGCTTGGAATAGCGTATATTATTTCTCTTTTCATGTCTTTGGTTACTGCTATGACCGTAACACCTTTGCTTTGCAAGATGATCCTCTCAGGAGAAAAGTACCTTAAAAAGAACGAAAAAGACAGCTGGATCACTCGCAAACTCTCTGCCGGATACTTCAAAACTCTCTCGTGGGTATTGGATAACAAAAAGAAAGTCGTGGCTTTCACTGTGGTTCTTTTTGTCGGAGCCATAGTGATATTCTCTCGAATGGGACAGAGTTTTCTTCCGGAGTTCAATGAAGGATCTGCGGTTATATCCGCCGTTGTCAAGCCGGGAGTATCGCTGGATGTGAACAACGAGATTGGTTCCATGATAGAACGATCATTATTGGAGATTCCGGAGGTAATCAGCACAGCCAGACGGACAGGAAGAGGAGAGTTGGACGAACACTCACAGTCCACCAACGGAGCAGAGATCGACGTCAATTTCAAGCTTGACAAGCGAAGCAGAGAAGAGCTCTTCAATGAAATGAGAGAACGCTTGGCAGGCATTCCCGGCATTGCAACCACAATAGGACAGCCGTTGGGACACCGGATAGATCACATGCTTTCTGGAACCAGAGCCAATATTGCGATCAAAATCTTCGGTACTGAGCTGAGCAGACTCATAATGTTGGGTAACCGGATCGAAAGTGTTATAGAGAAAATAGATGGTGTGGTGGACGTTTCTGTAGAGCAGCAGACCGAGACGCCGCAGTTACAAATCCGAGCCAATCGGGGGGCTTTATCCAGATATGGTATAAGCGTTGAGGAGTTCAACCGCTTCATTGAGTTGGCATTCTCCGGTGAGCAGCTTTCCGAAATCTATCAAGGACAGAGAAGCTTCGGAGTGGTATTAAGGCTGGATAAACGCTACACCTCCTCCATAGACGCTATAAAAGATGCTCTTATAGACACCGGATTCGGAGGAAAAGTCCCTTTGAGTGAAGTTGCAGAGATTGTATCCGCGGGAGGACCGAGCAGCATTTCAAGAGAAAACGTACAGCGCAAGCTCGTTGTTTCCGCTAATGTCTCCGGACGAGATCTCAAAGGAGCGGTAGAAGAGATACGCACCGAGATAGAAAAAAGCACGACACTTCCGGAAGGTTATCGCATAGAATATGGAGGACAGTTCGAGAGTGCGCAGAGTGCCACACGGACTCTTCTGATCGCCACGATAGTCTCTCTCCTTGTCATCTTCTTGCTGCTTTTCGGAGAGTTTCAGAGTGTTTCGCTCTCCGCCATCGTACTGTTGAACCTGCCATTGGCACTTATCGGAGGCGTTCTTGCCATATTCTTTACCACCTCTATTGTAAGTATTCCTTCTATCATCGGCTTCATCACCCTGTTTGGGATAGCCACTCGCAACGGAATACTCCTCATCTCCAAGTACAAACAGCTGCAAGAGAAGCAGACACCGCTGCATGAAACAGTATTGAACGGTTCTATTGACCGCCTCAATCCTATCCTCATGACCGCCCTTACCTCTGCACTTGCGCTCATTCCGCTTATTCTCAGTGGAGACAAACCAGGTAATGAAATTCAGAGCCCTATGGCTGTTGTTGTGTTGGGCGGGCTTCTCACCTCTACTCTTCTCAACATCTATCTCATGCCGATAGTGTACGAATGGTTCGCACAAAGAAAACAAAAACAGAACGCACAATGAAGACAAAAATACAGACCCTGATATTACTCCTATCTCTTACTGCTGCACCTCTCCTTGCGCAAGACATATACACTCCTGTGCTTAGGCAGATAGAGCAGAACAGCAAGAAGCTCAAAACGCTCCAACGGCAATATGAAGCCAAAAAAATCTCCAATAAGACCGGGCTTACTCCTGCCAATCCGGAAGTGGAATGGGGCTATTTCAGAGGCAGGCCTGCAGAACTGGGAGTGCGTCAAGAGATCATCGTAAAGCAGACACTGGACTTTCCAACCGTTTATCTGTATAGGAAAAATCTCTCCGACAGACAGAATCGCACGGCTCACTACCAATACCTCACGGAGAGGATGGAGCTGATGTTCGCAGCCAAATCACTTTGCATAGAACTCGTTCGCTACAATGCTCTTCTCGCGCTATACGATAGGATCTTGAACAATGCACGTCGGATAGCCACCGCGTACGACAGAATGAGTAAAGCCGGCAGCGTCAATGTCCTTGAATACAATAAAGCCATTCTCAACCTCACCAATGCCGAAAACAAGCTCAAGCTCCTGAATCTGGAGCGAGATCGACTCCTTTCCGAACTTGCCGTACTCAATGGGGGAGAAGCACCGGAGTTTGCCATTGACTCCTATCCTGCTCCCGAAGAGATGCCGGACTTTGACATTTGGTACACGGATGCACAAGACAATAGTCCGCTTCTGCTCACACAAAAAGAGCAAGAGCACGTTGGCGAGCAGCAGCTTAGGCTCACTCGCTCCGAGACTCTTCCAAAGCTTTCCGTCGGATACTTGGGAGAGTTTCTTACCGGAGAGCGGTTCCAGGGCATCACCGTGGGAGTCTCCATTCCTCTCTGGGAGAATAAAAACCGCATTCGTCAAGCCAAGGCGGAGCTTCTTGCGGCACGTGCAGAAACTGAAGAGAGTCGTACTCAGCACCAACGCCACTATCGCAACCTCTATGACAGAGCCAAAGTGCTGCGACAAAATATAGACCGCTACAACGCTGTACTGGTCAATAATCGTAACGATGCCCTGCTCTTCAAGGCATACGACAACGGAGAGATCTCCCTGCTTACCTACCTCTTGGAGGTTGAATACTTCTTTGAAGCCTATGAAGAGAAACTGAATATGGAGCGAGACCTTGCGCTTGTACAAGCCGAACTCACTGCGCATCGTCTCTGAACTCCTCTTCGTTTCTGTTTTATACTACATAAGAAAAGCTCTCCGATAAGCATCGTAACGCTTATCGGAGAGCTTTTTTTAAGGCACGTAATCTGAGCAAGTGTCGCTCAGTAATAGGAAAGAGAGGTTACTGCTCGTGTTTATATTTGAATAGAAAAGCAAACAGGACGGCAACAACGGCAGAATAAGCTGCAAATATGTACCAGGAGTTGGGATAACCGAACTGATCCACCACGTATCCTGCGGCATAGGATCCTATTGTTGCACCCAGCCCGTTTGTCATAATGATGAATACTCCCTGTGCACTGGAACGTATGGAGGTATCGGTCTTTTTGTCCACGTATAACGAGCCGGAGATGTTGAAGAAGTCGAAAGCAATGCCATAGACAATCATAGATAGGACAAGGAGCCACACTCCGTTGCCGGGATCGCCCAAGCCTAACAAGGCAAAGCGAAGAGACCAAGCCACCATGCTCATGAGCATCACGATCTTAATGCCATATCTCTTGAGGAAGAATGGTATGAGAAGGATGCAGAGTGTTTCGGATGTTTGTGATATAGCAATGAGTACTCCCGAATATTTCACTCCAAAGGTGTCGCCGAACTGTGGCATTGATCCGAAGAAGTTGGTTAGATAGTCATTGGCAAAGCCATTTGTGATTTGCAGGGAAACGCCCAAAAACATAGAGAAGATGAAAAATATTGCCATCTGTTTCTCTTTGAACAGGGCGAATGCACGTAAGCCCAACAAGTCCACCCACGATTTTTTATCTTTGCTTTTGGATATCGAACACTTCGGAAGGGTTAGGGAATAGAGTGCCAATATTATGGAGAGTGCTCCAGAGAATATGAGCTGATTGGCATTGGTCTTAAATCCTAACAAATCCACAGCCACCATCGCAATGATAAAGCCGATGGTTCCCCAAATCCGTATTGGTGGAAATACTTTAACGGTATCGAGATTGGCATTGCTCAATGCGGAGTATGCAACGGAATTGGAAAGAGCTATGGTTGGCATATAGAACATTACGCTCAATAGGATTATCGGGTAGAGTGTTTCATAGGATGTCATTCCGGCTGCTAAGAACATAAAACCTCCTCCTAACAGATGTGAGATTCCCATGAGCTTTTCTGCCGGAATCCATCTATCTGCTATGATACCCATAATGGCGGGCATAAACAGCGAAGCAATCCCCATTGTGGCATAAAAACTTCCTATTTGCAGTCCGGTAAAGTGTAGTGATCCTCCCAAGTATGCGCCTAAGGAGATCAACCATGCTCCCCAGATTGCATACTGCAAAAAGTTCATTAAGATAAGTCTGAACTTTAAGTTTGATACTGATGAATTATTCATTTCTATATGACTCTTTAGAATAAGAGAGGATTACCCGGAACATCAGCCCGTAGTATCCTCTCTTTTGTTTTTTATTGTCTCTTCTTTGGTTTACTATATCACTTGTTCGTCGTCTTCCGCTCCGAGTAAATGATGCGTAAGTTCTTTACGTTCTTACTGTGTTTGAGTCGGAGACCGGTCGGTTTCAAGAGATTGCTTATGCTTAAAGTAACAGGATTGCTGCTGTTAGGGTCAGATAACGCTCTCTCTACCGGGAGTACCCATACCTTTAGATCTTCATTGGGGGTGTCCTTGATGTGCTTGTTGATAAGCTTTGATATGTTTGAAAAGCTGTAGCTTGTAGATGCAGAGCTGTAAATCTGACTTAAGAATGTTGTATAAGCTTCTGTCAATTCTGTCTCTCTTCTGCTGAAGAATGAAGCGACAGAGTCTTTAGGCAACATCAAAAGATAGGTCGGAGCAGAGAGATGATAGACGCCATTGTCGCTCGGATCTGCGGTAAGAGTGAGCGGAACAGACTCCAAAGCTCTTTCATAACCGGTATTGCCCTCCTTGAGAAGAGCTTGGATAGCTTTTGTTGGGAAGGTAATTTCCGTAACTACTCCTGCCGGAGATTTGAGATTCGTGTAGTACTCATCCGGATTACCGCTCAGCGTAGTCTTGCCAAGTAGGGATGAAAGATCCGCATGATGAAATCTTGCGATCTGCGAAACCTCCGGAGTAAGGATCAGTTCTTGATCCTTTACCAAGTGTACAAGTGAGTCCGTCTTCTTTGAAGACTGAACAATGGTATCTTTGGTATAATACATCGTAAGAGCAGTACGATAGACGCGCAACATACTACCGGATCCGGCTTGAACGGTCAGATGCATTCCCGGAAAGTATTTATTAAACGCCTCTTGCGAAGAGAATATCGGGTCATTCTTTACGCTCCGATCGTATATGTCTTGTCCCAATTTGTTATCCACCGGAATAGATACGGACATGATTGTTACCTTATCTTGTCCGGAGCCGATAACGATTCGGGAGTTGCCCACAGATGGAAGAAAAGAAGACTCTCCCAATTTTTCAAAAGGCCCGTACTGGTCTATGTTTCCAACGGAGTAGTGTTCAAAAGGAATTGTCTTCCCCAACTTATATGCGGCAATAGTAAGAGGAGCCAAAGAGTCTCCGTCATAGGAGGTATAGTAGAGCGAAACTCTTGTGGAGTCTATGCGTCCTTTTTCGGGAATGTCAGAGAACTTCAAACCCTTTGGAGCGTACAACTGGCAGAGATAATCGCTGCTTACACTCTTGAAATACTCATCGGGCAGATGTCCTATAAAGCTGAAAGGACTTGATACCAATATCTTATTGAATCCGTCTTCGTCTTTTGCGCCATTTGTTTTGACATCGAAGGGAACAGTTACTGCATCCAATGAAAACTGTGCCGAGTAGGTCTTTATCTTAGAGTCGTCGGGTTGAAGCTCTATTCCGAGAGCATTCCTTGGTTCATCACAAGAAGCAACGGAGACCAAAAGACCTACGCTACAAAGGAGAAACGCTATAAGTTTCTTCATATTACTACCATTTTTCATGTTTACTGATATTAGACAGAGCCGATCTTTAGATCGTGTCGTAGAATGCAACAACCTTGTCCACCAGATCATTTTCTCCTTCAAATCGGGTATATGGTACACTCTCTTGTTTTAGAACCTCTTCTATTTCTGTACCCTTTTGAGCTTCCATCGGTCCTAAAATCATACCATCAAGATTTTCGGTCATGAGCTTCACGAATGAAGAGAAGTTCAATCCCTCTTTTGTGATATGTTTAGACTTGATATTGTCGTACTTCAAGATCTCTTCCGTATCCTTTCCGTAAGGTATTTCAGGGGTATCTTCAAATAGAGAGAGTACCACCTTTGTATCTTTGAAAAGCGGATCGTCATGATACATCTTCTTGAGATACAAGACAGCCATGCCGGCAAACCAGCCTTGGCAATGCACAATATCGGGTACCCATCGGAGCTTCTTTACTGTTTCAAACACTCCTCTCGCAAAAAATATGGCTCTCTCCGTGTTGTTGTCATGCGGAAGTCCTTCCTCATTCAACACCCCTGTTTTTGTATCGAAAAGGTCTTTACTTTCGACAAAGTAGATTTGTATTTTCGCCGATGAAAGTGTTGCAACCTTCACTATCAAAGGATTATCGTGATCATTGATATTCAAGAGCATACCGGAAAGCCTTATCACTTCATGGAGCTGATTGCGGCGTTCGTTTATGCTGCCGTAATTGGGCATAAATGTCCGTATTTCATGCTTTTTCTCTTGGATGCCTTGAGAAAGCTTTAATGAAAGTGTTGCTATTTCGGAGTTTTCAATATATGGAGTAATCTCTTGTGAAACAAAGAGGATCTTTCTCTTTCCCATATTCCTTTACAATCATTGGTTTATAGATTTTACAAAGATAATAGTTTTCAACGTCAAATTCAAATAAAAAGAGACCCACCGAGCGATGCATGCCATCTTTGAACGGCACTGCCATCCTTGAAAAAAAGGAGCTTAGGAGAGTCCCTGGATCGTTTTATGCCGAACACCATACCCGTTTAACGTTGGGGATCTGCCCGGAGATGCGGATGAGTAGAAAAGATGAAGTTGAAAGATGGTGGAATGGAGCTTTGCGTTGTTTTTTTTGAATACTGCCACAAAAAAGAATGAACGTGTATAAAGCTTTGTCCGAACCTGTTTATTATATCAAACCGAGTTTTGAATGCCATAAGTCGGACTTTGATTTTCAGAAATCAAACCTTGATGTTTACCAATCAAGGCTTGGTTTGCAACTCTGAACCTGTTAAACCAAACATATAAATATTTATATCCCGTTTTTTTAGTCGGTTTAGAGCAACAAAAAAGCCTTTACACAGCTTGGAAAAATTCCTTTCTGTGTAAAGGCTTATTGATCGGAGATCGAGTAAGATTACAGCAAAGCTTCCACTTTTTGCTGAAGAACTGCCTTACTTGCCGCTCCCACGTGGCGCTCTACCACTTCTCCGTTCTTGATAAACAGGATAGTAGGAATATTGCGAACGCTGAACTCTGCCGGTGTAGAGCTGTTTTCATCTACGTTCATCTTGCCAATGAGGACTTTGCCTTCGTATTCAGCGGCAAGCTCTTCGATGATTGGGGTTACCATTCTGCACGGTCCGCACCATTCTGCCCAGAAATCTATTACGATAGGCATGCTTTCTGCCACTTTTTGCTTGAAGTTGTCGTCTGTAAAGTTAAAAGCCATTGCTGTTAAGTTTTAAAGGGTTCTTAGTATCAAAAAAATCATTTTCAACATAAAGATAGGCATTTTACCGGTTTCGTTTCGGAATAAATACTCTATCATCTATCTTCTTAATGTCCTATCTATTTTTGTGCCAAAGTGAATTTAAGCTCTGCCTCTGTCAGGTAGTCCAATAGATCTGCCGAAATATTAAGCGGTCTTTCCACCTGCATTTTCAGCCTCACTTCGGCTATGGAGTCTACGAAATGAAAATAGATATTGGTATCTCCCTCTTCGCATACCGTAAGAAGATCTCCTATTTCGGCTACAATCTCTTCCGTCAGATTGGTTATCGGAATCTCTACTTCGAGATCGTACTTCAGATTGTCGTGGATGTTGTCCAAAGAAGTGATATTGACGATATTGACGAAAGGCTTTTTGTTTTCACTTCTATAATGAGGCACATCTACCCGAATCTGGGCATAAATGTACATTCCTTCTACTCCGTAAGATGAAAATTTCGGAAAAGAGTCTCCAAAGAGTGCTATCTCGCCTTCTCCTTCAAAGTCTTGCACTTTGATGAAACCGCACAGCTGCCCTTTCTTGGTATAGGCTTGTCGGAAACCTGTTACGACTCCTGCCATCGTCATCTCTTTTCCAACGAACTCATCGACGTGGTTCAGATCCAAAATGGATGAGTTGCAGAAGTGTTTGATCGTGATGGCATACTTATCGAGAGGGGATGCCGAGATGGATATTCCCAAAAGCTCTCTCTCTTTCTTGAGTCTCTCTATATCGCTCCACTTGGGTGGATGGCTGTTCAGACACGGCTTTGCCATCTCTTGAAAGTCGCTATCCCCGAAGAGAGAGAGTTGCATGCTGTGTTTATCTTGTTGTACTTTCTGTCCGTATCTGAATAGCTTAAGGAGGAAAGTATCTTCATCTCCCGGAACTTCCGGGACGACAAAATCTTCTCGGCTGTAATTGGAGAAAGAGTCGAAACCTCCGGAATAAACTATGGATTCCAAAGCTTTTCTTGTACAAGCAGAAAGATTAACCCTCTCAAAGAAGTTGTAAATATCGGTAAAGGAACCGTTGGCTTCTCTTTCCGAAACTATAGCATGTACGGCAGACTTGGGCATCCCTTTTATTGCCTCCAATCCGTAGCGGATGTTACCATCTTTGTTTACGGTAAACTTGTGGTCCGATTCATTGACATCGGGACAAAGTACTTGAATACCCAGCTTCTGACATTCGTCTATGTATTTGGTAACCTCTGTGGCGTTGTTTACGTTTCTGCTGAGCACACCTGCCATAAACTCCGGAGGATAGTGAGCTTTTAGGTATGCCGTTTGGTAAGCTAAGTAGGCATAACAAGTGGAATGGCTTTTATTGAACGCGTATGAAGCGAACTTCTCCCAGTCTGCCCAGATCTTTTCCAATGTTTGGTTGGGATACCCTTTAGCCGAACCTCCTGCCATAAACTTGTCTTTGAGTGTCATCATCTTTTCGATGATCTTTTTACCCATAGCTTTACGAAGCTCATCGGACTGTCCGCGAGTAAAGTCGGCAATCTCACGGGACAAAAGCATCACTTGCTCCTGATAGACCGTAATACCATAAGTGTTTGCCAAGTAGCGCTCCATACAGGGAAGGTCATAGGATATCTCCTCTTCACCATGCTTGCGTTTGATGAAAGAGGGAATATAGTCCATTGGCCCCGGACGATAGAGAGCGTTCATCGCAATAAGGTCTTCAAAGCGAGATGGTCGCAACTCTTTCATATACTTCTGCATCCCTGCGGATTCAAACTGAAAGACGGCAGAAGTATTGCCTTTACAGAAGAGCTCAAAAGTCTTTGCATCATCGAGAGGAATGGCATCAATGTCTATCTCTATACCATGTCTGCTCTTTATGTTCTTTAATCCTTCTTTGATGATGGAGAGTGTTTTGAGACCGAGAAAGTCCATCTTTATAAGTCCGGTCTCCTCTATGATGTTTCCCTCATATTGAGTAACAAGAATCTCTTCATCTATTTCCTTGTCGTAGGATGTGGCAATGGGTACAACATCTGAGATGGGGGACTGACCAATAATAATACCACAGGCATGAATACCGGTAGAGCGGACAGTCCCTTCCAATTGGATGGCATAGTCTAACGTCTCTCGTATCTTTTTGTCCCCTTTGCCGTAAATTTCAGCAAGCTCCGGAACATGTTGGAGACTTGATGTAATGTCTATCTTTTTAACGTCCGGGAGTCTCGCCGGAATCAGTTTTGCCAAATGATTACTCTCGGCAATGGAGACATTGGTTACTCTGGCAACATCTTTTATGGCACTCTTTGATGCCATCGTCTGGAATGTTATGATATGGGCAACGTTTTCCACACCATATTTTTCGGTAACCCACTTGATCACTTCAAATCTACCATCATCATCGAAGTCTATATCAATATCGGGAAGTGAGATTCTGTCGGGGTTTAGAAATCTTTCAAAAAGAAGGTCATACTTGATGGGGTCTATGTTCGTTATGCCAAGACAATATGCAACCGCAGATCCCGCAGCAGATCCTCTCCCCGGACCAACGGCCACACCCATTGCACGTCCTGCAGCAATGAAGTCCTGGACGATGAGAAAGTATCCGGGATATCCCATGTTCTTGATCGTGTTCAACTCGAACTCAAGACGCTCTTTAAGTTCTTCCGAAAGATTTTCTCCGTATCGCTTTTGAGCACCGACGTAAGTGAGATGACGCAGGTAGTCGTCCGCATCTCTAAAGTTCTCCGGAATAGGGAAGTGGGGCATCAGAGGAGGATTGTCTATGGAGTAGATCTCTACTTTATCCAATATCTCCTGCGTATTGGTAAGCACAAAAGGAATATCCTGAAATATCTCACTCATCTGTGCTTGAGTCTTCAGCCACTCTTGCTTTGTGTATCTTAGGCGATTGGGATCGTCAAGAAGCTTTCCCATGCTTACGCAGATCAGTCTGTCATGGGCTTCTGCATTCTCTTCTCTTGCAAAGTGAACATCATTGGTCGCAATGACTTTAACTCCAACCTTTCTTGCTAAATCCAAAATATGTTTGTTTACACTCTCTTGTCTGAGGAAGGTTGTTCTATCTGCGGTTGGATCGTCCGTTTTGTGTCGTTGAAGTTCAAGATAGTAGTCGTCCCCAAAGATATTTTTGAACCAGCGGATGCTCTCTTCTGCTTCTTGCAGTTTATCTTGAGCGATAAGTCTCGGAATCTCTCCTCCAAGGCAAGCACTGCTGATGATAAGACCTTCATGGTACTTTTCCAGGAGTTCTTTGTCTATTCTGGGGCGGTGGTACTTTCCCTCAGAGTAGGATATCGAAACCATTTTGATAAGGTTGTTATATCCTACTTTGTTTTTTGCAAGGACTATGAGGTGGTAGCCGCTTCGGTCAAACTCATTGTTTTGCTTGGATAGTCTGCCTCTTCTGGCACAGTAACACTCGCAGCCAAATATCGGAACAAACAGCTTTTTCTTTTCTTCTGCTATTTGGGATTCTATATTTGCTACATCTCCTCCATTTGAAATAGCATCATTAAGCTGCTCTTTAAGATTCTTGATATTTTTATTGATGGGAGAGTTGATCTTCTGAACATGGTTATAAAACTCCTTTATTCCAAACATATTTCCATGATCCGTGAGGGCAAGACCTCTTTGTCCATCTTCTCTTGCGGCTTCTACAAGCTGAGGGATAGAGGAAAGTCCGTCCAGGGTTGAGTAGAAAGAGTGAACATGAAGGTGTGTAAATGGATATATGTTATGGCTCATGGTGTTGATGAAGTTTTAATGGATGAGGCTCAGAAAATCGTCTTCGGAGATGATAGGGATATTGAGTTGGTTCGCTTTTTCTAACTTTTGTGGTCCCATATTCTCTCCGGCTATTACTTTGCTCGTTTTAGAGGATATGGAAGAGGCAACTTTCCCTCCATTTTGAGTGATAAGTTCTTTTATCTCATCTCTTGAGTGCGAAGAGAATATTCCGCTGACAACAAAAGTCATTCCATCTAACTTTTTGGAAGTAATAGTTTGCTCCGATGTCGTTTCTACTTCAAGCTTGAGTCCTGCTGCTTTTAATCTGTTTATAAAACTCGTGTGTCTCTCCTCTTGAAAATAGCCTCTAATGGAACCGGCAACAATCTCCCCGATACCTTCTACCTCACAGAGAGAGTCGGTTGTCTGAATAGAGAGATTGTCAAGAGACTTGAACTTTTGTGCGAGAAGTTTTGCTGTCGTTTCCCCAACCTGAGGAATCCCCAAAGCATACAGCACCCTGTGGTAAGGAGTGCTTGCAGAGTCTTTTATGCTATCGTATAGTTTGAGAGCGCTACGTTCCTTGAAACCTTTGAGTTGGATAAGGTGCATGGGCGTGAGAGTATATAAATCCGATGCATCTTTCACCATGCCTTTACCATACAACTCCTTAATAGTCTCCGGACCAATGTTTATATTGAGAGCTTTTCTTGAGCAGAAGTGTTCTATTGAGTTTATGATTTGCGGAGGACATTCGGTAGAGTTGGGGCAGTAGATTGCTGCAACATCTTCTTTTCGTACCAAAGGAGTGCCACACTCCGGACAGTTGGATGGAAAAACAATAGGGGATGTCGCTCCATCATTCCGAAGATCGGTTCTTACTCCTACAATTTTGGGAATGATCTCGCCTCCTTTCTCTACTGCAACAATATCCCCAAGGCGGAGATCCATACTTTTGATATAGTCTGCGTTGTGCAGGGAAGCACGTCTGACGATTGTACCGGAAAGATGTAATGGATCCATTATCCCGACAGGCGTTACAGTACCTGTCCTTCCCACTTGAAACTCAACCCCGATAAGTTTAGATTCTTTTCTCTCTGCCGGATATTTATAGGCGATGGCCCATTTAGGAGATTTGGCTGTAAGTCCAAGCTCTTCTTGTTGTCTGATTTCATCTACTTTGATCACGATGCCATCTGTTGCAAATGGCAGATCATCTCGTTTGCTTTCCCAATGTTTGATAAACTCCAGAATCTCATCGGTACTACGACATACTTTTCCATGAGATTCCGTCTTAAAGCCGAGACTATGGAGCAATTTTATTCTTTCTGATATACTCTGGGGAAGAAAAGAAGCATCATCGGCATAGATGTAGTACATATACGCTTCAGGCTTTCTGTGAGCAACGAGTGCCGGGCTATATTGCTTAATCGTTCCAGATACTGCATTTCGAGGATTGGCAAATAGTTCTTCTCCTACTCTTGCTCTCTCCTCATTGATCTCCTTAAATCTTTTCCATGGAAGGATTATTTCTCCTCTTACTTCAATCCTTTCGGGTATTTTATTTCCGCTTCTCAGTTTTAGAGGAATGGAAGAAATGGCTTTAACAGACGAAGTAACATCTTCTCCCTGCTCACCATCCCCTCTGGTCAAAGCCTGTAACAGGCGACCATGTTCATAGATCACAGATATAGATATACCGTCCAGTTTCAACTCGGTATTATATTCAATGGTATCTTCTTTTATTGTCTCCTTGACTCGGTTAGAGAAAGCAACTACATCTTCAAATGAATAGGAGTTGGAAAGAGAAAGCATAGGCCTTGCGTGCTTAACCTTTACACCTTTTTCGGTTAAATCGCTTCCTATACGCTGAGTAGGGGAAAGAGGATCAAAAAACTCCGGATGCTGTTTCTCCAATGCTTCCAACTCTTTCATCAGAGCATCAAATTCTATATCCGAAATAGTAGGAACTCCAAGAACATAGTAGTTGTAGTTATGGTTATTAAGTTCTTCTCGGAGTTGTTCTATCTTTTCTTTCATGATTAGAGTTCTTTGGAGCCGGGTATCGAGTCTTTTATTTCGGATTCTTCAGGGATGCTGTCTGTGCTTGTATCTGCTGTTGGTATTGTATCGAGACTTCCGTTTTTATCTTTGGAAACATCTAATGTATCCGTTAGACTCTCTTCTTTGAAGTGGTAAAAACGAATGGAGTCTATAAAAGATCTCAGAGCTTTTCTTTGAAGACTCTTTACTCCATCCCAATGAAACAGACCTATAAGTCTTGTTGCGTTGTTAAATAGAGTCGAGTCATAAGGGATGTCTATTCTATATTGCCCTGAAGGATGATTGTACAATGTATCTATCCGAACACTTTTCCGCTTTTCGGAAAAGATCAACCAAACCACTCTCAGACTATCCGAACGCTCTTCATTCGAGGGTGTGATAACATTAAAGGAAAAGCGCAACCCTTCATTATCTGCTCCTTTAGGAAAACTGTTGAAGAAGAACAGGCGTCTGAATATAGAGTGAGAAGTCGGAACCTCAAACTGTCTGGCATGAGTCCACAGATCATCTATTTTAGGAGCCAATCTGTCCAAAACATGAAGAGAATCCTGTTTGATCACTTTTAATAGAGCCTCTTCTGCTGCAAGCTCATTGGCAATCTTGTCATATATCGGATTAAGAAGATTCACATTCTTGGCGTACCAGACAAGAGACGAATCATATTGAGCCTGTGTAAGGTTGTGCTTGTCAAAAATACTTTGATAGTAAAGAACCTTAACGGAATCTTCTACGGATTCGGATCGTAAAATCTGTTCGGCGATGAATATATCCTTTGAAACAGCATAAAATTCATCGCTATTGAGAACATATTTGGGTCTTGTCCGGCAACCAAATATGAGAATACTGCATAAGAATACAGAGAGAATAATGGTATTATACCTTCTCCTCAGTAGAGTCTTCATGTTTCTTAGACGATTCTATCAATCTTCCGAAAGACTTATAATACAGTGTGATGAGAAGTATTCCCCCAACGGAGATACAAGCGTCTGCTACATTAAAGATAGGACGGAAAAATATAAGCTCTTCTCCTCCAAAGAATGGAACCCAGCTTGGCCATACTGTCTGGATGATCGGGAAGTAGAACATATCCACCACTTTCCCATTTAGCCAAGGGGCATATCCTCCTTCCGCCGGTAAAAATTGGGCTACTTGTCCGTGACTATGAGAAAAAAGCTGACCATAGAACACGGAATCTATTATGTTCCCAAAAGCTCCGGCAAATATGGCAGAGATTGTAAGTATAAACCCTAGAGAGTAACGAGGCTTCTCTTTATCGTAAGATTTTATAAGTCTTACAATGAGATAAAGGAGTCCCATCGAGGCTACAATCCTAAAGATGGTCAGTATATACTTATTAAAGAAATCCCAGCCAAAAGCCATTCCCGGATTCTCTGTAAAGTGTATATAAAACCACTTGGTTATCTCAATAGAGTCTCCAAGAGCCATATTAGTCTTGACCAGAATTTTTACAATCTGATCCACCACAAGAAGAAGGAGTATTAGTGATCCCACTATGATGCTCCTCTTCTTTTTTTCGCTTCCTATCATTATTCTTTATTTCCCGGTTTACTTCACTCCGCTATTCTTAGCTTCAATACTTAGTGTTGCATGCGGAACAGCTCTTAGCCGTTCTTTCGGAATAAGCTTTCCTGTTTCCCTACAAATGCCATAAGTTTTATTCTCTATCCTTACCAGAGCTGCCTGAAGATTCTGAATAAACTTGAGTTGTCTTTCAGCGAACATTGCAGACTCCTGCTTAGAGAGGATATTGGCGCCTTCTCCCATATTCTTAAATGTGAAAGAGGTGTCCGCGGTGTCATTGCTGTCCGAATTGTCAAGAGAAGAACGGTGCAGCTCATAGTCCTCTATGGCTTTTTCCAGTTTTTGAGTTATGATCTCCTTAAACTCCAAAAGCTCTTCATCCGAATACCTGGTCTTTTCAATTTTTTCACTCATAGCATTTAATGTATAAGAGGTTATTTATATTCCCATCAAGATTGTACCTTTTCCAGAACAAGAGGTACTATTATCTCGTTTATATCTATCGTATCTGCACTGTTCTCATCCAAGTTTGAAGAGAATGCTATATCCAATGCCTGAACCTGTGTACAGATATATTCCATGTGTGTCTGTATGCTTTGTTGGAGATCCTCATCGCATTTGATGGTGATCTTTATCTTGTCCACAACATCAAAGTTCTTTGACTTTCTGAGGTTTTGCACACGATTGATAAACTCTCTTGCCTCTCCTTCTCGGCGCAGTTCTTCTGTTACATTGATATCCAAAGCCAATGTCAAAGTTCCCTCATTGGCAACCAACCAGCCCGGAATATCTTCTGCAAAGATCTCCACATCGGCTCTATCTACCGTTATGTTAGAACCTGCCACTTCAAACGATATGGATCCTGCCTGTTCGAGGTTGTTTATATCCTCTTGTTCCAGAGCGGTAAGATATGCAGCCACCTGCTTCATGTGAGCACCGCACTTGGGGCCCAATGCTTTGAAATTCGGCTTCACACGTTTTACTATAACGCTGTCGGAAGGATCCACAGTCTCGATAGCTTTCACATTGACCTCATTGATCACGATGTGCTCTATCATTTTCAGATTTTTCCTGAACTCTTTATCTATCGTCGGAACAATGATGCGGGTCAGAGGCTGACGCACTTTAAGATTTGCTTTTCTTCTTAGTGCCAACACCATGGAAGAGATATTCTGTGCAAGTTCCATGCGTGCTTCAAGAGCAGTATCTATCTCACGGTTATCGGAGACAGGGAAGTCGGCCAAATGAACTGATACCGGATCTTCTTCTGATGCCGTGCTCATCTGAAGGTCTCTGTATAGCATATCTGCGTAGAACGGAGCTATTGGAGCCATCAGCTTGGCTACCGTTTCCAGACAGATGTATAAAGATTGGTAAGCACTCAGCTTATCTTCGGTGAGACCACCGCCCCAGAATCTTTTACGACAGAGACGCACGTACCAGTTTGAAAGCTGATTTGTTACAAATTCGGCTATTGCACGCCCTGCCCGTGTAGGTTCGTATTGTTGGAGAGCACTATCCACCTCCTCTATAAGCGTATTAACCTTTGAGAGTATCCACCTGTCTATTTCCGGTCTGTCCTTGTATGGAATTTCGTTTTGCTCGTTGTAGAAGCCATCAAGATTCGCATAGAGGGCAAAGAACGAATAGGTGTTGTAAAGTGTTCCAAAGAACTTTCTTTGAACCTCTTCCAGCCCTTCTATATCAAACTTGAGGTTATCCCACGGAGACGCATTGGTCATCATGTACCAGCGCAACGGGTCTGAACCATATTTGTTGATCGTATCGAACGGATCCACACCATTACCAAGACGTTTAGACATCTTGTTGCCATTCTTGTCCAATACCAATCCGTTCGAGATCACTGCCTTGAAAGCGACAGAGTCCATCATCATGGTAGACAGCGCATGAAGCGTATAGAACCAACCTCTGGTCTGATCCACACCTTCGGCGATAAAGTCTGCCGGATAGGCTTGATGATTATCTATGAACTCCCTATTCTCAAACGGATAGTGCCATTGTGCAAAAGGCATGGCACCGGAGTCGAACCAAACATCTATCAGATCCGATTCTCTGTGCATCGGTTCGCCATTAGGCGCAACAAGAACAATCTCATCGACAAAAGGTCTGTGAAGATCTATCTTGTCGTAGTTCGCCTTGGAGAAGTCGCCGGGAACGAATCCTTCGAGAGGATTTTTGCTTGTAACTCCAGCTTTGACAGCTTTCTCTATCTCTTCGTAAAGCTCCTGTACGGAACCGATACATATCTCATGCTTGCCATCCTCTGTTCTCCAGATTGGAAGAGGTGTTCCCCAATAGCGGCTTCTGGAAAGATTCCAGTCCTGAAGGTTTTCCAACCACTTTCCGAAACGCCCTGTGCCCGTGCTTGCAGGTTTCCAAAGGATTGTTTCATTCAGCTCTATCATACGCTCTCGTACGGCAGTGGATCGGATAAACCAGCTGTCAAGAGGATAGTAGAGGATAGGTTTGTCTGTCCGCCAACAGTGAGGATAGTTGTGCACATATCGCTCGATCTTGAAGGCGAGTCCTTGTTGCTTAAGCATCATACAGAGCTTAAGGTCCAGAGACTCCTCATCCTTTTTCTGTTCGGAGTCGTCGTATTCTGTTTTTACAAAGTGTCCTGCATACTCGTCATACAGAGATTTGTCCACATAGGAGCTGATAAACTCTTCGGACAGATCTTCATACCTGTAATATTTTCCGGACAGATCTACCATAGGTCTTTGCTTGCCTTCATGGTCTATAAGCAGAAGACCTACGATGTCATTGGCTTGCGCCACTCTGGCATCATCTGCACCGAATGTGGGAGCTATGTGTACGATACCCGTTCCGTCCTCTGTTGTAACAAAGTCGCCCGATATTACACGGAAAGCGTCTCCCATCGGTTTGATCCAAGGGATAAGCTGCTTGTATCTCATGCCTACAAGATCTGCTCCCTTTAGCTGTGCTACCACTTGGTAGGGGATCACTTTATCGCCCTCTTTGTAGGAGTCAAGGTCCAAAGTAGCCCCGTCTTTATGGAAGTATGAACCCACCAGATCCGAAGCCAAAACCACGGTGATGGGTTTGAATGTATAGGGATTGTATGTTCTGATAACGGAGTAATCTATCTTTCCGCCTACGCAAAGAGCCGTATTGGAAGGGAGGGTCCACGGTGTTGTCGTCCAAGCCAAGAAGTAAGCATCTCCCCATCCTTGCATTTCCGACTTTGGGGCGCATATCTCAAACTGAGCCGTACAAGTGGTGTCTTTAACATCTCTGTAACACCCCGGTTGGTTAAGTTCATGAGAACTCAGCCCTGTGCCGGCAGCAGGAGAGTAGGGCTGAATGGTGTAACCCTTATAAAGAAGCCCTTTCTCGTAGAGCTTCTTGAGCATGTACCAAAGGGTCTCTATGTACTTGTTATCGTAGGTGATGTAAGGATGTTGCATATCTACCCAATATCCCATTTGGTCTGTAAGATCTTCCCACTCCTTAGTGTACTTCATCACCTCTTTTCTACAAGCGTGGTTGTACTCCTCTATGGAGATTTTTGTACCGATGTCCGCTTTCGTGATACCGAGATTCTTTTCCACGCCAAGCTCTACCGGAAGACCATGTGTATCCCATCCCGCCTTACGATTGACACGGAATCCCTTCATGGTTTTATACCTGCAAAATACATCTTTAAGCGTTCTTGCTATGATATGGTGGATACCCGGCATACCATTAGCAGAGGGAGGTCCTTCAAAAAAGACAAAGTCCGGAGCTCCGTTACGAATGTTAAGACTTTTAGCAAAGAGATTTTCAGCCTTCCATTTTTCAAGCATCGTGCGGTTGGTGGAGGCTAAATCCATACCACTATATTCAGTGTATTTTTTATTCATATATCTTGCAGTTCTATATTTTCTACTGAGTTGTTCGAGGGCTTTCTACCCTATATGTTTTATAAGTTGCAAAAATAATATTTTTAAGGGTTACTGCAAAACCCGAAACTATTAAAATTCAAACCCTCTTCCTAACGCTTTAAGAAGCTTCTCTTATCTCGTTTATATCTTGTTCTGAACGTTATAAAAATCTCAAATCAAATAGTGAAGCATGAACATCAAGCTTTGAATATTGGAAACCAAGCCTTGGATCCTGCAAACCAATCTTTGAATATTACAGACCAAGCCTTGAAATTGTTTCCTTAATAGCTTAATCTCTCTTTATAAACAGGTTAAAGAGAGAAAAGAAACGCATTCATCGAGAAGATTTTGAGTAGAAAGTTCGCAATGCACACTCCTTGAATAGTGGAGGATGGCAGATCTGAACGTTTTTCATTAGCTTTGTAGAGTAACACTTAAACAGATTATTTACGATGAAGACATTCTCAAGTCCCGAATTTCCAATAAAGCTCGATATACCTGCTGTTCACTCTTATCTTACAGACCTGACCAAAGTAGAACCTTTGATTGCAAAGTTTGGAGGAGAGAAGGTTCAGACTCTTTCTGCTTCTGAGGGAGAACTGAAACTGAAAGTGAAAACGCTCGGAGAAGTGGGGTTGAAGTTGATAGATGTTGCTCCGAACTGTATAACCTATCAAGGCATATCTACTCCCATTCCTCTTCGCCTGAGAGTAGAGCTTACGGAAAGAGAGGGCAAAAACTACGGACAGCTGTTGGTAGATGCAGATGTTCCTCCATTCCTGGCCGGAATGGTAAGGGGACGCTTAGAGCCTAATCTGACCAAACTTGGCGAAATTCTTGGAAATACAGATCTCTCCGAGTATCTGAAATAACTGTTTGGTACGGAATATGTCCGAACCAATATCTTCAAAGGCGAATAGGAGTATGGGGCAACCTGCTGAGCTATTCGCTTTTGTTGCGCTTTGTGTACATCCGAATTCATATAGACAATAATGGATCTTCTGACTAAGATATTGCATCAAGCCACGAAACATCGGGTAAAAGTCCTGAACAGCTACGCAAAGACCGGAGAAGCGTTGCAGGACCAACAGCTGCGGTATATTCTGGATAGAAGCAAGAATACTGCTTACCTTGCACCTTTTCGATTAGGGCAACAGTGTTCTTATGAGCAGTTTGCATCGTCTGTCCCGGTGGTAGAGTATGAGGCTTTGGCACCATACATCGAGCGAATGCTAAGGGGCGAGAAGAATGTTCTTTCTCCTTATTCCGTCACTTGGATGGCAAAAAGCAGCGGTACATCCAATGACAGGAGCAAGTATATACCGGTTCCAAAGATTTACTTGAAGCAGAACCACTACAAAGCCGGCTCGGACGTGGTCTGGTCTTATCTGGCAGAAAATCCCGACAGCAGGCTTTTCGCATCCAAAGGTTTCGTTCTCGGTGGAAGTCATGCTCCTACATACGAGGGCAGCGGGATCCGGACAGGAGATGTCTCTGCCATACTTGTGCAAAATATGCCAAGCATCGGGGAGTGGATCAGAGTTCCTTCAAAAGAGATTTTGTTGATGGGAAACTGGGAGGAAAAGCTGGAAAAGCTCATTCCGGTGATAGCCAAAGCGGATGTGGGAAGCATTTCGGGCGTTCCCTCATGGCTATTGATGGTGATCAAGAGAGTGCTCGACTACACGGGGGCAAAGAGTGTGGCGGAGATTTGGAACAATATCGAGGTGTTTTTTCATGGAGGTATCAGCTTCGACCCATACAGGGCAGAATACGGCTCCATAATGGGAAAGGAGATCTTTTATAGAGAAACCTACAACGCTTCCGAAGGCTTTTTTGCACTTCAAGATGAGAGTCAAGATCCCGGAATGTTGCTTCTTCTGGATCACGCTGTATTCTATGAGTTTTGGCCTCTGGACGCATATAACAGAGGAGACGAAAGGGCTATCGTACCACTTTCAGGCGTGAAGAGAGGTAGCCCTTATGCTATGATCATCACCACAATAGGAGGTTTGTATCGTTACATCATCGGGGATGTCGTGGAGTTTACATCCATTTATCCTCACAAGATAAAGATAGTGGGGCGGACAAAGTCTTATATCAACGCATTTGGAGAAGAACTGATGGTGCACAATGCGGACAAGGCAATAGAAAGAGCTTGTGCCGAAACAGGAGCTAAAGTGTCTGAATACACCGTTGCACCTATTGTACTGGCAGAGGAGGGAAGAGGTTATCACCGGTGGCTGATAGAGTTTTATACGCAACCCGATTCACCGGAGCAGTTTGCCGATATATTGGATAAAACCCTCAGGGAGATCAATTCGGACTACGACGCCAAGAGGTTCAACGACTACACGTTACTCCCTCTCCAATTGAGTATAGCACCGAACGGAACGTTTCATGACTGGCTCCACTCGAAAGGAAAGCTGGGAGGACAGCATAAAGTGCCGAGATTGTCCAACAATGCGGATATTCTCAATGCCCTTTTGGATGTGGTCGAAAAGAGGGCTTCTACTTGATACCTCTCTTGTTTAGCTCTTCTTGGAAAAGTCGTGCATTCTTCAAGTGTGTGGCATAATCCGCAGCAAAGATGTGTTTGCCCGAGAAGTCGGAGTCTGCACACATGTATAAGAAGTTGTGGCTTTGGGCATTTAGAACGGCTTCCATAGCCTCTTGAGATGGAACGCAAATAGGGGTAGGTGGCAGACCTTTGTTCTTATAAGTGTTGTAGGGAGAGTCTATCTCCAAATGCTTTTTCAACACACGCACTATGGAATAGTCCTGATGGGCAAAAATGATGGTAGGATCTGCCTGCAACGGCATACCCAACCGCAACCTGTTCAGATAGAGACCGGCAATGGTGGCTAACTCCGGTTGGTATCTGCTCTCTAAGCTTACAATGGAAGCCAAGATCCTGACCTCGAAAGGTGTAAGACCTAA
This sequence comes from Porphyromonas canoris, assembly GCF_000765975.1. NCBI lineage: Bacteria > Pseudomonadati > Bacteroidota > Bacteroidia > Bacteroidales > Porphyromonadaceae > Porphyromonas > Porphyromonas canoris. The sequence continues at coordinate 231,169 of NZ_JQZX01000002.1, forward strand.
ACTCTCTGCACGATCCAAACGTTCTTTGCTCCAAAACTCTTCGTATCTCTTTACAAGCATCGTAACCACTTCTTTTGGGGAAGTATTCCAAAAGAGCGTATATTCTCCCGGTAAAACGTGGTTTAGTAGTGTCGTGTCTTGTATGTTCAGCGATTGTATCAGCTCTCTATCTCGTAGTGCATCACGATACTCATCCTTTTTGTACATGAGATATTTGGCTAAAACTCTCTCCGTATCTCCGGTAAGTCTGTCGAGTGGCAGTGTCAGAGAGACTTGGTCTTGCTCTCCTTTGCCGATGCGCTTAGATATAGACTCCAAACTTTCCGAGGGATGTATGGTATATGCACCCACTGCCGGCGATGGACTATCGGATATGAGGTGTAGATAGGGGAGAAGCGATGGATACTTTACACTGTATAACTCCGTGATGGATTTGCTTACATCATCCCAGCTGCTTTCGGGAAAAACGTATATCCATCCCTTTCCTGCGTTGTACATCCCGAATGTTCCAGGATCTTTAAGTCGCTTAACCACCATGTAGGTAAAGACTCCTGCGCACAAGATGACGGCAAGAGACACTATCCCCAACCACTTTATTATGTTGTTTTTCTTCTTTCTTTCCATTATTTCTGCCATTTACTTACAAAGATAGAAGAAAATGTGCTTTATCTATTGCGTGATAGACTTGGATGTATTATCTTTGCACTCGGAAAAGGAAGTGTGGGTGAGTGGCTGAAACCACCAGTTTGCTAAACTGACGTACGGGTTACCGTACCGGGGGTTCGAATCCCCCCGCTTCCGCATTAAAGGGTGTAAATCAACGACTTACGTGGTTTACACCCTTTTTTGCGCCCAGAAAATGTTAGTTGGAATATTTGCCTCAGCAAGTTCAATGATTCCATGCTTTTCAGTTTTATCAGATAGATGTTTTATTAGAATTATCTCCGATGTAGCAGTTTATCCCTAAGAGGTCTACTCCCAAAGACTTAACGGATAGAGATTTAAGAGACTTCGAAATCTTACTAAATAATAGGCCACGTAAAAACCTAAACTATAAGCACCCAATGAAGTCATCAAAAACATCATTCTTGAGAAATTGCATTATCGGATGGAATGTACGCTTGACACTGAAATGTGCCAATTTTTTCTCGGACTGATGGGAATTTTGTAACTTCGTAAGTGGTGGTTAAGTCGATTTCTCAATAAGAAAAGAGAGTTGTTTTATTATGTCTACTTAATTCTTTAGCGATAAGAGATTGAAGCATTTATGGTGCGAGAGACTGTCTTATTAGCACTGATCCACATTTTTGCTTCAGGAGCTATTCCATAGAACTCTATGTTTACTTGTAACCTAAGAATTAAGTTGTTTGATGCTATATGGGTGTTTAGATGGAAAAATTTAAATTCATTGATCTGTTTGCGGGCCTCGGTGGTTTTCATATTGCTCTCAGTAAAATAGGAGGAAAGTGTGTGTTTGCTTCTGAGGTACAGAATGAACTAAGAAAACTATACGAGTTGAATTATGATTTGGAATGTAGCGGAGATATTACTGATATTAATCCGCAGGACATTCCAGACCATGATGTTCTCTGTGCTGGGTTCCCTTGCCAACCATTTTCAAAAGCGGGCAAACAGGAAGGTTTTGAAGATAGTCAAGAAAGAGGTAACTTGTTCTACAATATTATTGAGATACTGAAAGCGAAACAGCCCAAATATGTTTTCCTTGAAAATGTGGCAAATTTAAGAGGACATGATGGAGGTGAAACATACCGAACCATTAAAAAAGAACTAGAGGAGATTCAGTATGAAGTAAAAGATGAGATCATGTCGCCTCATCAGTTTGGGATACCACAACACAGGAACAGAATTTATATTGTAGGCGTACATAAAAAAGAAGGTGGAATTGGAGATTTTGAATTCCCTGAACCCCTTAACAATACAGGAGCTAATAGCACACACATCAGGAGTATAATAGATCCTAAAGATGAAAATTACAGAGAACTAAAACTAGAAACAAGAAAGCAGATTGATGCTTGGGATGATTTTATCAAGATGACTTATCAGAATGGAGGAGTTCTTCCCACGTTTCCTATTTGGTCAATGGAATTTGGGGCAACCTATGATTATGAAGAGAATGCGCCATACAATCAGTCATATAAAGAGTTGAAGAAAAAGAGGGGTGAGTTTGGGAGACCTATTGAAGGAGATAATCGTAAGGACTTGCTTGCCTGTCTACCAAGATATGCACAGACACACGATGACTTTCCAAACTGGAAGTGTCGTTTTATTGAGCAGAATAGAGCCTTTTATGAGAAACACAAGACATGGATTAATCCATGGATAGAAAAATATGGTATTAGAGAGATGGTAGCTAGCCATCAGAAATTCGAATGGAATTGTGGTCAAGTTGATAGTGAGCCAACAATAAAGGATAAAATAATTCAATTTAGGCCATCTGGAATTAGGGTGAAACAAACTGACTACTCTCCTTCTCTAGTTTTAGCAAGTACTCAAACGCCTATTTTTCCTTGGATTAAAGTGAGAGAGGGGGTATATGGTCGTTACATGACAGTACGAGAGGGAGCTAGGCTCCAGGGAATGCAGGATCTTGAGGAGTTGCCCAAAAGTGATATGGCTACTTTTAGGGCATTAGGCAATGCTGTAAATGTTGAGGTCGTTCAACGGATAGCAGAGAAACTAATTAAGGAAGCTGATGTATGATAGAAAGTGTATCAATTAGAATTAAAACCAATGTCTATAGCTCATTTAGAGCTCTCCCCAATAAGCCAGCTATGGCTATTTCAGAGTTTGTAGATAATGCTATTGCTAGTTACGAGAAGAATAAAGAAATCCTAAAGAGTGAAGAGGGCTATCAGTTGAGAGTTGAAATTACTCTTACTCCTGATAGTATAGTTGTTGCTGACAATGCTGCAGGGATTGCGGAAAGCGATTATGTCCGTGCATTTGAGCCAGCTAACATACCTAAAGATAATAAAGGACTTAACGAGTTCGGAATGGGGCTTAAGACAGCTGCTATTTGGCTTGCAGATGAATGGTCTGTAAAAAGTAAGGCACTTGGAGAGGATTTTGAGCGGACAATTTCTTTTAGTCTAGATGAAGTGCTTGAGAATGAGAGGGAAGAACTTATAGTAGAGAATAAAAAAAAGGACAAATCTCTTCACTATACTATTATTACTTTGGGTAGCTTATCAGAGAACTATAAGCCATATACGGGTGGTCATACAAAGATATCACAGCATTTGGGTAGTATTTATCGAAAATTTTTACGCTCAGGTGAGTTGATCTTGTATGTGAATGGAGAACAAGTACAAGCACCTAATTATGTGGTTCTTAATTCCCCATTCGTGGATAACCCTAAGGGAAAATCTAAGGATTGGTTTTATCCTATTAATTTTGATGGTGGAAAATACAAGGCAAAGGGCTTTATCGGTTTGCTTAAGCGGATGAAGACTGGGGAAAATGGGTTGGTTATCTTGAGAAGAGGACGAGCCATAATGGGAGGTACAGACGAAAGATTCTTTCACAAGTCAATCTTTGGTTCTCCTGGTAGTCCCGAGTACAAACGTATCTATGGAGAATTAGAAATAGAGGGATTTGATGTGAATTTCAATAAAAGCCAAATTACTCAAAGCAGGGATTTGGAGTGGCTCTTAGAGGAGATAGCAAAAGAGATAAAACAACAACCAGAAAATATTTTAGTCCAAGCTCGAAAATATCGGCTAAAGACAGAAACTGAGTTTTCAAATATAGCTACCCATGTGAGTAAGACTCTAGGAAAAGAAGACAAGGAAATTCTGAAAACTGTAGTAGAAGACCAGACGATAGAAGAGTCTGAAGTGATTGTCCATGAGGGAAAAGCAAAGGATAAGCAATTGTTTCTTGGTATTGACAGTCTGACTTTCTCTATCAACAATAAAGAAGGGAAACTTAGCACTGAACTTCACCAAGACTCCTCGGATTTGAACTTGTTTAAACTTCTAAAGCCAAGTGATAATGAGTTTGTCTGCTGTATAAACTTGGCACACCCTTACTTTCAAAGTGATTTGTTTTTCAAAAACAATGGAAATAGATTTCTAACGCACTCAATAATTCTGATTAGGAACTTAGCACTAGCAGAGATACGATCTGGAGAAAGAATAAATGAAGCAGGAGTAGTGCGTCACGAATTTAATAAGATAATGCAAAGCTATGAAAATGATGATTAATGAAAATTCAAACACCTTTTCTCCTTCTATAGGGCCGGTATTTAAAAAGTTCCTTCAGAGTAAAGACTTCCTAAGTCAAAGTGGCAAAACACTTTTAGAGAAGGAAACGGTTGATATTCTCAGCCAATGTCTTCCACCAGATTTTTCAGGTGTAGAAAGAACAAGAACTACAAATCTAGTGGTTGGTTATGTGCAAAGTGGTAAAACTCTTTCTTTTACAGCCCTGTCAGCTTTAGCCAAAGATAATGGATATAGGATTATTATTTACTTTGCTGGAGTGACAAATAATTTGTTAGAGCAAACAACGCAGAGACTAAGAAAAGATTTGGATTTTCCAGGGATTAAGATATATAATCCCTCTGATAACGTGTTTCGCAACTCTTTTTCGAGAGTTATGTCTGTGGAAGATAATTTAATTCTACTTCCGATACTAAAGCATGGAAAGTATATCTCTGACTTGGCCTCATTTTTTAAAGGGAAAAGTCTTGATGGAGTTGGCATTCTTATCATAGATGATGAGGCTGATCAAGCTAGTTTGAATACGCAAGCAAAGAAAAGAAGTGAGATAAGTAAGACTTATGAAAGTATAGAGGAACTAAGATCTTCGATAGGAATTCATTCGTACTTGCAATACACAGCAACCCCGCAAGCTCCTCTTCTGATTGATATTATGGATAACCTGTCGCCTAATAAACATTATGTTTTGGAGGCTGGGGAGGGCTATACAGGAGGTCTTGTCTTTTTTAAAGACAGATATAATGATTTGATTGTGTCTATACCTTCGGATGAGGTTTTTCATGAAAAAGTGAACGATTTAACTGAACCTCCACAGTCCCTTACTAACTCTTTAATGTCTCATTTGATGTCTGTTTCAATCATAGTGAAACATTTAAAAAAAGAGTGCTTCTTGAGTATGATGATTCACGCTAGTGCAAAAAAAGATGTTCATGAAAAATTCTATCTATGGGTTAATCAAATAATAGAAGGATGGTGGGATATGCTTAAACGTTATAGTCTAGACGATATTTCAATTATCTCTCTAAAAAGAGACTTTGAAGTGTCATATGAAAATCTAGCTAGAACGTGGTCCAGGGCAGAGGAATTACCAACCTTTGAATCTGCTTTTTCTGAAATTGAAAATATCATAGCTGATACTGCTATTGTTTCGCTAAATTCGGATAGTACTGATTCAATAGACTGGCGTAACTCATCTTCATTTATTTTGGTTGGCGGAGAAATGCTGGGACGAGGTTTTACAGTAGAAAAATTAGCCACTACATATATGTCTAGGTATTCATTGGGCAAAAGTCAAGCTGATACTATGCAACAAAGATGTAGATTCTTCGGCTACAAAGAAAACTATATAGATGTTTGTCGTGTGTATTTGCCAGAGACTGTGGTTAAACAATATGTTGACTATATAGAGCATGAGGAGGAAATGAGAGGTTGGCTTAAAAAAGAAGATACTCTTGAAGGCGTTCATCATCAGTTTGTTTTGTCTCCCACTATGAACCCCACACGTAAGAATATACTTGCCAACGATATCAAGCGACTAGACTTAAACCATTGGAAGAGATGGGAATATTTGGATCCTATTGATAGTTCTTTAGAGGTGCAAGCGTTTTTACAAAAACATCAAGACAATATGGTTTTATGGAAAAACTATGGTACAGCAATGAATAATCACAGGTGGGTCGATGTCCCTGCAAAAGATGTCATAGACTTGCTTTATCATTATCAGTGCTCGACTCGTGCTTTGAATATGGAAAGACAAGCTATAATGCGTTTACTTGGCGGAGTAGTAAGCGAGAATGAAGACATCCCACTCTGTTTGATTGAGATGGGTTTTTGCGGATCAGCACGAAAACGTAGTTGTGAGAATGGTAAAATCAACCAGTTGTTCGTCGGACATTCGAATATTTATCCAGGAGATAGCGAGATAAAAGTTGAAGATAAAATATGCTTACAAATACATAGGGTTAAGCCTGAGGGAGAAGATGAGAGATATATGTTGGCATTTTACTTTCCCCAAGCATTGTCAAAAGGTTTTGTTGGTGTTGTAGAATCCGTATGAAGAACTTGTTTGAAGAATATAAAAGACTAGTTGAGAAATGCTCAAACACTGAGAAGAGCTATTATGATGTCATTGAGGTCTGTGGAGATCATAAGTTTGGTGTTTCAGCAGAAGGGTATCCTCTTTTTTTTATAGCTATCAAGGAAGATGGCAATACACCACCCCCTATTAGCCTTCAGCACTTGAAGGTGCGTTACAACCAACAGTGTACCGTGATCCATGAGAATGGGATGGAAGAGGTTGGTATATACTGTATGATTCAGTTGACTTCTACCAGTGAAGGCTTATGTAGAATTTTTTTGAATATATTTCAAAAGTATGTAGAAGGTTTGCATGATAAGTCTAATACATACGAAATTAAGGAGCAGATAGATCTTTATGTCGCGTTATTTATGGGGTTGTATACTCCTGCACAGTCTACTGTGCAAGGGCTTTGGGCTGAACTTTTTTTAATTGCTCATTCAGTGGATCCTGATTATATGATCAATGTTTGGCATGCTAATAATTACTCAAAGTTTGACTTTGACGATGGCGTTTGTCGAATAGAGGTAAAGAGTACAGGAGAAATGGATAGTAGAAAGCATAATTTCTCATATCAACAACTTACCGCACCTATGGAGGGGGCTTTACTTATAGCCTCAGTTCCTGTAATCCAAAATGATTCAGGAATTGGCATAAGTGAATTAATAGAAAAAATAAGGCGTCACAATATTGACTTCGATTCCGAATGCAAACTATATAAATTAGTTATAGAGGCACTGGGTAGTGAAGAGGAGAATTTTGATTATTACTTTTTTGATGAAAGGGTTGCAGTAGAAATGATTCAATTCTATGATAGTAAAGATATACCTAAGTTGAAAGACATACCCTCAGTGTATAGTGGTATAACTTTTTATTGTGATTTTGGATCTATTGCCCCTGTGTGCCTTGAAGACTATGGTCATTATAATTTGATTGGCAACATAAAGTTTTGAAAAAAATAGGATCCAGAAAACTTCATTCAATAGTGATTGAAGTTCTTGAGTCTCACAGTGAATATAAATACATCAGTGGGAAGCAACCATTTGCTTTTTGCTGGGCATCAAGACGGATAGTAATGTATGTAAAAAACATCTCTTCGGCATACTTTGCTAATGAAGATATTACTAGAGCTCAATTGCCAAAACGAAGTCACTTTGACATGATTAAGAATGACAAAGATGCGCTTTTTGTTTTTCTGGGCTATGATTCTTTTAATGATGTGTTCGTTACATGGTCACCTGAAGATGTTAAACCTAGGATAAATACCAAGGCTAATGTGTCGTTCTATTCTCGAAGAGAAACACAAGAGAAAGCAAGGGCTACTTCTGGAATTGCAGTAGGGTATTTAAAAGATGGAGCGAAATATGTGGCAGGTGCATTGTCCGCACTCCCTGAGTATCTTTCAAATATTGATCATTATTTTCCCAGTCAAGATAAGATAGAAGATGGTGTCGATTCCCTTTGCTCTCAGGTCGCTCAAAAGTACAAATGCTCTAACTCTATACTTAAGGCAGTTGAAGAAGTTCTCAATAGATATCCTAATTACAGCCCATCTGAAATAGCAGAAATAATAAGAAAGTATCTATAATACTAGTAGAGCGACCCAATTCCTCAGGTCGCCCTACGAGATTTATTGATTTAGTTGGTGTTGGACTTTCTCTTGTTCGGCTGAGAGCTCTTGCTGGCGGTGAAGGAGTTCTGCCTGTCGCTGAACTGCCTTTTCGTGGTTAATGACACGTTGCTCTAGAGTGGCAATGGCTTCGTTAGAGCGGTGATTTTCAAAGATGCTATCGAGTCGGGCGAAGGAAGTGTTACCAACTGAGTGCTCCATACGTAGGATGCGATATCGTAGGGCATAGCTTTCGAGGGTTTGATTGGCATTGTGTAGATAGACCGTCCAACCGATAGTACAGGCGATGAGTACGATAGATATTCCCCAGATTAGCCATTCTATCCAACGTTTGACATCAAAGAGGTAGTACTTCTTGACCTCTGGAGGAGATTGAGTTTCTTGAATTTTCTCGGATAGAGAGGCTATGCTTTTAGCTTGTCGCTCTTGGTCCTTTGCTATGCTATCTTTGATTTCTCGGATTCGTTTGCCTAGGACGATAGCGACATCTGTCAGTTCTCTCTTGAATTTCCCATCTACCTCAATCTTTTGCCCAATAAGGTGCGCCACATCCATAAGAGAAATAGCGTCATCTTCTGAGGGATTAGTTGCGGGGTTAGATTGAGATACAAGGTTGGTGATACTTGCTTTGAGATCTCTGTTCTGTTGTTTGATCTCCTCTAGTACTTCAAGGAGAATATTCATTTGTTCGTTCATAATCTTCTGCATTTTAGTTTCTTATTAGCTTGATTTCTTAGTTTACGTTGGAATACGAGTTCAGCAACGTCAACTGCTGGGACATTGCTGTCAAAGAGTTCTTCAATAAAGTTCTCAGATGAACTTTCAGACTCTCTTTCTTCGGAAATCTCTGGCGCTTTTTGAGAGCTGAGAACATTTGCATTCTGCTGAAGGAGTGTAGATAACTTTGAGTAGCTACAAGAGCGGTCAATGTGTGAGCCACTGAAGCTAACTCCATCCATGCTAAAGACTACTCCTTCAATGATATCTGTTTTGCCCTTGGTCTTGAACTGCACGTCAATACTCTGCTTTTGCAAAGCAGAAACAAGCTGTTCCCAATTCTTGCACTTGGGCAATACCTCTGTAATAGCATCGTAGATGGTGTAGCGAACTTTGTCATTGCCACGCAGTCTATTTCTTTTAACTTCCGTCTTGCCTTCTCCGAGCTTAAGATGATACTTGTCTGTAAGCTCTCTGCATATCTTGGTGGAGCGAAACTTCTCATTGCTATCCGAGATTGTATTGCCGTAATTGTCTACCCGATTGATGCAGATGTGGAGATGCGGATGCTCCCTGTCCATGTGTCTGACAATTAGGAACTGAGTATCTGAGTAACCCATCCGCCTCAGGTATTCCCGTGCAATATCAACCATCTTATCGTCATCCAGTCGCTCACTGTCTTCGGAAGAAAAACTGAGGATGGTGTGACAGACTGGCTTCTTGATATTGGGTCGCATAGAGGCTTGCAGGTTGAAGTCTACAGCAATCTCATTTGATGTAGCATCAATTCTTACACCTTCGCCATCAAGAATACGAGCCATACCTTCACGCTTACCCAGCATGTAGGTAATCATTCCAGAGAATGATGTCCCTTTGATGATCTTTGCAATCATGACTTCAGATCCTTGAGGTGATTGTCTACGCATATCCTCAGTAGCTTAAGTTCTGTTGGGGCTGCAGAAATACCATAGGTGTTAAGGCGACGAGCAATCTGATTGATGTTATTCGCAATACCTGTGAGCTGACGAATCTCATTCATCTGTTCAGGGGTAATGCGAGCCTTCACTTGGCTCTCATAAATAAGTGTGCGTAGATACTCACTCTTATTTAAGCCTGCCTCGTTCGCCTTGCTCTTAAGGGTGAAATACTCCTTGGTATTTAGTTTGAGCAATACGGAATAGCTTCGCTTTTCCGATAACTTTTTCTTAGGGCGACCGCCCTTGTTCGTTGTATTATCGTCCATAAATATTCTGTCAATAATGAGACCATCGGGATGATTTTTCACCTCCCTTTGGTAGGGTGAAAAGCAGGTTTTGGGTAACCCAAAACACAAACTTGCTTCTCTGAAAATCTGTATGTTAGATATGGCTCTGCCAAGCTCTGCTTGATTGCTTTTGGAAGAGCCGTAATTGTGCTGTGGCTTTTCAAGTGACGAAGCGAAATAGATCACGTGAAGTGTGATTAATAATCACGTGACGAAAGATCATCTGAGTTTTATCTTTCGCTTAGACTTCATGCGTATCTCTTTAGGAATTCGCTTTTGACATAGAAAGTCATTCAGGTCCTTAAAGTCCGAAAACCTTTCTGAGATGTTTTCGACAGGGAGATTCAATCTCAAGAGTCTACTTCGGGCATCCTTTCCCGCAGCATCGTTATCGAGAAAGGAGTTTATTTTCTCGTACTTAGCAAGGAGAGGAATTGCTTTCTCGAGGTTGCTAACAGAGTTAAGGATTAAAGCTGAACTCTCTTGCTCTTTGGGATTCATCGTCAATAAACTTAGGTAATCCATAAACCCTTCAAAGAGATGGATTGACTTGGTGTCATTGTCAAATAGAGAAATCTCCTTTGGTGGAATACAACCTTTGAAGAATGAGTTAAGGGTTTCATATCCACCAGCATTATTCGGAAAGCCAATAGAGAAATAGTTCTTACCATTTACTCTATAATGAACCTCCTTGCAGTACAGCTGAGCGATGAGAAAAGAAATTCGTCTGTTTTTCAACAACTGAATTAACGCTGGGTGCTGTAGCTCTTGAACTCTAATGTCTGATAGCCCTTTATGAGAGGGTGTTTGCTGACGAAAAGAAAAAGAGTTGCTATTGTGGAGAGGGCATGCTTGTTCTATGGCAATGAGTGCCTCAGAAACAGTCACAATATGATTGATCTTCATTGCCAAATCAATAATATTCCCTCTTTCCCCACTTCCAAAGTCGTGCCAGCAGTTGATGCTTGTATTGACTTTGAATGAGGGCGTACTCTCTGACCGCAAAGGAGAGTAGTACCAAAGACTATTGTTTAGTACTTTGACAGGCTTTATGCCGAGCGTGAATAGGTAATCCTGTAGCGGAATTAGCTTTGCTTGTTTTGCATTCATCTTCTGATCTCTTTTTCTTTTCGTTAGCAAAGGAAGTCTCTATTCAGTTCGGTATGGTACAGGAATATATATCCTGATACCGAACCGAACTGATTTACAATTGGTATGGTATGGGTCAAAACCTTATATGCCCATATCGGACTGAACCGATAATCAATAGTAGAAATTAGGCTCATACAAGTACTTCTTATTCTTGAGTGTGATCATTCTCTTATTCTTCAGGAAAGTGAGTAGCTTTTTAGTTTTCCCTATACCATACGTAGTACCGACAATCTCAGCGTATCCTTTTCGTAAGGCATCCACTAGCTCACCATAACCTAACCCCCCTTCACTTTCAGAGAAAACCACTTCTAAAGCTTGTCGGTGTTGATCCTCTGTAAGCTCTGTATAGTCGAAGGCCGTTTTTGAAGTAATCGCTTCATCTTGAAAGTTTGTATCCAACTCGGGGACATTGATATGGTCTGGCTCATCAGTGATACGAAAAGCAAAATTCTCGAAAGGCTTTGAACGGATAAATGCGGGTGATACGATGGATCTATCGGGGTCTGTCGGATCTTTGGTTACTTGAAGGACAGTTTCTGCCTTATTGTTGAGTTCAGTTCCAATATGACCTCTACTATTGTCATCACCTTTATTTAGATGAAGCACAGTCTGGATATGAATACCTCGCTCACTAGTCCACTGCATAAGGTTCCCGATAAGAATCGTAGATTGAGTAGGATTGTTGATGTCGAGTATCAAGTCTCTAATTCCATCAATAACGACAAGTCCCACCCCTTCAATCTCATAGATCGCCTTTCGAATCACCTCGCATCGGATTGCAGGGTCAGATATTTCTCTAAGGTGACTGAAGATGAGATTCTCAGGTTGTTGGTTAAGTGGTAGTCCAGCTAACTTCAGTATTCGCTGTAATACCAGTTTGCAGTGAAATGGGCTCTGCTCAGTATCGAAGTAGAGGATTTTTCTTTTTCCTGAAGGAAGAGATGCTCTATACTCTAATACCTGTCCGTTGATAAGTGCGGCTGCAACGATGGCAGAAACATTAAAAGTCTTCTTTGCCTTGGCTTTGCCTGTCGAGGCACTAAAGTTTCCCAATGTGCCAATGATGGCATCATCCACTTGGAGGATAACGGGTGGTAAAGAGAACTCATCCGTTACACGGACTAAAGACTTCTTCCAAAGGGAGTCATAGTCTACATTTTGGCTCTGTGGGATCATACTCATCTCCTTCCTCCGGTTTTCTTGCCTGCCAGCTCCAATGCCAGCTCAGCATCCACGATAATCTTTCGACCAATTTGTGTAATGGCTTGGTCAATTTTCCCGCTTTTCTTGATGCGATTGGCTGTTGGAATACTGCACCCAAATAGCTTTGCTATACCTGCAATACCATAGACATATTTCTTGTGGGTATTAGCTAAAGGAGAAACTGGTTCAGTTGCCACAGTTCTATTAAGTCCCTCTTTGAGGAACTCCATAAATTCGCCACTCGTCATTTGCCATAGTGGCTTATTTTCATCTGTCATAAACTCTCAGATAAGCTTGTTAAACATTGTGCTTCACTGGTCATGTAAAGCATTGATCTTTTGCAGTCTGCAGTGCAAATCTATGATACTATATTGAGAGTTTAAAGGGTCAGGGATATATCGGGAAGTGTCGAGAAGTTTAAGGAGGTGAAGAGAGAAGATTTCCTCAATAATTTGAGCGTTTGGGAGCGGAACTTGAATACAAAAAAGCCCCTTGTCGATTTGAACAAGGGGCAGTAATTAGGTTGGGCTTTATGCGTTACAGAATAGTGTCAAGTTCCCATGCCGAAATATGGTCAATACCTTCATTTGTTGGAAGCTTGAAGTCATCCAAACTGACCACATACTTCTTGAAGTTATCTTCTATCGACAAAAGAGAGCGGTACTCTCGCTCTATTGTCTCTTGTTCCGTTAGTTGTAGTGTGACTTGGAAATATAACCTCTTGCTACCTTTGATAGCGACAAAGTCTACCTCAGCCTCTTTATTCGTGCCTACATAGATTTGATATCCAGCTCGCCTAAGGCATAAATAGACAGCATTCTCCAATAAGTACCCCATCCCATAGCCAAATCCAGAATAGAGATAATTGTGGTAGCACAAATCATTCAAATAGTACTTGTTATTGGCCGAAATAGTCTCCTTGCCCTTGATATTATATCTCTCTACCTTATGCACGAGGAAAGTACTCTCGAGATGGGAGATGTAGTTGGAGAGCGTCTCGTAGTTGGTTTTCCTATTTCGAGACTTAAAGAAGTTGACAATGTTGGCGATGGAGATAATGTTGGAGGCGTTATTGACTAGATACACAAAGAGGTCATCTAGGAGCTTCACATCCTTTACTTTATACCTAGCGACAATGTCACGAAGCATAACAGTGTCCTTGATTGAAGAGACGTAGTTTTGCTTCATCTCATCATTGGGGAGGTTGAAAAGCTCTGGTAGGGCTCCAGTTTGAAGGAAGTCTATATAACTTTCTCTATTAGGCTCTTTCTGAGTGATACCACAGAACTCTGAAAAACTAAAGGGGAGTATTTCAAACGCTACATACCTTCCCGATAGTAGCGTTGCAAGTTCACCAGATAGCAGACTAGAGTTGGAGCCACTGATAAATATCTCACAAGGCTCAGCAAAGTCTTGGGAGTGTGAGTTGACAAATCGTTCCCACTCTTCAATGCCCTGTATCTCATCGATGAAGAGGAATACTTTCCCTTGCGGGTTGAGGTCTTTCTTGTATTGCTGAAATAGGTTCTCGAGGTCTTGATAGTCAAGAATGTCTGAAAACTCCAGGTATTCCTTGTTGATGTAAAGAATGTTATTGGGACGAGTGCCGTTGGCAATTAGCTGTGAGGCTATTTGCCTTAGGATGTAGCTCTTTCCGGCACGTCTCTGACCTACCAATACTTTGATCAGTTTGTTATCAATGTATTGACCTATCTTATCTGTGTAGAATGTGCGTGGATACCCTAAGTCTATAGGGTTTTCATCCCAAAAGTTGTATTTCCTTATCGGTGTGAGCATTGTCAGGTGTATTTGAAATTTCTCTGCAAATATAGGTATTTTCAAGCGCACTTGAAATTTCTGTTGTGGATGTCATAGTTTCAAGTCTGTTTGAAATTTCAAGTTCGGTTATAACTGATCGAACTTGTTCATTGCGTTAGCCTTTATATCATCAGCAATATCGATGTATGGTTTCATCGCTTTATAGTCGCTATGACCAGTCCACTTCATCACTACATTAGCGGGTATTCCCAAGGAGAGTGCATTACAAATGAAAGTTCGCCTTCCTGCATGAGTACTCAGTAGTGCATACTTGGGAGTCACTTCATCAATTCTTTTGTTGCCTATATAGTAGGTTTCTCTTATTGGTTCATCAATCCCCGCCAGTTCTGCCAGCTCTTTCAAGTAATCATTCATTCGTTGATTGCTAATTACTGGTAAAGCCTTGTCTTTCTCAAAGACCACATTCTCATACTTTTCAAGAATTGATCTGCTGTGTTTGTTCAATTCTATGATTAGGCTATCAGCTGTTTTGACTGTGGTAATCTCAATATGATCCTCTTTGATGTCGCTCCTTGTGAGATTAAAAACATCAGAATAGCGGAGACCTGTAAAGCAACAAAAAAGGAAAACATCTCGTACTCGCTCTAAGTACTGTTTGCTTTCAGGTATCTCGCACTCCCTTAGACGTGACAGTTCATCCCATGTGAGGAAGATTACTTTCTTCTGGGTGCTTTTTAGTTTTGGCTTAAATGTTTCATAAGCAGTAAGAGTCGTATAGCCTTTGCCAAAACTCCATCTTAAAAACCACTTGAGGAATGAGAGTTGATTCTCTATAGTGCTATTCCTCATCTTTCTCTTGTCTCGAAGAAAAAGGACGTACTTATTCAACCCGACTTCGTCAAATAGCTCAAAGGATACAGAGGGATTAAACTCTAGAAGATGGTTCTTCACAGCTGCAAACTTCTCATAGGTAGAGTGCGTCCAGCTATTTTGTACACCTCTTTCACTGACAAACTCATCAAATGCCTGCATAAAGCATATTCCCTCAGGTTGCTCTTCATTTCTCAACCTTGAATTGAATATATCTTTGATTTGTTCAGGGGTTGGGATTAGCTCCTTGATTTCAAACTCCTTGAATATCTTCTGCATTTCAGATCCATATCTCTGCAGGTCTGCATTGATCTCAGTAGCAGATTGCTTGAGCTTATTGGTGCATCCTCTTTTCACCTGCTGAAGATCACTATCCCACTTTGAAGCATCAATTCTGTATCCAGTCGCAATCTCAATGCGCTTACTGTTATAAATCACACGCATTCTGATGGGCACATTCTCTGTAATGAGTACTCCATCTTTCTTGCGTCTCTCCAGTGCGAAAATAATGTTCCTCTTAATATTCATAGTTCATACGCTGATTAAATCTACACCCAAATTTACACCCAATTTTCGACATATGGAAAGAGGTTGTATGATATTCTGTTTAAGTGGTGATTTTATATTCTACTGGAATACAGCGAATTGATATTGCGTGATATTCTGCGATTTTCAAGGTTTTGGAGCCCCCGCTTCCGCAATAAGTACTAATGTTTAGTAACTTGCAGAATTTGTACACGAAATTATGTGTTTAATGCCCCCAAATTAAAGGTTTTGGGGCATTTTTTTGTTTGTATAAAAAATAGAAATGATGGTAAGAAGTTTTTCTGTGATGAAGATTTAATCTATAAGGTAAAGTTTTGCACCATATACAATAAATGATATTAGTAATATCACTGTTCTGCAAAGGCAGAAATGGTAATCAATCTTTACAAGAATTTCACAATACGACTGAAAAAGACTATCTTTGTGTAGTGGTTTTTGTTAAAAGTTTTTATCGCAGATTAAAAACAATGACGACTTCTCTATGAACTTAAATAGATAGCATGATAAATAAAAATATTGATTATGAATCCACTAGTAAGCAGCTTACAAAAAGCAGAAAGGGAGATTGTTATCAATTACCCATTAAATGAGGTCAAAGCAGCTATTATGTTGCTCTTTGAAAAATTTCCATCAAAGTATATGCTTCAGGAAAATGACATCAATGAAGTATTCAATACATACCATTTTCCAATTTCCAATAATCTAAATCCTGCAATTGCAGATATTGCACTCACAGAGGAGGGAGATAAGACAAGAATACAAATAACTGTTACAAATGCATATGGCTCGTTATCATCTAATTCCATCCTTGCTGGAATCCTAAGCGATTATTTACTCTTACTTGGAAAGGTTTTGAATAAAGAAAGTCTTGAAGATATAGCTCAGACGGTCAATCGTTCGAGTGTGAATTCAGGCTGTCTGATTCTTTTGCTTGTAGGACTTGGGCTTCTTGTATTGTATGTATTATTGACATAAATAATTAGCAAAACATTTTGCACAATCAAAATACATTTTCAGGACTATTTAGAAGCTTCTAAAACAAGAAAGGAAGTATTTCAGCCCTTTTTATTTTGTTTTTCTTCTTATTGGATTAGTGATGTCAATATGAAATCTAAGAACTTTTATTAAACAAAAAATAAGCCCACATTCGGCTCTACAACTCCGTTTTTTGATCTTATAGATGTAGGACTTCATAGTACCTATACGACCTGCGAGTTTACCCTATATGATCTTGGCTTCCTTGATACTTGTAAAAGTATTATCTTTGTGCAAAGGCTTAAATAGCCTTATTGCTGTATCTGTTCATCCTCCTCCTTTCCGAGGATAGAAGGGGGATTTGTGTATTATTAACCATAAAAAACAAGAAGATGAAGAAAATCTTTATGCTTGCCACAGCTGTGGCTATCTTGTGTTCCTGCAACGATCAGTCGCAGTCGACTCAATCAGAAACCTCTAACACAGAGCCAAAGGAACTTATCTCCGAGGTACTGACCAAAGACAAACAGCAAGAGCTTACTCCCGATATTGTATTGGCTGGTCTGCGTGAGGGCAATGAGCGTTATATTGCCAACAAACAGTTGCCTCGTGATCTCAATGCTCAGTCTGTTGCCAGTCTGGAGGGGCAATATCCTGAAGCAATCATCCTCTCGTGTATTGATAGTCGTGTACCTGTTGAGTATATTTTTGACAAGGGAGTCGGTGATCTTTTTGTCGGCCGTGTAGCCGGTAATGTGGCTGATGAACACATGCTTGGCAGTATTGAATATGCCTGTGAAGTTTCCGGCTCAAAAGTCGTTCTCGTATTGGGACATCAGGACTGTGGCGCTGTCAAAGCTGCCATTAAAGGTGTTGAGATGGGCAATATCACTTCTTTGATGGAGGAGATCAAGCCTTCTGTGGAAGGTACCGAGTACGCAGGAGAACGTACTTACTCTAATAAGGAGTTTGCTGATGCTGTGGTACGTGAAAATGTACTACAGACTATGGATGAGATTCGCCGAGACAGTCCTATCCTCAAAAAACTTGAAGATGAGGGTAAAATAAAGATCTGCGGAGCGATCTATGAAATGTCCACAGGTCGTGTTCTCTTCCTCTAATTAGGAATTAACGTTATACAGAAAGGCTCCCGAAGTTGGTTGTTATCCAACTTTGGGAGCCTTTTTTTATTTAGATGTTTTTCCTTTGTCTGTATCTCTTAGTGTCTTTTCTTTGCTATCAACATGCTGTATTTTGAAAATTCTATACCTTTATCGGCGGAAAGAGAAGCAAGAGAGCATTTAGTAGGCTTTCAAACCACAATACTTTTTGGATAATGTAAGAATATCACGGATTATAACTTATTATGAAAATGAAAAATAGAATGAAGAGATCTTATTTGCCAACATTGTTGATAGCAATTTCCGCATTGTTCTTAGGTAGCACTTCTTATGCTACTAACCAAAATAACGGAAGACCAACTTTAGCCAAAAGAGGAGAAAGTGTTGAAAAAATAGTGCCGGAGGGTTGGGCTTTTGCTCACGAAAAGGGAGATCTTAATAAGGATGGAATTGAGGATATTATCTTAATAGCACAGCCTAATTACAGAGAAAAAATATCTACTCGTGATGATGGATATGAGTACAACTATAATCCGAATATTCTGGCGATCTATTTCGGTACGGAGTCCGAGGGATATAAAATCTTTAAGATGTGGGATAATGTTATCCCGACAGAGGAAGATGAGTATACTAAATATGAGTCTTATCTTAAAATTACCGACAAAGGAGTATTTGATATCACAGTCAACTTTTTTGCCATTGCCGGTACTTACGGAACATCTAATACGACTTACAAGTTTAGATTTCAGTCGGGAGACTTTTTCTTGATTGGAAAAGAGATCTCCGGTTTTAGCCGCTCATCGGGGGAAAGTTCTGTGGAGAGCTACAACTTTTTAACAGCAAAAAAGTGCACTACTACGGGTAATATGTTTGATGAAAGTGTAAAGAAGAAAGTTGTTTGGACGAAATTAGTAAAGAGACGCCTAAAACCTCTCGGATCATTTTATCTTGAACCTTAGGAAGATTATAGTTGCTGAAAGGTCGAATATATCCCTTGCTTTTCAGGATTGGGTTGGCAGATCGAGCTGATTTTGCTTCATATTGCGCAGAATGTGCCAATATTCATTAGTAAAAAGCTTTGAATCCCTTGTTAATCCAAAATAAATATCTACATTTGCAGAGCAAAAGGGAAATAGACCTTTTGAAGATGGAGGTTGTAGCTCAGTGGTAGAGCACCGGATTGTGGTTCCGGGTGTCGCGGGTTCGAAACCCGTCTTCCTCCCAAAAGATAAGGCTGTGTTACCATATAGATTTGGTTAACACAGCCTTTTTGCTTTATATCTGATCTATTTACTATCTTTGAAGACAGAAAAAACAAATCATTATAGACATTGACCTTAAAGATGAAAATTAAGAATTATAGTCTGGAATATCTGCAACTCTTGGCAGAGAAATTTCCTTCTGCAGTTGAGGCTGCCACAGAGATTATCAATCTTGAAGCCATACTAAGTTTACCTAAAGGCACAGAGCATTTCCTCGCAGATATTCATGGGGAATACGAAGCTTTTGATCATGTACTCAAGAATGCTTCCGGCAGTATAAAGCGGAAAGTAGATGAGCTCTTCGGCGCATACGTCAGGCAAGATGAGAAGAGGGAGTTGTGTACTCTTATCTACTATCCCAAGGAGATGTTGGAGCAGGTTCATCGCAGGGAGGAGAATATAGAAGAGTGGTATCCGGTGATTCTGAACAAGCTTATCCAAGTCTGCAAGAAAGTTTCCGAGAAATACACTCGAAGCAAGGTGAGAAAGTCTCTACCGAAGCAGTACAGTTATATTATACAGGAGCTTTTGCACGAAGATGCCGGCAATGATCACAAGTCCGCTTACTACCACAGCATTTTCAAGTCCATCATCGAAACCGGAAAGGCAGAGGACTTTATCATTGCATTGTGCCAGACGATACAGCGGCTTGTCATAGATCATCTTCACGTGGTTGGGGATATATATGACAGAGGGCCGGGAGCTCATCACGTGATGGATACGCTCTCTAAGTATCACAACTTCGACATTCAGTGGGGTAATCACGATATGCTTTGGATGGGAGCCGCTTGTGGCAATGCTGCATCCATGGCAAACGTTTTAAGAGTCTCTCTCCGCTATGCCAACCTGAATACTTTGGAAGAAGGATATGGAATCAATCTGCTTCCTCTTGCTCGCTTTGCAATGGAGACCTACGCCAATGACGAGTGCAAGGTATTCCGTCCCAAACTTGGCTCTGCGGACAAACTTTACGATGAGAACAGCGCTTACCTCATTGCTCAGATGCACAAGGCAATATCCGTGATTCAGTTCAAGCTGGAGCACGAAATCATTTCTCGACACCCTGAGTATGGAATGGAGGACAGGAATCTGCTGCATAAGATGGATCTGGCAGCCAAGACCATTACTCTGCCGGACGGAAAGAGCTATCCTCTTTTGGACACCAACTTCCCAACGATAGATCCGAAAGATCCTTACAAACTGTCCGACAAAGAGAAAGAGATCGTCGAAAGGCTGCTGATCAACTTCCGACACAGCGAAAAGCTACAGAAACACATCGACATCCTTTACAAGCACGGCAGCATGTATTTGTCATATAACGGCAACCTGCTTTATCATGCCTCCATTCCGATGAACGAAGACAAGACATTCCGAGCTTTGCGCATCGGGAAAACCTCTTATTCCGGAAAAGCATTGTACGACAAGATAGACAGCATTGTGCGAGAAGCAAGGGTGAGCAGCAGTGTTGCGAAGAAGAAAGAGAAACAGATGGCGATAGACTTCATGTGGTATCTCTGGTGCGGTCCGGACTCTCCACTCTTCGACAAGTCGGCAATGACCACACTGGAGCGTTATCTTGTGGAAGACAAAGCCACTCATCACGAGCAGAAAGGTTACTACTTCGTCTATCGGAAAGAAGAAGAGGTGTGTATCAAGATACTCGAAGAGTTCGGACTTTCCGGCCCCGACTCTCATATCATCAACGGACACGTTCCCGTAAAAGCCGTAAAAGGAGAGCAGCCCATACAAGCCGGAGGTCGCATGATGCTCATCGACGGAGGCTTCAGCAAAGCCTACCAGAAGAGCACCGGCATTGCGGGCTACACGCTCATCTTCAACTCTCACGGGTTGCATCTGATACAGCACGAGCCATTCTGCTCCACACAGAGAGCAATAGAGAAGATGGAGGACATTCAAAGCTCTACGGTACTGAAAGCCGCCTCCTCCCATCGCATCTATGTTCGAGACACAGACAACGGCAAAGTGCTCAGAAGCCAGATCGACGCCCTTAAAGCTCTTCTCGAAGCCTACAAGTACGGAAAGATTTAGCTGCAAGAAGCACTTTCCTCACTTGCAAAGCAGCAAAAGAGTATTGGCGATTAGAAATAAAAGCCTTACTTTTGCACTCTCACAACGGTAGTGAGGAACAAAAACACCGGGGCCTCGTAGTTCAACGGATAGAACGGAAGTTTCCTAAACTTCAAATATGGGTTCGATTCCCGTCGGGGCTACTCACCACAACAACGTCGATGCACTGATATATAATATGTATATCGGTGCATTTTTTATTCTCCGTTCCCACACCAACGCCCCATCTTTTCCTCCTGCTTCTCTGCATTTCTCGGTCTTCTGTGCGATAAGAGAGACATTTCCTCAAAAAACTCCCAAGCATAAACTCAAAAATTACCGAGTAAAAACTCTATTCTTATCAAGTAGTTCTATATTTCTCGCCGTGAAACGAATATTTCTCGCCGTGAAATATATAATAGGTGCTTAAGAGTCAAATTTTAGATCAGTAGAAGAATGAAAATTGTTAGGTAAAAACTTGAGAGTTATTGGGCAGGAGAATGTGAGTTGTTGAGGATTCAGATGTGAGTTGTTGAGGATTCGGATGAGAGTTGTTGAGGATTCGGATGTGAGTTGTTGAGGATTCAGATGAGAGTTGTTGAGGATTCGGATGTGAGTTGTTGAGGATTCAGATGAGAGTTGTTGAGAATTCGGATGTGAGTTGTTGAGGATTCGGATGTGAGCTGTTGGATAGTCGGGTGCAGGTTGTTGAGGAGGAGGTTGGGAGTTACTGAGCAAAAGTTCTATTCTTACTTATAAATATAGAATTGGTCGTTAGGAATAAGATGATTTCAGATGGATTGGTCTTTATTTTTTGATTGAATGTTTTTGGATTTATGTCAAGGAGATTTCGAGTCGGTTCCCTATTGGTTTTTGTGCTTTCAGGCGTTGATTTCATTCTTGACATGAGCAACATTTGCCGGAGGGTGAGGCATAAAAAAGAGAAGAACAGAGGTGATCGCTCTATTCTTCTCCTGTTGTTTTTGCCTGAATGTCTTGAGTTTTTTGCTTAAGGAAGGGCTACTTTGTCGAGAATACCGGTGAGATAAGCCATCGTGATGCCGTAGTTGGTCATCGGGACGTGCTGTTGTTGTGCCCGCTCGGAGCGGTTCATGACCATCTTTCTGGTGAACATACAGGCGCCGCAGTGGATGATCAGGTCGTATGGCGTGAGGTCTTCGGGGAAGTCTTTGCCGGAGACGATCTCGATTTGTAGCGAAGAGGATATGCGTTTGCGCAGCAGGGCGGGTATTTTTACTCGTCCGATGTCTTCCGTGACCGGTGCATGTGTGCACGCTTCGGCGATGAGGACTTTGGAGTGGGGAGTAAGGCTCGCGATGGCTTGGGCGCCTTGTACGAAGCTGTCGATGTCTCCTTTGTATGCTGCAAAGAGTATCGAAAAGGAGGTGAGCAGGCTTGCTGCCGGCTTGATCTCATATACGTTCTTGAAGGCTTGTGAGTCTGTGATGATCAGCTTGGGCGGATGCTGTAGCGCATCGAGGGCTTGCTTCATGGTGTCGGGTGTGCAGCAGATGGGGAGACAGCCCTTGTCAAGGAGCTCTCGTATGGTCTGCACTTGTGGGAGGATGAGTCTGCCTTTCGGTGCCTGGGCGTCTTGAGGCATTACGAGCAATACTGTGTCGCCTTCCGAAACAAGTGATCCGGTGATGGTTTCGGCAGATTGTGTCCGGGTGTTTGTGCTGCGGAGCGTCTCCAGCAGTGTATCCATGCCGAAGCCGGTGTGCGCACTTACGATGATGGGGGAGAGCCCGGTTTTCTCTTTGAGTGTTGTGCGTAATGCGTCCGGACAAGCGTGTATGTCCGCTTTGTTGAAGACCGGAATGACCGGGATATTCTTCTCCTGAAGCTGTGTTATCCATTCTAACTCGGGAGAAAGCTCTTCGGATGAGAGCACGACAATGGCGATGTCTGCGCTTTGCAGCGTCCGGCGCGTGCGATCTATGCGGAGCTTGCCGAGAGACTCGTTTGTGTCATCGAATCCGGCGGTGTCTATCAGTACGCATGCTCCCAGACCCGGGAGCTCCATCGCCTTACTGACGGGATCTGTTGTTGTACCCGGAGTGTCGGAAACAAGAGAGACCATCTGTCCCGTAAGAGCATTGATGAGGGAAGACTTGCCACTATTGGTGCAGCCGTAAAGTACGATGTGGAGGCGTTCGGATCGAGGTGTCTGTTCCATGAGTCTGTGTACGAGGTAGACGAATATAGGGGTCAGAATCGGAAGTCTCTCTTTCCTTTCTCAATATCGGAAAGGTTGCGAGTGGCTTTGTCTCGTATCTTGAGGTTCGGAATCATCTTAAGACTGTTCAGAATGAGCTTTTCTCCTTTCTTCTTGGTCTCATTCGAAGCGTAGTCTTCAAGGTACTCTTTCAGGGTGATGATGGCGTTGGGACCGCAGCAGTTGGCTATCTGTCCGCTCTTGACAAGAGCCATGAAACGGTCGCCCGTTCGTCCCTCTCTGTAACAAGCCGTGCAGAAGCTCGGTATGTATCCAAGGTCTATGAGCCAGGCGGCTATCTCGTCGAGCGTGCGAGTGTCGCTAAGGTCAAACTGTGCCGTATCGTGTGCTTTCTCTTTTTCCTCTGTGTAGCCTCCGACCGTGGTTCGAGAACCTCCGCTGAGCTGTGAGATGCCCACTTCGAGTACACTCTCGCGAGACTTTTGAGACTCTCGCGTGGAGATGATCATGCCGGTGTACGGAACAGCAATACGTATAATCGCCACAATACGACGGAAGATGTCATCCGAAATAGAGTTGGGAAAGTCTGCCGTGTCGATATCATCCGCAGGACATATTCTCGGTACGCTTATGGTATGAGGACCTACACCGAAAGTTGCTTCCAAGTGTTCTGCGTGCATCAATAGTCCGGTGAAGTCATACTTATAGGTATTGAGTCCGAAAAGAACGCCAATACCGACATCGTCTATGCCTCCTTCCATCGCTCTGTCCATGGCTTCGGTGTGATAGACATAGTCGCTCTTCGGCCCCGTCGGATGCAGTGCTTCGTAGGTTTCTCTATGATAAGTCTCCTGGAAAAGGATGTATGTCCCTATTCCTGCTTCGTGCAGCTTCTTGTAATTCTCTACCGTTGTTGCGGCAATATTGACGTTTACACGTCGTATTGCACCGTTTTTGTGCTTGATGCCGTATATCGTGGAGATGGACTCCAAAAGATATTCCATGCTGTTGAGAGTAGGGTGTTCTCCCATTTCGAGTGCAAGTCTTTTGTGGCCCATATCCTGCAAAGCAATGACTTCATTGGCTATCTCTTCTTGTGTAAGCTTGCGTCTGTGGATGGTCTTGTTCTTTGCGTGATAAGGACAGTAGGTACACCCATTGATGCAGTAATTGGATAGGTACAGAGGAGCAAACATTACAATCCGGTTGCCATACAACTTCTGCTTGATCTCTTTTGCAATGTCAAACATTCGTTGCTGTATTTCCGGATCCTCGCACTCAAGGAGGATAGCAGCTTCTCTGTGATCTATGCCTTTCCCTTCTGCTGCTTTTACAAGGATCTCTTCAATAATCGCTTTGTTGTCTTTATTTGCTTCGGCAAAAGCGAGAGTATCCAAAATCTCTTCGTGAGAAATAAACTCTTCGGCTTTTCTTGATGTTTTGTTATATGCCATTTTACATATAAGGTTTCAAATATTTCCTGAGGAGAGAACAAAAGTAATATATTTTTTGCTCTTAATACATATAAATAGGTAGAATCTTAATTCTGATATTCAGGATGATCCCCACGTTCCATGGAGATTTCATACCCAATCGTGTGTAGTTGTGCAGCTAAATCTATAATTCCTTGTGCCGATTCGCTTCCGAAAGCAGCCTTGTTATCATACAGCGAATATTCCTTGCGACGTGAAGCCGGAGATAGGTTAGGCATGATGACATTAGCTCCTGCAAGGATCCCTCCAAGGCGTCCTTCTCCGGGAAGTGAAGCCAATGCCGTGGTTGCAGGGATAAGAGCATGGGGCAGCATGAGGCGACATATAGATAAGAGTCGTAGTGTCATATCCACACTGCCGGCCTTTTCTCCGGAAAAGGGAGTGGCATGATGAGGTATGAAAGGTCCTATGCCGATCATTTCCGGTTTGAATCGTTCGATAAATCTAATATCTTGAAGCAGATGTTCCACTGTTTGTCCCGGACTTCCTACCATTATCCCTGTTCCTGTCTGATAGCCAATCTCTTTGAGAGACATCAGGCATTGCTGTCTCCGAGAATGGCTCATGGTGTAAGGGTGAAGCGAGGAGTAGTGTGCGGAGTCAAACGTTTCATGTCTCAGCAGATACCGGTTTGCTCCAGCCTTATAGAATTTAAGATATGAGTCGTAAGACTTTTCACCGAGGGAGAGCGTTATGGCGCACTCCGGAAATGTTGTGCGTATATCGCGTACAAGGGACTCTATCCAGGGAGTTGTTTGTCGGGGATCTTCTCCTCCTTGAAGGACGAAAGTCCTAAAGCCGAGATCGTATCCTTCCCGACAGCATTCCAATACCTCTTCATGAGAAAGGCGGTATCTCGAAACTTCTTTATTGTCTTTGCGAATACCGCAATAGAAGCAGTTGTTATGACAGTAGTTGGTTAGTTCTATCAGTCCTCTCAGATAGATTTTGTTCTGAAAGATTTCGAGAGTAACTTCTCTTGCCTTCTGATGCAGATATTGTATGGTATCTGCATCAGAAGAGGAGAGAAGATATATAAGGTCTCTATCCGATAGTGTATGATCTCTTTTCAGAAGATCAATTATTGTCCGCATACGTCTCCTTTACGTTCGTAAGCTCTTTATTCAGCTGACGACGTCCCGATACAATATCGTTGTATGCGCTTGGCCCGGATATGCAACCACCTTCACAGGTCATTACTTCTATGAATTGTCCCGGAGCTTTCTTTGTTTTAGCATAGCTGCGGAGCATTGTGATATTCTTCTTATTAAGGTCTGCCACTTCTATGCCATTGACCTTATCGGCATTTTTGCCCAGATACGCTTTTACGGCACCCATTACACCTCCATTCAGTGCAAAGCCATGTGCTTCACGTACAGAGTTAAATGCCATCTTGTAAGCAGGAGCTTGTTGAAGCTCTATGTCCATTCCTTTGAAGATAGCACCCACTTCCTCAAATGTCAGGATCATATCCACCTCTTCGTCTCTGCGTATCTCTTGACGCTTACCGATACAAGGACCCACAAACACGATCTTGGCATTCGGATATTTTTTGCGTGCAATACGTGCGGTGTAGTACATGGGCGAACCGGTGGACGAAACGAATGGCTTCATTTCCGGAATATGCTTGTTCACCAATTCTATATAGGATGGACAGCAAGAGGTAGTCATGAAGGGTTGTCCCTCTTCAAGTTTTTCGAGAAGTTCGTGAGCCTCGTTGCTTGTGGTATCCATTGCTCCTTGAGCCACTTCAATAACATCGGTGAAGCCGATCTGTTTGAACGCTCCGTAAACCTGATCTATGGTTGTCTTGAACTGACCGAGTATGGAAGGAGCTATGATGGCAATGACCTCTTCTCCCTTACGGATGCTTTGAAGTACATCGAAGGTCTGCGATATTTCAAAGATAGCACCAAACGGGCAGGCGTTCAGACACTTTCCGCAGTATATACACTTGCTTTCGTCTATATGTTCTACACCATACTCATCTTTTGAAATGGCTTTTACCGGACAAGCTTCTTCGCAAGGAACGGGAATGTAAACGATAGCGTGATAGGGGCAAGACTTATGACATATGCCGCAACTCACGCACGTGTCGTGGTTGATTTGTGCTTGTCCGTTTTTTTGAAAGCTGATGGAGTCTTTCGGACAGTTGGTATAGCAGCTTCGAGCCACGCACCCACGACACAGATTAGAGACTTCATAGTTGATCTGTACACAAGATGTGCATGCTTCGTCTATGACGCACATAAGGTTCTCTTTGTTTGGAGCTTCACGCTCAAGAGCCTTCTTTGCGTACTTGGAAAGCATGTCCACTTCGCTCTCTTCATCCGTCATATCGAAGCCGAGCAGTGGAAAACATTTGTATTTCCACACTGCGCGCTCTTTATGAGGGCAACACCTTCCAAGTACTTTCGACCTTCGAGGGGAAAATTCAATAGGAAGGTAGTCTATTTTTTCTACGAGCTGTCCCTCTTTCCATAGCTTGACAAGAGTTGCCAGAAGCTTATGTCGGACAATCATTACATTGTTGGTGTAGGCCATACTATAGAGATGTTGTAATAGAGATATATATAAATAATCTGCTTTTGCGCCACAAAGATAAGCCCAAAAGTGATATGACACAACTATTTCGTAACTCTTTTTAGAACTAAAAGCTATAATTCCATTTTATATAGCTTAAATCTGATAAGAGAGTGGCCGGATTTATCTCTTTTTTGGAGGGAGCTTTTATATAAAAATGGAGGGCTCTATCCTCCGGGACAAAGGGGACGTTTTTTGAAGATTTTACTCTCCAATTCTTGTTTTTAATGTTTATTTGTCTGTATATCAATAGGATATGAAATATCCCGAATTTCGGAACTTTTCTCCTCTTGATCGGTTTTATGCCCCATTTTCGAGTTAATAGAGGTGAAATTTAAGAGGTCTAATTGTGATGAATTCTTAATAAAGAAATTGTGCCAAAAAGCCCATTTTTCGGGTAGAAACAGGTAAGTTATTGGATATTAGCGCAATGACTGAAATTTCTAAACACGTTAATTGAATCCGGTAAACGTGTTTAATGAAATCAGTAAACGTGTTCATTGAAAAATTAAACACGTTAAGCCGACAAAATATGCTCGTTTAGCGTTTTGGCTTAACGAGTGTCGGAAATTGTGTTAATAAAACGGGGCAGATTTAACAATTCGGTCGTGCTCTGAAAACGACCCTTCCGATCAAAATAGAGAGAGCGAAAAAAGTGAGCATTTTTCGGGATGGAATATATAAAAATGACGTTTGTAAAAGCTCTTATTTTGCTCCAAAAAGAAGATTAAAAAAAATCATCCCTCAAGAGTGTAATTTTGTTTTTTTGTATATGTCCTCAATCTTTGTTTTAGTGATCAAGTTTTCTTTGCCGTAGTATGGTAAAAAATGCACCTCTTGTATCCTGTCCGGAAAGCAATAAATAGAAA
This sequence comes from Porphyromonas canoris, assembly GCF_000765975.1. NCBI lineage: Bacteria > Pseudomonadati > Bacteroidota > Bacteroidia > Bacteroidales > Porphyromonadaceae > Porphyromonas > Porphyromonas canoris. The sequence continues at coordinate 259,221 of NZ_JQZX01000002.1, forward strand.
GAGGAAAAAGTTGTATCTTTGCTTAGATTGTACCGATACATCATGAGAGTATATGAGTAGTATAGAAATAGAAGAATATACAGAGTATCCGGAAGAGTCGCAACGAGTCTCTTCATCGGGATCAACCTATATCCTTACCGGGATGTATAAGTCGTGGTTTGTCAACTACGCTTCTTATGTCATACTGGAACGAGCCGTACCACACATTGCGGATGGCTTGAAGCCTGTTCAGCGTCGTATACTTTATACGATGTCGCAGATGGATGACAGACTCATAAAGGTAGCAAACATCGTGGGGTTCTCTATGCAGCTTCACCCACATGGCGATGCAAGTATCTCGGATGCCTTGGTACAGCTCGGTCAGAAAGATATTCTTATCCAGTGTCAAGGTAACTGGGGAAACATCCTTACAGGGGATGGGGCTGCCGCAGCACGTTACATAGAGGCTCGTCTGACTCCGTTTGCAAAAGAGGTGCTATTCAGTCCTAAAATAACGGAATACCGTCCATCCTATGATGGAGCCAATAAGGAGCCGGTGCGTCTGCCTGTAAAGTTTCCTCTTTTATTGGCACAAGGCGTAGAGGGTATAGCGGTTGGTCTCTCATCCAAAATACTGCCGCACAATGTCTCGGAAATACTTCAGGCTTGTATCTCTCACCTAAAAGGGGAGGCTTTCAGGCTGTATCCGGACTTTCAGACCGGAGGACACATAGATGTTTCAAAGTATAACGATGGCGAACGAGGCGGCAACGTAAAAGTGCGTGCCAATATCATAAAGAAAGACTCTAAGACTCTTGTCATAGACGAGCTGCCGTTCGGAAAGACCACCTCTTCGCTTATAGACTCCATACTCAAAGCCAACGAGAGAGGTAAGATCCGGATACGAAAGGTGGATGATAAGACCTCCGAAAAGGCCAATATAGAGATTCAGCTGGCTCCCGGAACATCGAGCGATAAGACAATAGATGCCCTTTACGCATTTACAGACTGTGAGATAAGCATCTCTCCAAACTGCTGTGTGATAAAGGATGATAAGCCCGTCTTTGTCTCCGTATCGGATGTTTTGAAGGATAATGTGGAGCGTACCAAAAATCATCTTCATGCCGAACTTCAAGTGGAATACGATGAGCTGAGAGAGAAGCATCTTTTTGCATATTTGGAGCAGCTGTTCATCAAGAAGAGGGTGTACAAGGATAAGAAGTTTGAAGAGGCTAAAAGCACCGAAGAGGCTGTGGCTTACATCCGAACCGCATTGGCTAAAGAGCTTAAAGATCTCGTACGTCCCGTGACGGATGAAGACCTTAGGAGACTGCTGGAAATCCGTATGGCAAGGATTCTGCGCTTCAATGAAGAGAAGAATCAAATACTGCTGGAGTCTCTTTTGAAAGAGATGGAACTAGTTCGGTACAGGATGGATCACATTGTGGAATATACGATAGAGTGGTACTCTTCCTTGTTGGAAAAGTATGGCGAAAAGTATCCACGTCGTACCAAAGTGCGCAGTTTTGATACCATAGAAGCATCCAAAGTGGTAGAGAAGAATGAGAAGCTCTATGTCAACAGGCAAGAGGGCTTTATCGGAACCGCTTTGAAGAAAGATGAGTTCGTTTGTAACATTTCGGATATAGACGATATCATAGTCTTCTTTAAGGATGCAAGGTATATCATCACTAAGGTTGCGGAAAAGGCTTTTGTAGGGAAAGATATTATTCACGTAGCCCGTTTTGTGAAGAATGATAAGCGGACGGTCTACAACACGATCCATAGAGAGGGAAAGCATGGACACTATTTCATCAAACGTTTTAGTGTAACCTCTTTCATGAGAGACAGGGACTATCCCGTGGGATATGGAGGAGAGGGATCCAAGTTTGTTTACTTCTCCGCCAATCCTAATGGAGAAGCCGAGACGGTAAGAGTAGTACTCAAGCCGAAGCCCAGTCAGCGTCAGCTGGTATTTGAGAAAGACTTTTCCTCTATCCGGATTATGGGACGCTCATCGAGAGGATACCTGCTTACAAAAGGGGATGTACACAAGATCGTATTGAAGCAAAAGGGTGTATCCACTCTTGGAGGCAGAATGGTCTGGTTCGATCATGATGTCAATAGAATCAACTATGACGAACGAGGAGCTTTCTTGGGTGAGTTTTTCCCTGAAGACAAGATATTGGTCATCCGTCAGAATGGGGAGACATACACTACTTCATTTAGCGACACGAATCACTTTGAAAACGATATATTCATCATAGAGAAGTATGATCCGAACAAGGTTTGGACGTTGATCTATTTCGATTCGGAGCAAGGATACACCTATATTAAACGCTTCCAAGTTGAAGATTCTGCAAAGAGAGAAAACATCTTGGGCGAAGGCTGCGAGATGATAACCCTTTCTGATGAATCTTATCCTCTGTTTGAAGTCTCTTTCAAAGGAAAAGATCAGCACCGCCTTCCGGTAGTCATAGATGTGGAAGAGTATATTGCCGTAAAGGGCATTAGAGCTAAAGGTAAGCGTTTGAGTACCTTTGAGGTGGGAGATATAGAAGAGAAGGAGGGCAGAAAAGTGGAGGTCGCAACTGAAGACGAAGAGGTTTTGAGCTTGGAAGATTCGCCATCGGATGACAATGAAGAGTTTATGGAGACCAATCGTCTTCTTGGAGAGGCTACCGGGATGAAGAGTATTCCTTTTGGTAATGAAACGGAAGAGAAGGAGGTGGAAGAATGAAAAAGTTTGTGCAAATCTATGTCGTCGGATTGCTCTGCTGTTTGGCTTTTCCCGCTATGGCTCAGAAAGACTCCGTCCGGACATCTACATCCAAGAAGAGAACCTTCTCGGAAGTGGTAAGCAGAGCCTTACATACGATCTACGTAGGGGAGCCCTTCTCTGAGTTCGATCCTCTTCCCACAACTCATAGCAGGCGATTTCTCACGATCGGAATGGGGCAGGCATTGGATGACTACCTTTCTCCCATTCCTCACGAAGGCATATTCTTTAAGCTGAAAAGAGAGGGATATAAGAGAGAGAGGCAGGATTGGTTGCGTATCGGATCCTGGCAATCTCTTATGGATATTCATGCGGCTCTCTATCGAAATCCCGTAAATGGTTCGGGGATGCAGTTTTTGCAGTTTGATGGAGCATTCGGACCGGCCTGGAATCTTCTGGAAAAGAAGTGGTTGAAATGGGATTTGGCTTTAATGGGAAATCTTGTCTTGGGGTCTACCATAAAGTCTGCCAATACCAACAATGTATTCAATCTAAAACTCTCTGCCGGTTTAGACTTAGCCACAGGAGTGCTTTTCCCCATAAAGATAAAGGAGTACAAGATGTATCTTCATTACAAGGCACAACTCTCTGCCCTTCATCTAACTTTTCATCCGGGTTTTGGGCAGCCTTATTATGACTATATCGGAGGAGAGAATGGCGCCCCACTCAAGTTTTATCTCACTCAACCATGGAACAGATTGAGGGTAAAGCAGATGCTTACGGCAGACATTCCGTTTGCTCACTCTACTCTGATATTGGGATTTGAACATGGATATACCAATATGAGGCTGAATAACAGGACGTTCAGAGATCTTTATTTTGGTCTTGTTTTGGGATACTCTTTCGACTATTTTAAGTTGAGCGGATCGCGCAGTATCAGAACGGATCGGATAGATAAAAGTTTTCACTTCTAAAAATATACACAATCATGAAGAGGTTTGGTGGTATAGCCATTGCAATATTGCTGTTTTTCCTCCCTTCTTGTAAGAAGATTGAGGTGGAAAATTCGGGGAGCCAGCAGGAAAACTTTGAGGCTCTTTGGAATATCTTGAATGATAATTACTGCTATTTTGAAGAGAAGAATATAGACTGGGATGCCATAAAAATCGAGTATCAGAGCCGTTTGAATGCAAAAAAACTGACTACTCTTCAGTTTTTTGATCTGCTTTCGGACATGATAAGAGAGCTGAAAGATGGGCATTGTAATCTGATCTCATTTTTTGATCGTGGAAACTATACGTGGACTAATCCCAATGGAGAGGAATCGTTAGATCCTGCTTTAAGAAAAATCTATCTGGGAGATAAGTACAGAGTATCTCACGGAATGATTTATACAAAAATAAAGTCATCATCAGCTATTGACGATGGCAATAAAGATATAGGATATATCATCTATCCAAGTTTTATGAACTCACTCGGAGAGATGCAGTTTCTTTCCATTTACTTTAGTGATTGTAAGGGCGTCATAATAGATCTCAGAGGAAACGGAGGAGGTTTGGTGACCAATTCAGATATGCTTCTCTCTTATTTTCTCTCTCAGAAAAGATTGGTTGGGTACACGAAGTACAAGAAAAGCAACAAGAGGGGAGATTATTCCGAACCTCGCCCTCAATATGTCTCTCCTTACGGACATAATGCTTTCTGGACGGATATTCCCATTGTTGTACTTCAAGATGCCGGCAGTTATAGCGCAACGAATGACTTTCTGTACAAAGCCGTCTATGAGGAGAATATTACGACAGTGGGGCTGAGATCCGGAGGTGGCGCAGGTCTGCCCGCAATGGCAGAATTGCCCAACGGATGGCGAGTGAGATATTCTACTGCTGCCGGACTAGACAGAAAGTTTCTCTCCCATGAACAGGGGATAGAACCGGAAGTGCGAATGTCTCTCAGTGGAGCTAAGGATAGAGATGATATTATAGAGAAAGGTATTGAGATAATCTACTCAAAATGGAATTTATGAGCAATAATGATAACAACCCACTGCTAATGCAAGAAGAAGAGATCGTACGTATGCTTAAAACAGTATATGATCCGGAGATTCCGGTGAATGTGTATGATCTTGGATTGATATACGATATAGATATACAGGATAACGGACATGTAGTGGTTACGATGACGCTGACTGCTCCCAACTGTCCTGCTGCGGACTTCATCATGGAGGACGTAAAGATGAAGGTAGAGAGCGTTAAAGGAATTAAAGAGGTTACTATAAATCTGACCTTTGAACCGGAATGGTCTAAGGAGATGATGAGTGAAGAGGCTCTGTTGGAGCTTGGATTTTTATAATGACAGACTCAGGTATCACATCATACAGCATACCATCCGGGAAAGCGGTATATTTCTTTTCGGATGTCCACTTGGGATCACCTTTTCATAAAGATCCCGTAGCATTGGAACGCCGTCTGGTTCAGTGGTTAAAATCTATTGAGCAGGATGCTTGTATGCTTGTGATGCTGGGAGATATTTTTGATTACTGGTTTGAGTATAGAGACGTTGTACCAAGAGGTTTTACTCGTTTCTTGGGACAGATTGCACGAATGTCTGATCTCGGCATAGAGATTCACTTTTTTACGGGGAATCATGATATTTGGAGTTTTGGGTATCTGGAGCAGGAACTTGGAGTGAAACTCCATACAAGTAGCTGGGAATGTCTGATAGAAGGAAAAAGATTCCTTATGGCTCATGGCGATGAGTATGATTACAGATCCAAAGGCTTCAGAGTGATCAGATCTGTATTCCACAACAAGTTTTGTCAAAAGCTTTATGCTTCTATTCATCCCAGGTGGACTGTCGGTTTGGCTCACTCATGGTCCAATTATAGCAGAAGAAAAGGAGTAGAAAAAAGATATGGAGATGATGCAGACTTTGTGGATGAGCAAAATAACTATCTCATATCTTGGACTAAAAAATATTTGACCGAAGCAAAAGAAAGTCATCAAAAGCCCGATTTTTTTATCTTTGGACATCTACACATGCTTGTGGATCTGATGATTCCCGAACAAAAAAGAGTCGTAATATTGGGGGATTGGATCAAGTTCCACTCGTATGCCAAATGGGATGGTAAACAATTCTCTTTGGATATCTATGAAGAGGACGAAAAGTAAATGATATAAGGAGTAGAGAGATGAGTGTGTTTCAACTGAATTCTAAATTTAAGCCCACAGGAGATCAACCTGAAGCGATAAAAGCTTTGGTTGATGGTCTTAATAGTGGAAGGTCCCGTCAGACGCTATTGGGGGTAACAGGTTCAGGGAAAACATTTACCATTGCTAATGTCATAGAAAAGATAGGCAAGCCCACGATTATCCTGAGCCACAATAAGACATTGGCAGCACAGTTGTATGGTGAGTTCAAGTCTTTTTTCCCGGACAATGCTGTTGAGTACTTTGTGTCGTACTATGATTATTATCAGCCGGAGTCCTATCTTCCGGCATCTGATCTTTACATAGAAAAAGACTTGGCTATAAATGCCGAATTGGATAAGTTGAGACTGAGAACTACAATGTCTCTCATGAGCGGACGACAGGATATTATCATCGTCTCCTCTGTGTCTTGCATCTATGGTATGGGAAATCCGAGTGCCTATATCGAGAAGCGTATAGAGATAAAACAAGGAAGCCGTATAGATAGAGAATCTCTTCTTAGATCATTGGTAGATGCCTATTATATCCACAATAAAGCAGAGTTTTTACCCGGTAACTTTAGAGCAAAGGGAGATACCATAGATATTTTTCCGGCAGAAGAAAACTATGATGGTATCGCTTACAGAATAGAGTTGTGGGGAGACGAGGTGGACAGAATCACTCGATTTAGACCTCTTACAGGTAAGGAGTTGGGGGTACTTCCTTCACTATCTCTTTATCCTGCCACTCTTTTTGTAACATCTTCGGAACTTCTTTCTCAAGCAATAAAGCAGATCCAAAAAGATCTGGAGATTCAGGTCAATCTCTTTGAGCGAGAAGGGAAGCTATTGGAAGCCAAGCGTCTCAATGAGAGAGTATCGTATGACATCGAGATGATGAAAGAAGTAGGATACTGTTCCGGTATAGAGAACTATTCAAGATACTTTGACGGGCGAGCGCCGGGAGAGAAACCCTACTGTTTGTTCGACTATTTCCCCTCTGATTTTCTACTTGTGATAGACGAAAGCCACGTAACCATACCTCAGGTCAAAGCCATGTACGGAGGGGATCGCGCAAGAAAAACAAACTTGGTGGAGTATGGTTTCAGACTGCCTGCCGCCATAGATAACAGACCGCTGAAGTTTGAAGAGTTTGAAGAGATCATCGGAGATACGATTTTTGTCTCGGCAACTCCGGCAGATTACGAGCTTGAAAAAAGCGGAGGCGTTGTCGTGGAGCAAGTGATCCGACCCACCGGTCTTCCTGACCCTGTTATAGAAATACATCCGACGCTCAATCAGATAGACCATCTCATGGAAGAAGTGAGAAAAAGAGTGGAAGCGGATGAACGTGTCCTCATAACAACCCTTACTAAGAAGATGGCAGAAGAGCTTTCTGAATATCTATCTCAAGCAGGCATAAAGTGTGAATATATACATAGCGATGTGGATACATTGAGAAGGGTTGAGATAATGGAAGGCTTGAGGTCGGGAGAGTTTGACGTCCTTGTCGGCGTCAATCTGTTAAGAGAGGGACTGGATCTTCCTGAGGTTTCTCTTGTGGCTATTTTGGATGCCGACAAAGAAGGCTTCCTGCGTTCTCATCGCTCTCTTACCCAGACGGCAGGGCGTGCGGCTCGCAACCTGAATGGCAGGGTGATATTCTACGCCGATACTATTACTGCAAGTATGGCACTCACCATAGAGGAGACTCAGCGTCGTCGAAACAAACAACTCGAATACAACAAAAAGCATGGCATCACTCCCAAGCAGATCGTGAAGAACTCTGCCTCCATATTGGATCTCACGGGAGCGCCCACCGGGAAGAAAGCAGACTCAAAGGCGGCAAGCTACTCATTCAAAGCAACGGACACCGCGATGGTTGCAGAGCAAGCCGAGAGTGCGTATGTCTCGGCACAACAGCTGTCCGAAAAGATCAGCGCTGCCAAGAGTGCCATGGAGAAAGCAGCCAAAGCGTTGGATTTTATCTCTGCCGCTCAGTGGAGAGACGAGTATTTTCGTCTGTCCGCTCTGCAGGAGAATCAAAAAGGATAGAGACCTGCATGGCAGCCTCTTTTCAATAATTACTTATATTAGTGCAACAACAAACAGACAGTTATGGTTACAGATAACGACACACATATAGATACGGAACAATCGCCACAGAAGAGATGTTGTCCCTGTCGTAAGAGAAAAAGGGGAGCGACGCCTATCATAAAGCTGAACTCTTACGACTATTTCTCTCATCTTCCGAAGGGGGCGAATGAGTACGAGTTTACCGAAGTCCAGTTCAAGAACACTCGCAAGGGATACTATACCAATCCGTTGGGATTGGAGCTGCATCAGGGCGACATGGTTGCCGTGGAGTCTTCACCCGGTCATGATATAGGAATGGTAACACTGACGGGGAAGCTCGTGGCTTTGCAGATGAAAAAGATCCGCTATCGCCATCCCGGCGGAGAGATTCGTCAGATATATCGTTTGGCAAAGGAGTCGGACATGGAGAAGTATCATCAGACAAAAGCCCTGGAGCACAGCACCATGATTCGCTCCAGGGAGATTGCCAAAGATCTCGGACTCGATATGAAGATCGGAGATGTCGAATATCAGGCGGACGGGCTGAAAGCAATCTTTTACTACATCTCCGATGATCGTGTAGACTTTCGGACGCTGATAAAGAAGCTTGCCGAAGAGTTTCACATCCGCATAGAGATGAAGCAGATCGGGGCGAGACAGGAAGCCGGTCGCATCGGCGGCATTGGTCCGTGCGGTCGGGAGCTTTGCTGTTCGCAGTGGATGCCATCGTTCCTTTCGGTAGGCACCAATGCTGCCCGCATCCAAGACCTTTCGATGAATCCTTTGAAGCTTGCGGGGCAGTGCGGCAAGCTTAAATGCTGCATCAACTTCGAGACCGATGTCTACGCCGAAGCACAGAAGAAGATGCCGTCGAGGGAAGTACGTCTGCGCACTCAGCTCGGTATGTACAAATACTTCAAAGCGGACATTCTGGCCAAAAACATCACTTACGCCATTGACAACCGCAACGAGAGACAGGAGGGACCGGCTTATGTAACCATCTCTGCGGACAGAGCATTCCGCGTGATCCGCATGAACAAAGAGGGCGAGATACCGTTCTCTCCGGAGCACGACGCCAAGAAAGGCAAAGAAGAGAAGCCCTCCAAAGACATTCTCAACGAGAGCATTTCCCGGTTCGATGCAGGAGAAAGTGGCACGGGAGAGAAGAAGAGACGCAGCAGATCCAAGTCCTCCCCACGCAGACGCAAAGAAGCAAAAGCGGACAGAGTGGCAGACTGATCCTCACCCCCTCTCTCACACCCCCGGCGGAGACATGAAAAGAACATTCTGCATCCTTTTCTTACTGCTTCTGGCAGCATCATCGGTACTCATTTCATGCCGGAGCGGGTACCACTACGCGCTCTTCCACGAGGTCCCCGAAGAAGGATGGCGTTCCAAGAAAGAGCTCTTCTACTCGTTCAGCATCGAAGACACCACGCAGCTGTACGACATCCATATCGACATCAGATACACCGAAAGATACCCGTACAACAACCTCGTGCTGGGCATCATTTCCGAGACCAACACTCGTCGGTATCAGACCGAGACCGTGGAGGTCCGCTTTCGGGAAGCAGACACCCGGATCTCCAAAGGCGGTTATCACTTCCACCTCACGAGCACGCCTGTTTATCTGAAGAAATCTTTCGCCACACCGGGCGTTCACACCATTTCGCTCCAGCACCTGATGGCCGACACTCTCCTTGTCGGGCTCGAAGAGATCGGTCTGCGAATCGTAAAGAGCGACACCTCCGGCACCTGACCCCGACCGCCCTCTCTCCTGAACAGCTCTCCGCTCATCGCAGCTGCCAAGCAGCACTACACGAAAAGCACCGAAGGTTTTATCCGAAACCTTTGGTGCTTTTTCATTGAACTTCCGCCGCATCGTTCGGCAAGAAGGGGACGGTTGCCCGGAAAGTTGATGGAGGGTGGAAAAAATTTTCATGGGCAAGAAAAAAAAGTTTCATGGGCAAGGAAAAAAAGTTTCATGGGCAAGAAAAAAAAGTTTCTTGAGCAAGAAAAAAAGTTTCATGGGCAAGGAAAAAAAGTTTCATGAGCAAGGGAAAAAAGTTTCATAAATAAGGAAAAAAAAGTTTCATGGGCATAGAAAAAATTTTTCATGGGCATAGAAAAAAATTTTCATGGGCATAGAAAAAAATTTTCATGGGCATAGAAAAAAATTTTCATGGGCATAGAAA